>CAYMUE010000237.1:0-7987 GCA_964393505.1 uncultured Polyangiaceae bacterium
TCCTCGATGCAGCGCAGGTACTCGTCGCGCAGGATCGCCCCGGCCCAGCACTCCGCCACGGCCTCGGGATCGTTGCGGTACCGATCGTCGATCGGATCCACCGCGTAGATGTCGCTGACGACGAACCGTCCGCCCTTCTTGAGGACGCGGAAGATCTCCTTCCAGACCTTCGACTTGTCGGCGGCGTGGTTGAGGGTGCAGTTGGAGGTGAGCCAGTCGGCGACGCGGTCGGGGAGGTCGATGCGCTCGAGCTCGGAGCGAACGAACTCGACGTTGGTCACGCCGAGACGCTCGGCGGTTCGGCGTGCCTTTTCGAGCATGCCTGCGGCCACGTCGACGCCGTAGACCCGTCCGCCGGGACCGACGTCGGCGGCCATGCGCAGGGCATCGGCTCCGCGCCCGCTTCCGAGGTCGATGCAGACCTGACCGGGCTGGATGTCGCACCGGCTCGCCGCACCTCCGCAGGACAGGCAACATGACGACTCGGCGAGGGCGGAGTAGCGGGAGTCGATGGCGTCGAGCTGACTGGGGTTGGACATGGCCGCCGTAGGAGCCTCGACATGGGGGAAGGGTTCACGCACGGGAACGCGAAGCTCACGAGCCCTCGCGCGGTGGGCGATCTGAGCGAAATCCCCGGAGAGTGCCGAGATCGGCGTGGTGGGCGGAACAGGGTTTGAACCTGCGACATCCGGCTTGTAAGGCCAGCGCTCTACCGCTGAGCTATCCGCCCGGAGAGGGACATGATGCCCGGCTCGCGCCGGGGATCACGCATCGGCCTGCGTCGGTGCGGGGTCGCCCCCGACGCCGTCGTCGGCCTGCTGCGGGACGTGTCTTACCACAAGCTCGCCGTTTCGATACTCCATGATCGGCTTGGAGGGGCCGAGGATGGCATCGACATTGGGCAGCAGGAGGGCCTCGCGCAGGACCTCGTCCATGTGCTCGACGAGGACGATGCGCAGGGCGCGCAGGACTCGGCGGGGGATCTCCCGCAGGTCCTTGCGATTGTCCTTGGGGATGATGACGGTCGTGATGCCGGCGCGGTGGGCGGCGAGGAGCTTCTCCTTGAGACCGCCGATGGGAAGCACGCGTCCGCGCAGCGTGAGCTCACCCGTCATGGCGACATCGCGTCGGACCGGGACCTGGAGCAGCGCGGAGGCGAGGCTCGTGGCCATGGTCACGCCCGCGCTGGGTCCGTCCTTGGGAACGAACTCGGGGAAGTGAACGTGGACGTCGACCTTCTGATAGAAGTCGGGCTCGAGGCCGAGGGCCTTGGAGCGTGACCGGATGTAGCTCATGGCGGCCTGGGCGCTCTCGGTCATGCCTTTCTCGAGCAGGCCGGTGATGATGGTCTTGCCCTTGCCGACGAGCACGGCGACTTCGCAGCCGAGCAGGTCACCGCCGTAGGCCGTGACGGACAGGCCGGTGGTCAGGCCGACTTCATCGGCGGACTCGGTGCGTGCGAGGCGATACTTGGGGACACCGAGGAAGGAGGGGACGGCCTTGGCGACGACCTCGACGGGCTGGTCCTTGCCCAGCCTGACGACCTGGCGGGCGACCTTGCGGCAGATGCTGGAGATCTCGCGCTCGAGGGAGCGGACGCCGGCTTCCTTGGTGTAGTGGTGGATGACGGTGCGGATGGCGCCTTCGGAGAGGGACAGGTCGACACCGTCGAGGCCGCAGTCCTTCTTCTGTCGCGGCACCAGGTAGCGCTGAGCGATGTTGAGCTTCTCGAACTCGGTGTAGCCGCTGAGCTGGATGATCTCGAGGCGGTCCTGCAGGGGGACCGGGATGCCCTTGAGCGTGTTCGCAGTCGTGATGAACATCACGTCGCTCAGGTCGTAGTCGAGATCCAGATAGTGGTCGTTGAACGTGTCGTTCTGCTCGCCGTCGAGCACCTCGAGGAGCGCCGCAGCCGGATCGCCTCGGAAGTCCGTCGACATCTTGTCGACCTCGTCGAGGAGGAAGACCGGATTGCCGGAGCCGACCTTCTTGAGGTTCTGGATGATCTTGCCGGGCATCGCGCCGATGTACGTGCGGCGGTGGCCGCGGATCTCGGCCTCGTCGCGCACGCCGCCGAGGGACAGGCGGACGAACTTGCGACCGGTTGCGCGGGCGATGCTGCGGGCGAGGGAGGTCTTGCCGACGCCGGGGGGGCCGGCGAAGCAGAGCAGCGGCCCCTTGAGCTTGCGGGTGAGGGCCTGCACGGCGAGGTACTCGAGGATGCGCTCCTTGATCTTCTCGAGCCCGTAGTGGTCCTCGTCGAGGATGCGCTCGGCCTCGTCGAGGTCGAACCGTTCCTCGGTAGTCTCGTACCAGGGGAGGCCGAGGATCCAGTCGACGTAGTTGCGGACGACGGTGGCTTCGGCGCTGGTGGGGTGCATGAGGCGGAGCTTCTTGAGCTCCTTCTTGACGCGTTCGGAGGCTTCCTTGCTGAGCTTCTTCTTGTCGAGCTGATCCTCGAGCTCCTGGATCTCGCTCTTGAACTCGTCCTTCTCGCCTCCCAGCTCGCGCTGGATCGCCTGCATCTGCTCGTTGAGGTAGTACTCCTTCTGGGTCTTCTCCATCTGCTTCTTGACCCGCGATCGGATCTTGCGTTCGACCAGGAGGATCTCGAGCTCGGCTTGCGCGAGCTCGAGGAGGCGCTCGAGGCGGGCCTTGGGGTCTTCGAGCTCGAGCAGGGCCTGGCGATCGGCGAGCTTGATGGAGGGGATGTTGGCGATGATGGCGTCGGCGAGGTGGCCCGCGTCCTCGATGCTCTGCACCGTCATGAGGATCTCGGGCTGGACCTTCTTGTTGAGCTTGACGTAGGCGTCGAAGGCGGCGTGAACGGAGCGTACGAGGGCTTCGATCTCGACGCCCGCGGCGGCGGGTTCCGCGATCACGTCGACTTCGACCTGGAACCAGGGCTCGGCGTGGAGGCAGCGTCGGATGCGAGCGCGGGAGCGGCCTTCGACGAGGACCTTGACGGTGCCGTCGGGGAGGCGGAGCAGCTGCTGGATGGAGCCGATGGTGCCGACGGCGAAGATGTCGCCGGGGGCGGGGTTGTTGGTCTTGGCGCTGCGCTGGGCAGCGAGGAAGATCTCCTTGTCGTGGCTCATGGCCTCGTCGAGGGCGGCGATGGAGCGATCGCGCCCGACGAAGAGCTGGGAGACCATGTGAGGGAAGACGATGATGTCGCGCAGGGGCAACAGGGGGAGAGTGCGTCGCCTGCCGTCGGGAGAGCCGCGGTCGCCATCGCTCTTGAAGAACATCGAAGGGACTCCTGGGCGCGGGGGAGGCGGAGCGGCGGAGCGCGTGCGGCTCAGGCGAGCTCGGCTTCCTTCTGGTAGACGATGATCGGGGGATCGCGTCGGGTCACGACGTCTTCGTTGACGATGACCTCCTTGACGCCGGACTTGGCGGGGATGTCATACATGATCTCGAGCATGCAGCTCTCGATGATGGCGCGCAGGCCGCGGGCGCCGGACTTGCGTTCGAGGGCTTCCTTGGCGACGGCGGACAGGGCGCCCTTGGTGAACTTGAGCTTGACGCCGTCCATGTCGAACAGCTTCTGGTACTGCTTCTGGAGGCTGTTGCGCGGCTTGGTGAGGATGTCGACCAGGGCGGCTTCGTCGAGCTCGTGGAGCGTGGCGATGACCGGGAGACGTCCGATGAACTCGGGGATGAGACCGAACTTGAGGAGGTCCTCGGGCTGGATCTGCTCGAGGAGCTCGCCGAGCTTGTAGTCCTTCTTGCCCTTGATGTCGGCGCCGAAGCCGATGGTGCTCTGGCCGATGCGACGCTGGATGATCTGCTCGAGGCCCACGAAGGCGCCGCCGCAGATGAACAGGATGTTGGAGGTGTCGACCTGCAGGAAGTCCTGCTGGGGGTGCTTGCGTCCTCCCTTGGGGGGGACATTGGCGATGGTGCCCTCGATGATCTTGAGCAGGGCCTGCTGCACACCCTCGCCCGAGACGTCGCGGGTGATGCTGGGGTTGTCGCTCTTGCGGCTGATCTTGTCGATCTCGTCGATGTAGACGATGCCGCGCTGGGCGCGTTCGACGTCGTGATCGGCGTTTTGCAGGAGCTGGACGATGATGTTCTCGACGTCTTCACCGACGTAGCCGGCCTCGGTGAGGGTGGTGGCGTCGGCGATGGCGAAGGGGACATTGAGGAGCTTGGCGAGGGTCTGGGCGAGGAGGGTCTTGCCGGAGCCGGTGGGGCCGAGCAGCAGGATGTTGGACTTCTGCAGCTCGACGTCGTCGGAGGCGACGGCAGAGTTGACGCGCTTGTAGTGGTTGTGGACCGCGACGGAGAGGATCTTCTTGGCGCGGTCCTGGCCTACGACGTACTGGTCGAGGAAGACCTTGATTTCGTGGGGTTTCGGGATGGGTGCGCCGCCGGTGTGGGGCTCGTCCTTCTCGATCTCCTCGTTGATGATGTCGTTGCAGAGCCCGATACACTCGTCGCAGATGTAGACGGTGGGGCCTGCGATGAGCTTCTTGACTTCCTTCTGTGATTTTCCGCAGAACGAGCAGCTGAGGTTGCCGTTCTGGCGATCGTCCCGGCGTCGATCCACTTCCACCTCTGCAAACGGTGCGTCGTTGAGCCTTCGTGCAGTGTATCTGCAGGCGGTAGTCTAGACCTGCCGAGCGCGAGTCGCAAGCGAACGGCAGAACTGTTTCGGGCACAAACGCGGGAGGAAACGGGGGTGTCGGCGCGACGATGGGGGAGCGGGATGGGCGGATCGATCGACCGATCGACGCCAAGGGATCGCGGGGAATGAGGGGGACAGCAGAGAGAGTCGGGGCGCAGAAGCGGGCTAGGGAGTCGTCTTCTTCTTGGGGAGGAAGACCTCGTCGATGAGGCCGTAGTCGCGCGCCTGCTCGGCTCCCATGTAGAAGTCGCGATCGATGTCCTTGCCGATCTGCTCGGCAGAGCGCCCGGTGGCGCGGACCATGATCTCGATGAGGACTTCCTTGAGGTGCTTGATCTCGCGGGCCTGGATCTCGATGTCGGTGACCTGGCCGCGCGTGCCGCCCATCGGCTGGTGGATCATGATGCGGGCGTTGGGCAGCGCGTAGCGATGCTTGGGGGTACCGGCGGCCAGCAGGACCGCACCCATGGAGGCCGCCTGGCCGATGCAGATCGTGGACACCGGGCAGCGGATGTACTGCATGGTGTCGTAGATCGCGAGGCCCGCGGTGACGACGCCGCCGGGGCTGTTGACGTAGATCTGGACGTCCTTGTCGGGGTCCTCGCTCTCGAGGAACAGCAACTGGGCGATGATGATGTTGGCGACGTCGTCGTTGATCTCGGTGCCGAGGAAGACGATTCGGTCCTTGAGCAGGCGGCTGAAGATGTCCCAGCTCCGCTCTCCGCGGTGAGTGGTCTCGACGACCTGCGGATAGGGGATGAAGTCGCGCGCGCGCTCGAGCGTGGCGATTGCCTGGTCACGGTTTTCAGGGCGCTTGCTCATGGGTGGTGTTCCTCCTGGTGCGGTCAGCCGGCAACCGAGGACTTGACCTCTTCGATCTTGGCGGCCGCTTCGATGAGGTTGAGGACCTTGTCCTCGACGATGAGGCCGATGAGCATCTCACGCTGCTTGGGGTCCTGGTACTCGGCCTTGACGCGGTTGACGTTCTTGCCGGTCTGCTCGGCGAGCTCCTTGTACGCGTTCTGGATGTCGGCGTCGGTGACCTGCAGGGACTTGCTCTTGGCGATCTCGGCCATCAGGAGACCGGCGCGGACCTTCTGCTCGGCGTCGGCGGCGATGGCGTTGCGCAGCTCAGGAGCCAGGGAGCGGACCGACGGGTTCTGGCGTCGGGCCTGCTGGAGCACCTCGTTCTCCTGGAGGCGGGTCTGCTGCTGGACCAGCGACGGGGGAACGGGGATGGGGTTCTTCTGGCAGAGCTGGGCGACGAGGGCCTCGGCGAGCTCGTTCTCGGAGCGCTCCTTGAGGTTCTTCTCGATGCGGTCGCGGATGCTGGCCTTGAGGGCATCAAGGTTCTCGAACTGGCCGACGTCCTTGGCGAACTCGTCGTCGAGAGCAGGCAGGACCTTCTCCTTGATGTCCTTGACGTCGACATGGAACTTGCCGGGCTTGCCACGGAGCCATTCCTGGGCGTGGTTCTCCGGGAAGACCAGCTCGACCTCGACGTGCGCGCCGATCTCCTTGCCGAGCAGGCCGGCACTGAGCTGCGGCAGCAGCGTCGAAGAGCCGACCTCGGCCTTCATGTCCTTGGTGTCGGAGCCGTCGACGTGCTTGCCGTCCACATCGAGCGTGAAGTCGACCGTGACGACGTCGCCGGTGCGAGCAGCGCGAACCGGGTCGGGGGCGACGAGGTTGGCGTGCTGGATGCGGAGGCGCTCGAGCTCGTCGCCGATCATCTTGTCTTCGACTTCGTAGACGGCGCGCTTGGCCTCGAGGCCTTCCCAGATCACCTTCTCGATGGAGGGGGTGACCTCGAAGCGCGCACGGTAGGCGAAGTCCTCGGTGGGCGAAGCCTTGGGCTTCTCGATCACCGGCTGGGAGATCGGCTGGATCTTGTGCTGCTGAAGCGCCTTGGGGAAGGTGTCGTCGACCAGACGGCTCGCAACCTCGAGCGCGACCCGCTCACCGAAGAGGTGGGCGAGGACATGGCGCGGGGCCTTGCCCTTGCGGAACCCCTTGATCTGGGCGCTGCGCGCGATGTCGTTGAAGGCGCGATCGACGGACTGCTTGACCTCATCGGCCGGCACCGTGACCAGGAATTCGACTAGGACTGGGGACAGCTTCTCGACGTTGACCTGCATGGGTATGGCTCTCCACGTGCCGGGCCGACCGATTCATGGACGAGGCTCCGGACAGGGCGCAAGCTCGTGCCACGCTGGCCGGTGCAAGTCAAGCGTCGCATGGAAGGGCCCGAATTCGACGCAGCCCGGAGGCACAAAAAATGTGCGGCCCGGCAGAGAGGCGTCTGCCGAGCCGCGGTCCCGGGAGGGACAAGCTATTCAGCGACCACTGCCGCTGTCGAAGTCGTCCTCGAAGTCGTCACCCGTCTCGTCGAACAACGACTCGGCTTCAAACGTGGCCTCCTCGAGGTCGTCGATGGAGAAGCCAATCTTGAAGCTCGGGCGAATCTCCTCGCGTTCGAACTCGGCGTACGAGCTGTAGCTTCGGCGCATCATGCTGAGGTTCCTCCTGCTTCGGACGAGGCCTTGGGGTGCCGACGGGAACGAAGAGGAGCGCCGCGACGAGCCAGCAGATCGATCACGGGAGCCGGTCCGGCTCCGGGCCTGGGACACCAGAAGGTGCCGGCCATCGCGCGGTCGATGGCGACGGAGCGGTGGGGCTCGGTCAGAGCCCTGTCGAACACCGTGCGCCTCTTCGCAACCACCATATCCTACCTGAACCGACACTGTAGTCCGATGTCGCCGTCGGGCCAAAAAGGTGGTGCGGTTTTGTCAAGCCCAATCGGCACCCCCCAAGAGACCCATCCCAAGGGGATCGCGCGCTCCTTGTCCCGCACGCACGCGCACAGAGATGAACCTCTCGCGCCCACGCGGTTCTCGCGCCTGCTCCCCTCCCCCGCCCCGCCCCGATTCCGCGTCGGCGCAGGAGGCTGCCGACGGTCTGGGGTTGCGCACACCCCCCTCCCAGGGCTTAAGTGGCGCCTCCCCATGCCTCCCGCGAGCCGAGCCACCATCGTCGCCATCGCCAACCAGAAAGGCGGCGTCGGAAAGACGACCACCGCTGTCAACCTCGCTGCAAGCGTCGCCGTCGCAGAGCAGCGCGTCCTGCTCGTGGACTGCGATGCCCAGGCCAACGCCTCGAGCAGCGTCGGGATCCAGCCGCGCACCCTCGATCGCAGCATCTACGACGCGCTGATCGGACGTCGCACCCTGCGCGAGGTGATGCGTGAGACCGAGGTCCCGCGCCTGTGGATCGCGCCGTCCACCTCGGATCTGGTCGCGGTGGACTTCGAGCTGATCGACGAAGAAGACCGTGCCTTTCGCCTTCGGAAGG
>CAYMUE010000238.1:0-1037 GCA_964393505.1 uncultured Polyangiaceae bacterium
GACTGGGGCGGTCGCCTCCGAAAACGTAACGGAGGCGTGCGAAGGTTCCCTCAGCCTGATTGGAAACCAGGCGTAGAGTGCAAACGCATAAGGGAGCTTAACTGTGAGACCGACAGGTCGAGCAGGTGCGAAAGCAGGTGTTAGTGATCCGGTGGTTCCAAGTGGAAGGGCCATCGCTCATCGGATAAAAGGTACTCTGGGGATAACAGGCTGATCGCGCCTGAGAGTTCACATCGGCGGCGCGGTTTGGCACCTCGATGTCGGCCCATCGCATCCTGGGGCTGGAGCAGGTCCCAAGGGTTCGGCTGTTCGCCGATTAAAGCGGTACGCGAGCTGGGTTTAGAACGTCGTGAGACAGTTCGGTCCCTATCTGCCGTGGGCGTAGGATACTTGAGAGGAGCTGCCCATAGTACGAGAGGACCTGGGTGGACGTACCCCTGGTGATCCGGTTGTCACGCCAGTGGCATAGCCGGGTAGCTATGTACGGAACGGATAACCGCTGAAAGCATCTAAGCGGGAAGCCGGCCTCAAGACCAGGTATCCCGGACCGCAAGGTCCCTAAAGACCCCTCGTAGACCACGAGGTCGATAGGCCGGGTGTGGAAGCGGGGCAACCCGCGGAGCTAACCGGTACTAATAGGTCGTGCGGCTTGACCATTCCCTAAGGCATTCAACGATTCTCTCTCTCGCTTGCGAAGTTGGGGTTGCGACCCTCCCGGGTCGCATCGCAATCCCCAAAGTTTTCCGGTGGCGATATCGAGGAGGCCATACCCGATCCCATCCCGAACTCGGAAGTCAAGCTCCTCGGAGCCGATGGTACTGCATGGGTGACTGTGTGGGAGAGTAGGTCGCTGCCGGGATTATCTCCGAAGGCCTCGTCCGCTAACGCGGATCGAGGCCTTCTCTTTTTTGTCTCTCCGCTCCCCCTCCCCCCCCAGACCACGACTCCGACCACGACCCGTTTCCCTCCATCCCTTCGTTCCCCATCCCTTCGTTCCCCATCCCTTCGTTCCCCATCCCTTCGTTCCCCATCCCTTC
>CAYMUE010000238.1:1137-7957 GCA_964393505.1 uncultured Polyangiaceae bacterium
GTTCCCCATCCGCCCCCCTCCTCGCTTTTCTGCCTTCCGCCCTCCCCCCCGCTGTCCCTCGCTCGTTTCCCATTCTTCTCCCTTCGGCTCGGCATGCCTCGCGCTCTCGCCACGAGCAGCTCCGACCTCCCCCTTGACGATTCCTCGTCTGGCTTCACATCGCTCGCGCGGTGGTTGCCCCCACCCCCCTCCCCAGGTACATACCCTCCGCCGTCGCCCGTCCTTTTCTCGTGCGGGCTGCGCGAAAGTGAGCCCCCGACATGAACCCCATGCTCGATTCCCTCAGGCGTAGTGAGCTCTTCTCCGATCTCGACGACTCGCTCCTCGAACGGTTGCTCCCCGCCTGCCAGGAAGCCCGCTTCTCTGCCGGCGAGTTCCTCTTTCAACAGGGTGCCACCCGAACCGCGGTCTTCGTGATCGCTTCTGGCCACGTCGAGATCCTCCGTGACCCCGGCGCGGTCGGCGAGCGACTCGCCATCCTTGACGAGGGTGACAGCGCCGGAGAAGCGGCCCTTCTCGGCTCCGCTCCTCACACCGCTTCGGCCCGCGCCCTCGATGCTGTCTCCGCGGTGCGAATCGATCGCGAGGCGGTTCGGGCGTGCCTGGCTTCGGACGGTGCGGCTGCGCTCGACGTGCTCGGTCGCGTGGCCAGCGTGATGAGCCAGCGCTTGCAGTATGCAAGCACCTCGGCCGTCGGGCGCGAGAAGTCCTATGGCTCCGGCGCCACACGCGTCGAGCACGACCTGCTGGGCGATCGCGAAGTCCCGGCGGACGCGCTGTACGGCATCCAGACCCTGCGAGCGGTGGAGAACTTTCCGATCTCGGGCGTCCACCTGTCGCACTTCCCGACGCTGGTCCGGGCGCTGGCGATGGTGAAGCAGGCGGCCGCGCGAGCGAATGCTCGTTTGGGCCTCCTTTCGCCCGCCGTGGCAGGAGCGATCGATCGGGCGTGTCAGGAGCTGATCGACGGCAAGTGGCACGGCCACTTCGTGGTCGACATGGTGCAGGGCGGGGCCGGGACCTCGACCAACATGAACGCCAACGAGGTGATCGCGAACCGCGCCCTCGAGCTGTTGGGCAAGCGACGCGGTGAGTACGCCGAGTGCCATCCGAACAACCACGTGAACCTGGCTCAGTCGACCAACGACGTGTATCCGACGGCGTTGCGCATCGCGACGATGTTGTCGGTTCGCAAGCTGATTTCCGCGCTAGAGAAGCTTCGTTCCGCACTGTCCGCCAAGGGCGAGGAGTTCTCAGGCGTGCTCAAGATGGGGCGGACGCAGTTGCAGGACGCCGTGCCGATGACCCTCGGTCAGGAGTTCACCGCGTTCGCCGTCACCACCGCCGAGGACGTCGCCCGCCTGCGGGAAACCGCCAGGCTGTTCCTCGAGATCAACATGGGAGGTACCGCGATCGGCACCGGGATCAACGCGGACCCGCGCTATCCGGAGCTGGTCGTCGACGAGCTCCGTCAGCTGACGG
Organism: uncultured Polyangiaceae bacterium; assembly: GCA_964393505.1. Classification (GTDB taxonomy): domain Bacteria; phylum Myxococcota_A; class Polyangia; order Polyangiales; family Polyangiaceae; genus JACRCQ01. The sequence continues at coordinate 2,620 of CAYMUE010000238.1, forward strand.
GGCTCGACGTCACCCTCGCGGAGAACCTCGTCGAGGCCACGCCGGACACGGGCGCCTTCGTGACGTTCTCCGGAACGCTCAAGCGCATCGCCGTGAAGCTCTCGAAGATGTGCAACGATCTAAGGTTGTTGTCATCGGGGCCGCGCTGCGGGCTCTCCGAGATCAACCTGCCCCCGCGTCAGCCCGGCTCGAGCATCATGCCTGGCAAGGTCAACCCCGTGATCCCCGAAGTGGTCAACCAGGTCGCCTTCCAGGTGATCGGCAACGACCTCACTATCACCCTCGCTGCCGAGGCGGGTCAGCTCCAGCTCAATGTCATGGAGCCCATCCTCGCCTTCAACACCTTCCAGTCGATCGACATCCTCACTGCTGCCGTCCTCACCCTGACGTCGCGATGCATCGTCGGGATCACCGCGAACGCCCAGCGCTGTCGCGACATGGTCGAGCACTCCATCGGGCTCGTCACCGCGGTCGTCCCGGCCCTGGGCTACGACAAGACAAGCGAGGTCGCACGCATCGCCTTGGATACAGGACGACCCGTTCGCGACATCATCCTCGAGAAGGCGTACCTCTCGGAGGCCGAGCTCGATTCGATCCTGTCACCCGAAGCCATGACGCGTCCACGACCCCTCACACCATGAGGGATGCGGGGAGTCGCGAGGGCTTCGGCGGCTCGGCGCGAACGGCTTCGTGGCCCAGGATCGAAGGAATCGGAGCTCGCGTGCATCCACCCATTGAAAGGTTGGGGAGGGCTCCCGTGCCCGACGCGCGGGAGTTCCCCGAAGTGCTTCTTGCGGCGTGCTTGCGCCGGCGGACGGAGCGGGTCAGGGTCATGCTCGTGACGACGAGGAGGACTGCGGCGTGACACGACGGGCGACGGCGACGAGGGGGCGAGCGCCGATCCTGGAGCACCCGGGACGGGAGCCCGCGCTGCTCGAACCCTCGAGGTTCCACAGCAGGGCGCCGCGGATTCCGGCTCGCGGGGTCATGAGCTTCTTCCACGACGAGATCGAGCGCCGGGCAGCGGCCGGGAGGCTCACGAAGCTCACCGAGCTGCGCGGCGAAGGTCCGCCGATCCCGGTGTACGAGGTGGTCGGAGCCAGGATGCCGAGCTTCCTGTGTTGGGCCGGTCTGACCGCACCGCTGTCGGCCGTGGTGCTCGAGGAGCTGATCGCCCTGGGGGCGCGATCGGTGCTCGCGTGTGGCGGCGCGGGAGCGCTCGACGGCACGTTGCCCGCGGGGCATCTGGTGCTGCCGACGTCGGCGGTGCGGCACGAGGGGACCTCGTATCACTATCAGCCCTGGGGGCATGCGAGTCGTCCGCACCCGACGGCGCTGGGATGGTTGCGCGACGCGTGCGAGAGAAGCGGGCTTCCTTGGATCGAGGGGGCGACCTGGACCACCGACGGGATATTCCGCGAGACGCCTTCGATGATCCGTCGGCGCCGCAAGCAAGGGTGTTTGACGGTGGAAATGGAGGCCGCGGCGCTGTTCGCGGTGGCAAGGTTCCGCAAGGTAGTCTTCGGGCAGATCCTGTATGCGGCCGACGACGTGAGTGGTGCGGCGTGGGACGAGCGGGGATGGAGGAGTCTGCGCGACGTGCGGTCGGGGATGATCGACTTGTGCCTGGATGCCGTCGCGGGCTCTGCGGAGTGAGGGAATGGAAGCGCGCGCAGCCTCCGGTCTGCGCCGTGGTCCCATGCTGCAGCTTGAACCGGCGATACCGACCTCTACGACACGCTCTGTCACTTCTTGCGCCGGAGCCTGCTCAGGGCGAGGGAGAGATCGTCCCAGTCCGGCAGCGCTCGGAACCTGGGGTGTCGCAGGTCGAGGTTGCGTGAGGCCGCGCCGCCGACCCACAGCTCGCGGTGTCTGGGCATCGTGTCGAGGATCCATCGCAGGTCGCGACGCGCCGCTTGGAGATCGGCCGCGGCGGACAAGGAGACCGCGACGACCGCGGCCTGCGTGCGGTCTGCTGCGCGCAGCATCTGCTCGGCTGGAAGATCCGCTCCGAGGTAGCGGACGCTGACTCCTTCGGTCGCGACGAAGACCGCGGCCATCAGCAGCCCGAGGGTGTGACGCTCTCCGGGAAGCGTGGCCATCAGCACGATGGGGGCGCCGGGGTCCTCGAAGGACGCGAGCAGCACCTCGAGCTGCGCCGACAGCATGCTGCTCGCGAGGTGCTCGGCGTTCACGTCGAGCCTGGAAGCCGCCCATTCGGTGCCTATCGCAGTGGTGAACGGGGCGGCCACCTCCGTGACGAACCTCCTGGGACCGAGGGCGTAGGCCGCCTTGCGCAGCTCGACGCGCAGCGCTGACGCGTCGGAGCGTGCGAGCGCATCGAGAAGCGGAGTCAACGCGCCCCGTTCTTCGGGGGCTTGTGTCTGGGCCACGGCGACGCGCTCGAGCATGCGACCGAGCTCTTCCAGCGGGCGGCCGACGACGTCATGCGGTCTCGCCCCGGCCTGCAGTGCGCGCTTGACCTGCAGGAGCCGTTCGATATCGGCATCCGAGTAGACGCGGTTGCCTCGATCGTCGCGTTCGGGGGCAGGGTAGCCGTAGCGTCGTTCCCACATGCGCAGGGTGTCGGCCGTCAGCCCCGTGGCGCGTGAGACGAGCTGGATCGAGTAGAGGGGCGCGGTCTTCGCGGAACGCGGTCGGGCCATGGACCGAGAAATATCGTCTAAGACAAAACGAGGTCAAGCCTTCCGGCGGTGAGGACCCGGTGCGCCGCCCGGAACGGGCTCCTCCGAGGCCTCGAATCGGGCCCCAGAGAAACTGCATTCCCTGCCGGATCAGCAGTTGACAAAGAGATGTCTGAGACAAAGAGGTATTCTGTGCGGATGATCTCCCGCGTCACTTGCTCCGGCGGACGGAACCAGGCCCAGCGGGGCTCGACGCCGGACCCAACCGACATGGAGCTGGAACCATGACTCATTCCTCCCCCTTTCGATTCGCATCGCCCCTTGCACTTGGAGTCCTTGCCCTTGGCCTGTCGGCGGGGGTGGCGGCGTGCAGTGACGAAGACGACACGACCCCCGGAGCCGGTGGCAGCGCAGGAACGGCCGGGGGTGCAGGAGCGGCAGGCACCGCAGGGGCGGCGGGCCTCTCGGACGCAGGGCCCGACGGAGCGTCGGGTGCAGCAGGGGGCGGAGCGGATGCTGCGGACAACGCGAGGCTTCGCGTGGTGCACGCTTCGTCGGACGCCCCGGCTGTGGACATCTACGCCAAGGGCAATGCGACACCGCTCGTCGCAAACCTCGCGTACGGAAAGTCTTCCTCGTACCTCGACCTGCCGGCGGGCTCCTACCAGGTTGAGCTGCGAGCGGCCGGCGCTTCGTCCACCGACGCGCCCGCCTTCGAAACCCCCGCGCTCGAGATCCGGGCGGGCAAGACCTACACGGTCATCGCGGCTGGGAGCCTCGCCTCCTCGACCGACGACGACGAGTTCCGAGTCATGGCGCTCGAGGAGGGCTTTGGCGCCTCGGAGCCTGGCAAGGTCCGCGTTCGCGTGGTGCACGCCGGCTTTGATGCTCCCACCGTCGATCTCGATGTGGGCAACGACAACCCCGCGGCTCCCGATCTGTCCGGTCTCGCGCGCTTCGCCGACACCGGCGTCGAGGGCGTGTCGCTTCCTGCGGCGACAGCCCTGCAGATCGGGCTTGCGGCCTCCGGCAAGACGGTCACCGCCTTCACGACCCCGTCCCTGCCGGATCAGTCCTCGCTGTTCGTGGTAGCCGCCGGCCAGATCGCCAAGTCGCCCCGCGACGCGACCGGCTTCGCGTTGCTCGCGGTGCTCGCGGACGGGACCACGGCGTGGCTCAAGCAGAACCCGTTCGTGTACGCGCTGCATGCCTCTCCGGACGCTCCGGCGGTGGACGTATACGCGGGGAGCGCGGAGCTCATCGACAACGTGGCCTTCGCAGGGATGGATCGCATCCAGGTCCCCCCCGGCTCCTACACTCTCGACTTCTTCCCTGGCCAGGCGGGGGCGACTCCGAAGCCCAGCACCAACCCGGCGGTCTCCCTGGTGACCCCGGAGCTCGGGGCGGGCGAGACCTACCTCACGATTGCCACGGGTCTGCTCGCGTCCACCGGAGCCGACAAGTTCCAGTTCATCCACCTCGCGGAGGGGTTCGGCGCCGTCCCAGACGGCAAGGCGCTCGTGCGCGCGGCGCACGCATCGCCGGACGCCCCTGCGGTGGACCTGGGGACGGTGACGACGTCGGGGACGATCGACCCGTCGGCCTTGGTGTACGACCTGGCCTTCCCCAACGCGACCGAGCCTGCGGGCACGGCCCTGAGTGCTGGGGGGTTCACCTTGGGTATGGCCGCGAAGGGAACGACGACCACGGTTGCGGAGTTCGCGCTTGCGCCGACGGCGGGGCAGCGGTTGTTCGCCATCGCATCGGGGATGCTCGCGCCAGCGCAGGGCCAGAAGGGATTCGGGCTGATAGTCGTGGATGCCACCTCGACGAACATCACTTCGCCGTGGGGGGTGGTAGCGGTCGCTCCGAAGCCATAGTCTGACGGCGGGCGTGAGGGCCGCATCGAGGCGTGGCAGGACAACCTTCTCAAGTGGTTCGCTGAGCGAACCAAATCGGAACACCAACGAACTGACGAAGCGAACGGGCAAGGAGCCTGGACGCGCGGCTGAAGCCGTGGATGACGTTCGGCGGCGGCGCGGTCGTGCGGGCCGATGTGGTAGACGGCGTCTGGTCATGTGAGCGTGGGCAGAGGAGAGAAGGCGGCACCATGAACGCGCGGCGAGAGACGGGGCAGAGGGTGCTGGGGATCGTGGCAGTGGTGGTGGTGTTGTGCGGGGTGGGGATGCAGATGGCGCACGAGCAGATGGAGGGGGCATGGGTGGTGCTTCGGGGCAGTTGGGAGCTGGGCTGCCTGGGGGTTTCGAGTGTTGGAGATGGGTTCTCGAGGCACACGGTGACGGGGTGCGGGCGCGAGGCGGTGTACGGGTGCGAGCCGATGCAGGTGGTGACGTCGGTGCATCCGATCGTGTACGGGGTTCGATGCGAGCGGGAGGCGTGGGAAGAGCGACGGAATGAGGGGGCAGGAAAGGATGCGGGGGTGGAAGGGGGGCGGTGAACGTGGGGGAGGAGAAGAAGAGGGGGGGGTACAAAAAAAGAGGTTGACAGGGGGGGCCATGGAGCTAAGGTCCCCACCCCCGACGCGACGGAGGCAGCAGCAGGGCAGACGAAGCGGACGGGAGATGAAAAAAAGAAGTTGACAGTGGGTAGAGACGCGCTAGAGTGCGCGTCCCCAAACGGGAAGGCGACTTCCCCTCGGTCCTTGAAAACTGGGTTGAACGCGTAATGGTCGA
>CAYMUE010000239.1:0-3801 GCA_964393505.1 uncultured Polyangiaceae bacterium
CTGTGAGGGGAATTCAGCAGGCGCCGCGGCTCGGCTACATGGCGTTCGATCACTCCGGGTCCACGCGGAGCACGACCCCGTTCATCCACATGCCGGCGTGGGTGCAGGCCGAGAAGGGCGGGTGGCTGAGCTTCCACTTCGTGGCGTGGAACGCGTGGCCGATGCGCTACCGGAAGAACAACCCCGCGGTGCCGCCCCTCACCCCGCTGCGCTTCGAGTGGACCCCCGAGCGCTTCGACATCGCCACCCGCGGCGAGCTCTTGGACTGGTTCCTGGTCCGCAGCCCGTCTTCTCCCGAGTATCGCTTCCGCGCCGATCCGTCGATCAAGCTCGTGGACCACGTGGGCTCCTGGTGGCTGCTCAAGCGGGACGGCGCGCCGGTCCCGCGCTGATTCCGAGCACGACCGACGGGAAGTTGACCTCGCGGCGGCACGCGTCCAACCTCCTGCCACCATGACTCGACCCTTCCAGCTCCAGGGCGCTTTCACCGCACTCGTGACCCCGTTTACGGCCGATGGAGAAGCCGTCGACTTCGACGCGTTCGACGCTTCGGTGCGTCGGCAGGTCGAGGGAGGCATCCACGGGCTGGTGCCGTGCGGCACGACGGGGGAGTCGCCGACGCTGACGGACGACGAGCACTTCGAGGTGGTGCGGCACACGGTGAGCGTGGCGGCAGGGCGGGTTCCGGTGCTGGCGGGGGCGGGGTCGAACAGCACGAAGAAGGCGGTGCGGCTGGCGCAGCGCGCGCTCGAGGCGGGGGCCGACGCTGTGATGATCGTGATGCCGTACTACAACAAGCCGACGCAGGACGGGCTGCTGGCGCACGTCACGAAGGTGGCAGGCGAGGTGGGCGGTGCGCCGGTGGTGCTCTACAACGTGCCGGGCAGGACCGTGGTGGATCTGTCTTTGGACACGATCGGCAGGGCGCTGGACGCGTGCTCGAACATCGTGGCGGTCAAGGACGCTTCGGGCAACGTGTTGCGCTGCATGGGGGCGATGAAGCGTTTCGGAGAGCGGATCACGGTGATGTGCGGCGACGACGCGCTCACGCTTCCGATGATGGTGTGCGGCGCGCGCGGCGTGATCAGCGTCACGTCGAACGTGTACCCCGGCAAGGTCGCGGAGGTGTGCACCCTGGCGCGCGAAGGACGCTGGGATCAGGCCCGCGCTGCGCACCTGAAGCTGCTGCCCGTGCACGACTCGATGTTCCTCGAAACCAGCCCGGGGCCTTCGAAGGCCGCGCTCGCGCACAAGGGACTCATGAAGCTCTCGCTCCGCCTGCCGCTGGTGCCGCCGTCGAAGGCGACCTGCGACGCGGTCGCCGCAACGATGTCGCGCTTCGAGGAGGGCCGATGAAGATCGCCCTGCACGGAGCCACGGGCCGCATGGGTGCCGCAGTGCTCTCCCTCGCACGCACTAGCACCGCCGGCAGCTTCGAGATCGTCGGAGCCGTCGCCGAGCGCGGATGCGCGGCGATCGGCCGCGATCTGGGCGAGGTCCACGGCATGTCACCGGTCGGCGTCGCCGTGCAGGACGACATCGCCAGCGCCCTGCTCGGGGCCGAAGTCGTGATCGACTTCTCGCACCGTCGCGCCGTGCCGGTGCTCGCGAAGGTCGCCGCGCGCGAGAAGATCGCGATCGTGAGCGGCACCACGGGGCTCGACGCGGCGGGGCTCGAGGCGCTCGACGAGGCGGCGAAGGCTGTGCCGGTGTTGTGGGCGCCGAACATGAGCGTCGGGATCCAGGTCCTGGCAGAGCTGGTCCAGCACGCGGTGCGCAGGCTGGGGGCGGGGTTCGACGTCGAGATCGTGGAGGTGCACCACCGCAACAAGGCGGACGCACCGAGCGGGACGGCGGCGCGCCTGGCGCGCGAGGTGGAGCAGGTCCGGGGCGAGCTGCGCAAGGTCGGTGGGCGCGAGGGGATGGTGGGTGCGCGCACGGCCGAGGAGATGGGCGTTCTTGCCGTTCGCGGCGGCGACGTGGTGGGCGATCACACGGTGCATCTCCTGGGCAACGGGGAGCGTCTCGAGCTGACCCACCGGGCCACGAGCCGCGAGCTGTTTGCGCGCGGGGCGCTGTTCGCGGCCAGGGAGATCGTCTCGCGGCCGGCGGGCCGCTACACCCTCGCCGACATTCTCCGGGACTAGATCCTGGAGGGTAGCCATCGGGCCGGCGGGGCGTATATGGTTCCGCCATGCGTTCCATCGTCGCGAAACTCGCCCTCTCGAGCCTTGCTGTCCTCCCGGTGGCCTGCGGCGGAACCCCGCCTCCTGGCCCCACGACCCCGGCGACTCCGGTCGCCACGAGCACCACCCCCATCATCGCCACGGCGCCGCCGGCGGATCTGAGCCCGGCGGCAGAGCCCGAGGGGACCTTCGCGGTGATCCGCTGGCGCGCCCCCTCGCGCACGTTCTCGGCAGTGCGCGACATCATGGGGCTCGATGTGCCCGTCGAGGAGCTCGTCGACGAGGTGCTGCGCGCCCGCACGGCGACTCCGCTGATTGCGATGGATGCGCCGGTGGACGCGGTGTTTGCGCTGGATCCCAACGCACCGGACAGCAAGCCGATGCCGCTGGCGGCGTTCTCCATCGGGCTGCGTTCGCTCGAGGAGGCGCGCTCGGGCCTCAACAAGGGCAAGGAGAGCGACGAGATCGCGCCGGGCGTGTTTCGTGTGGATGCGGGACGTCGCAACGGGCTGGTCTGCGTGATCGGCGCCGCCGTCGGTCCGGCTCCCGCGCGCCTGGTGTGCGGGGATCGCGAGAAGGAGGTCCTGAGCCTGCAGCCGTATCTGTCCCGGGGCCTGCCCTCGGTGGCGATGCCCGACAAGGATCTGTGGGCCGAGGTGCGGTTCGCCCCCGTGCAGCGCAAGTTCGGCGCGCAGCTCCCCGGGTACCTGACCTGGGCGGCGAACTTCGCCTCGTATCAGATCGGGACCGGAGACCGGAAGCTCGACGGCGCGATCAAGCAGGCGATGAGCGGGGTCGCGACGGAGACGGTGTCGTTGGCGAACGACCTCGACAAGCTCACGATCTTCATCGACGTCAACGGCGCCTCGCAGGTTGCGGAGGCGGAGGTGGCGCTGAAGCTCAAGGGGCGCGAGTCGTGGTTCACGCAGCGCTTCTTCGAGAAGGCCGGGGAGGCGGGGCCGGCGCCGGCGATCTTCTGGCGTGCGCCGGTGGACAGCGAGTCGGTGATCTACGGCCGCGGAGGCGATCCGAAGGCTTGGGCCGCGGTGCGCAAGTCGAGCGGGGATCTGCTCGACGGCCTGACCTCGCAGGTGGAGTTCCCGGCCGCGGAGCGCAAGAAGGCGCGCGATCTGGTCGAGCGGCTCTTCGCGTCGTCACCCGTGTCGGTGACGGCCTCCGGGAAGGTGGATCTGCCTGCTCCGACCGGGCGAGGCGACAAGGCCGAGGAGATCCGCAACGCTGTCATCTCGACGATCGGATGGCAGGTGTGGGGCATGGAGGAGTCCTCCGGGCGTTTGCAGGACTGGATCAAGGATCTTGCCGCGCTCTACAACAAGCCCGCGGTCAAGGCGTGGATCACCAAGAAGGGCCACGTGGAGGCGAAGTACCTCCCGACGGCGAAGGTGACGCCCTTCGGCAAGGGGCTCGACAAAGACACGCGTGCGCTCGAAGTGGCCTTCGCGATCCCGTCGGGACGCGCCGCCAAGGCGCCTCCGCCGATCCCGTTCTACATCGTGGTGATGCCCGACGGACCCCGGACCTGGATGGCGTTTGGATCGGACAAGGCGTCGCTCGAGAAGCACCTCGCGATGGTCAAGACCGGCAGCCCCGACAC
>CAYMUE010000239.1:3901-7934 GCA_964393505.1 uncultured Polyangiaceae bacterium
TCCAAGGGAACACTCGAAGACCTCAAGGCGTTGGTCCACGCGATGGGTTTCCAGGGCGGCCGTCCCTGAGCCCTCACCCGCACATGTAAAGGGGGCCGCGCACGAGCGGCCCTTCAACCCCTTCGAGCGAGCGAGCGAGCTCAGGCTTCGATTGGCCCTCTCGCTCCAGGAGGTGATGGAGCGCGGCACAGCCCTGCCCGGACGAAGATCATCGGAGCGAACCAGATCGGAAGTGGAAGGAGGGACTGCTAGGCGGAGCGACGATCCTCGAAACCGAAGCCGGATCGGCGGGTGGGCTCGATCAGGACGTCGTCGTCACAGAACATCACGATGCACTTGCTGCGGCTCGACTGCTGGAGGCGGGCGCAGAGCTCCGCAAGATCCTCGTCGGAGTCGACCACGTCGCCTTCGACGGGTTGATTCGACGTGCGATCGTATCGGCAGTTATCGAGCGCGACCCACTGTCCGCGGTACTGTCCGGATCGTGCTGCATCCGGCCAGCTCTGCTGACTGCGACCCATACGCTGCTTACCTCTCCCCCCCGCGGCGACCTCGAAGGAAACCAGATTTCCAAACATGGCTAAGACGTTCTCGCGGGTACTTTCTGGGCCCACCCTTATCGTCGAGTGAGGAGGCAGTCAAGGGGACCGGTGAGCGGGGGAGCTACCAGGGGGGTGGTTCCGATCGGGCCGGAACGGGAGCGATTGGAACGCGCGCGGGGGAGCGGGTGCGCCGGTAAGGTCTACTTGCACTGGGAGGCTTCGGCCTGCGCAGTGCCCGCGGCGCCGATGGAGGCGGCGGAGGATGCGATGCTGCGCGCGCGGGCGCAGTCGTGTCGGAACCGGGCCTGCTGCGCCGCAGGGCCCGCGTTGCGCTGAATCGCGGACTTCGCGAGCCCCGCCGTCTGACCGCCCTTCTGGCACGCGTGGTAGAGCGCCACGGCCTGCTCGATCGCGCCGTTGTTCGCCGCCTGCACCGACTTGTCACACGCCTCCTGCCCCGTCGGACCTCCCTTGGCCGCTGTGGTCGTCGCCGTGGCTGTGGGCGTTGCGGTCGATGCCACCTTCGTTGTGGCCACCGGCGTCGTCACGGTCGCGGTCGCCGTGACCGTCGCGACCGTGTCGGGCGGAGGCGCTGCCGACGAGGATGTGTCGACAGTCACGGACGCGGGAGGAGGCAGGGAGATGGGGCCTTCGTCGGGGCCGGAGCTGCTGCCGAGCTTGACGACGAGGGCGACGATGCCGCCGACGACGCCGAGGCCGAGGACGGCGATGAGGGCGACGATGATGCCTTTGTTGGAGGAGCCGCCGGAGGATCGGGCGGGGACGGGAGGCGGCGGGACGGCCTGGACGGGGATGACCATGTCATTGGCGGTGGGGACCGGGACATGGCCTCCGTAGGAAGGCGTGACCGAGGGAGCCGCCTGGAGCAGATCCGGGGGAGGAGCGGCCATCATGGCGGTACCGGAGGCGGTGCCCGGAGGATTGCCCGGGAAGCTGACGGGAACCGGGGCGCCGGCACCGTGTTCGAGCTCGGCAAGGAACTGCTTGACCGAATCCTGACGCTGCTCGCGGTCCTTGGACAGGGCGCGCATGATCGCGGCCTTCATGTTGCCGGGGATGACCGCAGCGTGCTGAGCGGTGACCTCGAACGGGAAGGGGCGCTCGGTCAGGTGCTTGGTGGCCCACTCCCAGGGAGTCTGCGCGTCGAACGGGAGCTTTCCTGTGAGCATTTCGTAGGCCATGACCCCGAGCGAGTAGATGTCGCTTCGGGCATCGAGGACCTTTCCGGTGAACTGCTCGGGGCTCATGTACGGCGGAGTTCCGAGCACCATGCCCTGCTGGGTGAGCTTCTGCTCCTTCTTGGCATCGGTGGCGTCCTGGCGGGCCGCGATGCCGAAGTCGAGGACCTTGGCGAAGTCCTCTTCGCCGGCGCGGGTGATGAGCACGACGTTTTCGGGCTTCAGGTCACGATGGACGATGCCCTTGCCGTGGGCTTCGTGCAGGGAGCCGCAGACCTGCTTGAGGATGTGCTCGACGCGTGCGGGGGGCATGGGGCCCGTGGTCTCGAGGATCTTGGCGATCGAGTGTCCCTCGAGGAACTCCATCGCGATGAACAGGGTCCCGTCGGGCGTCTGGCCGAAGTCGAAGAACTGGATGGTGTTGGGGTGCTCGAGCTCGGCGACCGTGCCGCACTCGCGGTTGAACCGCGCGACGATCTGCGTGTCGCGCGACAGATCGGGGTGCAGGGTCTTGATGGCCACCTTGCGGGTGACCGTACCCATCTGCTGCTCGCCCTCGTAGACGCGGCCCATGCCGCCCTCACCGATCATGCGGGTGATGCGGAAGGTGTTCTTGATGACCTGGCCGATGAGGGGGTCTTCTTCAGCGCCGGCCACGGGCAGAAGGGCTCCGCACTTGGCGCAGAAGCGGGCGTTGTCGATGTTCGGGGAGTGGCAGCTCGGGCATTCCATGACGTTCGACCCCGGTCCGCGGGTCCGCTGGCCCGCGCGTTCTGATGTCAGACGGAAGACATCCGCCGTCCTTGGCCGCGGCAGAGCCCCGGCCGTGGCCGCATCATAGGTGGACCTGCGCCAGCGGGCTAGTACGTCGTGGGTCCCGAAAGCCGGGTGCCAACGCCGCTCTCTGGCGAAGGGGGGGCGGGCCAGGACCGATCGACAGGCGCGGACTTGAAAGTCGGGTCGTCGTCGACTAGGTTCTGCCCCCCTTCGTCTTGGCGGCACGCTCTGGCGTGCCCCCCTCAGCAAGGAGCCTCACCCATGTACCTCATGATCTCCAAGAAGCCGCGGCGCTCCGAACGAAATCGCACCGCCCGCTACCGCGCGAAGCTCAAGGCCAAGTTCAACGCTCGCCGCGCGCGCCTGTATCAGGCCGGCAAGCGCTAGCGCTGCTGCTGCGTGAAGCTCGTTCGCTTCCTCACCTGCGGAACGACCTCCGCACCGGCTGCGGTCGTCGGGACGGGTGTACGCGGCTCCGAGCCCTTGCCCACGGTCGTCGCCGTCTGCGAACGCAACGACGGATCCATCTGGCTCATCGACGCGGGATGGAGCGCGGAGACCTGCGCCGATCCGGCGCGATGGATCGGGCGTCTGCGAACGACGCTGTTGAGCCTTCGAATCGCGCCCGGGGATGATGTCGCGTCGCAGCTGCGACGCGCGGGGCTCGACCCGGGCAAGGTCACGCGCATCATCGCCACTCACCTTCATCTCGATCACGTCGGCGGCGTGCAGGACTTCCCCAACGCGGAGCTGATCGCGACACGCGAGGAGTTCGAGGCTGCGCGCGAGCGGGGCGAGCTCGGCGGCTACCGGGCTGCGGACTTGTCCCGCGCGGGACGGCTGCACCCGATCGAGCTGGAGCGCGCGCCGTTCCACGGCTTTCCGCGCAGCTTACCGCTCGACGACGACGTGGTGATCGCGGACGCGTCGGGACACACCCTCGGCCACGTCGCCGTGTTCGTTCGGGAAGGCGACAACCAGTGGGTCCACGCCGGAGACGTCGCCTACGTCTCGCAGGAGATCCGACGCTGCCGCACGTCGGCGCTGAGCCGGTTGCTCGCACAGGATCACAGCCGCTTGCGCGCCACACGCGATCGGATCCGCGCGCTGCCTGCGGAGATGCGCCTGGTGCTGTCCCACGACCGCGCGTTGTTCGACGCGCTTCCGCACCTGTGATCCGATCGCTCCGGCTCAGCCCTTGACCACGGGCTTGAGCACCGCCTTGCCATCCTTGATCACGACGTCGAAGTCGATGCTCTTGCCGGTGTGCTTGCTGCGGAGCTTCTCGACGGACGTGCGCAGCATCTCCTCGAGCTTGCCCTCGGTGATGTTCGAGGTGGACTCGCGGCAGGCACGGCGCGCCTGGACGTAGGACTCGTAGATCTTGCGGACGCGGTCGCCGGACAGACCGAGGGATCCGTTGCCGGGTGTGGCGGCCGAGGGAGAGGGTCGGGCCTGCGGGGTCGCGGGACGCGCGGGTGCTGCGGCAGCGCGCGGGGCGGGCGCGGCTGGATC
>CAYMUE010000240.1:0-7815 GCA_964393505.1 uncultured Polyangiaceae bacterium
ACAAGGACGTCTGCTCCTGCAACGGCGCTGCCGCGTGTGGTCCAGCCGACACGTGCTGTCAGAATCCGTCCGGTTGCCGGAATCTGGCCTCGGATCCGCAGAGCTGCGGGGCCTGTGGCCGCGCTTGTCCTGCAGGGTTCAAGTGCTCCAGCGGTGCGTGCTCCTGTACTGACGCTGCGTCGTGCAACGCCGGCTCGCCAGGAACCTGTCAGGGCAATGCGTGCGTGTGCAGCGGCAAAACGTGTCCGGCGGGCAAGAGGTGCCAGCCCGGCGGGGTGTGCGGATGACACCGGCGAGGCGTGGGTATCAGTCGCAGATGCCCGCGTCCTTCACCTCCAGGCACGAGCTCCACGCGTTCGCCTTCTCCTGACACCCTTGGGTCACGAGGATCGGCGTGCCACCGTTGTTGTCCTGGCAGACGATCGACGAGGAGGTCTTCACGCACTCGCGCAGGTATCCCCACTCGTTGGCGCACGCGCCGCTGGCATAGGCGAGGCAGTTGGCGACGCAGCGACCGCCGCTGTCGAAGCTTGCGCATCCGACGCCATGGTCGACGATGTACCTGCAGTACTCGCTGCACGGTGTGGGTGCGGAGCCTGCGCTGCCCGCGGAGCCGGCGGTGTTGGAGAACGCGTCGATGGGAGCGGCCTCGTCGCCACAGGCCGCGAGCAACGCGACGCAGGCCAGGAGAGTGAGCGCGCGGTGGATCATAATCTGTGAGCGTACCACGCCCGCGTGGTGCGAGGCAGGGCGGATCAGTGCCCGTGTGGCCGCGTGCGGAACCGGACCGGGTCGCCTGGATCCCCGAGGGCGACGGGGCGACCGAGCGCGGCGCAACGCGCGGACATCCGTTCGAGGACGCTGTCGAGGGAGTCGGCGACGCGGACCTTGCCTTCGTACAGGTTGTAGCTCTCCCTGTACTTCCACGGGGTGAGGTTGGGCATGAAGACGTTGGCTCCCGCGCCCAGCCCGAGCTCCAGCCCTTGCGGATGGATCGTCTGCAGCGCCGTCGTGGCGGACACGTTGGTGTCGGGCAGCAACAAACGCTGGAGCGCGATCATGCGCAAGGTCCACCGCACGCGGGTCGCGACGTCGGGAACCTGCTCGCGGGCCTCCCAGAGCGGCGTGTCGCGGTGCTCGATGTACGGCCCCATGCCGCACATGTCGATGTCGAACCTGCGCATGAACAGCAGATCCCCCGCGAGATGATCGGGCGTCTGCCAGGGCACACCGATGAGCACGCCGGTCCCCACCTGCCACCCCGTGTCCCGCAGATCGTGCAGCGCCTGCACCCGGGCCTCGAACCTGTGGCGCGCATCCTGCGGATGGAGCCGCGCGTACAGCTCGGAGTCGCTGGTCTCGATGCGCAGCAGGTACCTTCCACCGCCTGCCTCCCGAAGCTTGCGGAACGTCTCCTTGGGCAGCTCGCCCATCGACAGCACCGGCCGGACCGAGTCGCCCCATCGCGCCTTCATCCACCGGAGCACGCGCTCGACCAGCGCGAGATGCGCGTCTCCCAGCGCCTCGCCCGACTGCAGGAGAAAGGATCGTAATCCGACACGATATCCTTCTTCGAGCGCCTTCACGATCTCGTCGAAGGGGATCGCGTACCGCGCAACGCGGGTGTTGCTGCGTCGGACGCCGCAATACAGGCAGTCCTTGCGACAGGCGTTGCAGAACTCGACGATGCCGCGCAGGTACACGGATCTTCCCGACGAGCGATCGAGCGCCCGGTCCGCGGCTTCGAACAGCGGTGCATCGACCTCTTCGGGAGCGTCGAGGATGGCACGAAGCGCGGCTCGTTCGGGAATCGCTCCCGAATCCGTCACGCGGAGCACGTCGGCCAGGGCGTCGAGTTGGGGAGACTTCATCGAGACAGATCCGGCTGACTTCGTAGCGCACGGCACGCGGGATCGGTAGTGGGCGCGCCGCCTCACGACCTCCCCAGGAACCGCGCCAGCGCCCCCCCCGTCGCGAGGTCCGCGCGCTGCGAAATCGCGCCCGGCGAGCCCTCTGCCACGAGCCTCCCGCCCCTCTCGCCCCCCTCCGGGCCGAGGTCCACAATCCAATCCGCAGCCGAAATGACGCCCAGATCGTGCTCCACCACGATCAGCGTGTCGCCGGCGTCCACCAGCTCGTGCAGCAACGGCACCAGCCGGGCGACGTCTTCAGGGTGCAGCCCGGCCGAGGGCTCGTCGAGCAGCACGAGCCTGCGCCCCGCTTCGCCCCGGCCCGTGGTCATCGCGAGCCCGAGCCTCTGGCGCTCGCCTCCGGACAGCGACGAGAGAGGCTGGCCGAGCTGCAGGTAGCCGAGCCCGACCTGCTCGAGACGCCGCAGACGTCGCACCGCCTCGGGCCATTCGATCAGGTCGATCGCATCGCGCACCGATCGCTCCATTACCTGCGCGATCGACAGCCCGTTCCACGTGCACGCGAGCGTCTCCGCGTTGAACCCCGTGCCGTCGCACGCATCGCACTCGACCGCGGCATCGGGCAGGAAGTCGAGGCCGACCCGCACGACTCCGGTCCCCTCGCACACCTCGCAGCGTCCCCCCCGGCTGCCCGACGAGAAGTGATCGGCCTTCCAGCCCTTGCCGCGCGCGAAGGGCGTGGCGGCGAACGCGCGACGAATCGCATCGAGGACCCCGGCGGTGGAGGCGACCCTCGCCGAGGACGACGGCGAGGCGAGGTGCTCCCCACGAACGACGCTCGAGAAGGGCTCGACGAAGCGAATGGAACGACACCCGCACGGCACGGCGTTGGAGCCGTCCCGGAACGATGCCGCGACGACCTCGAACACGAGCGTGGACTTTCCGCTGCCTGAGACCCCCGTCACCGCGATCAGCCCGCCCGCCGGGAAGTCCACGTCGATGCCGCTCAGGTTTCGAGCGCGCGCTCCCCGCACCTCGATGCCGGGACGAAGCTCCCGCGGCGTTCGCAGGGGTCGAGCCGCTCGCCGCGCTCGCAGATGGCGTCCGGTCAACGACTCCTCGGACGCCTCGACTTGCGAGGGCTGGCCCGCGACGACGACGGCGCCGCCTTCCGCTCCGGCGCCGGGACCGAGATCGATGACGTGGTCCGCGTGCTCGAGGAAGGAGAGCTCATGCTCGACGACGACGACGGTGTTGCCACCGTCGAGGAGCCCTCGCACCAATCCGACGACGCGCTGCGTGTCGCGGGGGTGCAGCCCACGCGTCGGCTCGTCGAGCACGTACGTGACGCCCGACAGGCCCGAGACCACGTGGGCCGCGAGCCTCACGCGCTGAGCCTCTCCGGAAGACAGCGAGGGAGCAGAGCGGGACGGAGTCAGGTAGCCGAGCGCGGCGTCGATGATCGGCGTGAGCCGCTCGAGCCCCGCGTGCAGCAAGGTGGCCAGGTCGGGCCGGACCTCGAGCAGCTCGCGGAACCGCTCCGCCAGCATGGCGCAGGACATCGCGCGCCACTGGCCGATGGTCTTGCCGTCGAAGCGCACACTCCGCGCCGGCTCGCGTATCCCATCCCCGGAACATTTCGCGCATCGCTCCGGCTCGAGCAGCAGCTCCAGCCCGTCGCCCCGCTTGTCGCCGTGCTTGCGCTCGTATTCCTGCTCCACCAGAATCGCGATCCCGGGCCAAGGCGCACGCATCGAGTGGGTGCCCGTGCGCGTGCCCCGCCGCCACGCCCACTCCACCTCCCACACGCGTTCCCCCGTGCCGCGCAAGGCGATCTCGCGGGCCTCCGCGGGAAGATCGACCCATGCCGTCTCCGCGTCGAAGCCGAACCCCTGCGCGACGTGTCGGAAGATCGCCGCGTGCTTGCCGTGAGGATCTCCGAACAGCTTGTCCGCTTCGTTGCCTTCCATTGCGCCGTCGAACAGCGGCCGGTCCGGGCGGCTGATGAGACGCGCGGGCGCGCAGCGCGGAACGGCGCACAGTCCCTTGCACGACAGGCACGCACCATGCTCGGAGTTGGGCGAGAAGTGCGAGGCGGGCAGCGACGGTCCCGGCTCGCCGGCGCGCGAAAGCAGGAGCCTCAACACGTCGTCGAACCCGGTCATGGTCCCGACCGTGGAGCGCGGGTTCTTCGAGGGGAGCGACTGCCGCACGCCGACGGTGGGGGTGAGACCGAAGGCGTCGTCGAAGACGGCGTCGCGCTTGCGAGGCACGTAGCGCCGGGCCCAGGCCGACCAGGCCTCGAGGAACCGATCCCGCCCTTCTGCGAAGAGCGTGTCGAAGGCCAGCGAGGTCTTGCCGCTGCCCGACACTCCCGTGACCACGGTGAGGGCGCCCGAGGGGAACTCGACGTCGATGCTCCGCAGGTTGCGCGTGCGCACGCCGCGCAGACGCACGGCGGAGGCGGCTACGGCAGGGAGCTGACGAGGCACGGGCGATGGCGTCCCGGGTGCGGCGCGAAGGAAGCGTCCGGTGGCGGATTGCGCGCAGGCAGCGAGGTCTTCCGGAGTGCCTGCGACGACAATGGTCCCGCCCTCGGAGCCGCTGCCGGGACCGAGCTCGATCACTTGATCCGCGGCGCGCACGAAGTCGAGGTCGTGCTCGACGGCGATGACGGTGTGGCCGTCATCGACGAGGCGGTGGACGGCGCGGAGGAAGCGTTCGACGTCCACCGGGTGCATGCCGGTGGTGGGCTCGTCGAGCACGTACAGGGTGCGGGCCTTCTTCGAGCCGACGAGCTCGGTGGCGAGCTTGATCCGCTGCGCTTCGCCTCCGGAGAGGGCCGTCGCGGGATGCCCGAGGGGCAGGTACCCGAGCCCGAGATCGTCGAGCAGCGCCAGGGTCCCGAGGATGCGCGGCTGGGCGGCGAACAGCGCGCGGGCCTCGTGGATCGGGGTGTCGAGGACATCGCGGATCGATCTGCCGTCGAACCGGACCCCGAGCACCGCGTCGAGGAAACGCTTTCCTCCGCACGATTCGCAGGGCAGGTCGACGGTGCCGAGGAAGCGCAGCCCGAGCTGCTTGACCCCCGCGCCTTCGCAGTCGGGGCACCTGCCGCCGGCGACGTTGAAGGAGAAGGCGCTGGGGCCCAGGCCTCTGGCTTTTGCTTCGGGTAACGAAGCAAAGAGATCCCGGATCCTGTCGGAGATCCCGGTGTAGGTCGCCGGGTTCGAGCGGGGTGTGCGACCGATCGGGGAGGAGTCGAGGGCGACGACCTTGTCGATCCGATGGGAGCCCGGCAGCACGACGCGTCGGGAGATGCGGTCCACGAGCTCCTCGACGAGAGAGGTCTTGCCGGCCCCGGACACGCCGCAGACGACGTTGAGGGCGCCGATCAGGAAGGTCGCGTCCACGCTGCGCAGGTTGTTGCGCCGGGCGCCCGACAGGACGAGCTCACCGTTCCCCGTCCGCCTGCGATCCGGGACCTCGATCTTCCGGTCACCCCGGAGGAACGCGCGGGTGGCGCTCCGGACGTGCGTATCATCGGCCCGGGCTTCGGCCACGAAGGCCGAAGGCGCCCCGGCGAAGAGCACCTCGCCCCCCGCGGGGCCCGCCGACGGACCGATGTCCGCGATCCAATCGGCGGCTGCGATCATGCGCGGATCGTGCTCGACCACGACGATCGAGTTGCCCTGATCGCGAAGCCTTCCGAGCAGCGCGCAGAGCGCGTCCTGATCGGCCGCGTGCAGGCCGGCCGAGGGCTCGTCGAGGACGTAGAGCACGCCCCGGAGTCCCAGGCCACCCAGGTTGGCGAGCCGGAGCCGTCGTCCTTCGCCGGAGGACAACGCGCCGGTGTCCCGGTCGAGCGGCAGGTAGCCCACGCCCAGGTCGATCAGGACTCCGAGCAATTGCAGGGCGGAGCGGCGGATCGGATCCATCGCTGCGCCCCGGGGGCCGTCGGTCTCGAGGCGCTCGAACCATGCGCGCAGCTCGGTCATGGGCAGCGACGAGAGGTGGGCGATGTTGGCGCCGTCGAGGGTGACGGCGAGAGCCTCCGGGCGCAGGCGCGCACCGTTGCACGCCGAGCAGGGGAGGGTGCGCACGAACCGCAGGATCCGCGGGTTCCTGCTGCGTCGCAGGATCTCCTCCATCACCGGCAGGATCCCCTGGTAGGTGCCCTCCTGGCGCGGCTTCGCAGCGATCCCCTTCCATCGCAACCGCGACTCGAGGGGATGCTTCCCGTACGGCACACGGATGCGATCGGACCCGTTGAGCACCACACGACGCTGCTCTTCGCTCAACTGCTGCCAGGGCGTGTCCACGTCGAAGCCATGCGCCCGGCATACCTGATCGAGCACGTCGAGCGTCACCTGCGAGTACATGAGGTAGCCGTTCGGCAACGACACCGTCAGAGCCCCCTGGCGGATCGTGCGCGATGCGTCGGCTACGAGCCGATCGGGGTCGAGGCGGTCTTCGACCCCGACACCCAGGCAGAGCGGACAGGCTCCGGACGGGTGGTGGAACGAGAACAGCGATCGTGTCAGTGGAGCGACCGCGGTGGGGGGTGCTTCACCGAAGCGAGCGAAGAGCAGGCGGAGCAGATCGTGCAGTTGGGTCAGGGTGCCGACGGTGGAGCGCGAGGACGGCGAGTGTCCGCGTTGGGTGACCATCACGGCAGGGGGGAGCCCGTCGATGGCGCGAGCGTGGGAGTGGCCGGGGCCGCCGAGGAATTGCCGTGCGTACGACGAGAACGTCTCGAGGTAGCGTCGCTGTCCCTCCGCGCCGAGCGTGTCGATGGCGAGCGAGGTCTTGCCCGATCCCGACGGGCCGGTGAGGAAGGCGAGGGTGTTCGCGGGGATGTCGAGGTCGACAGCTCGGAGGTTGTGCAGGGAGGCACCGCGGATGCGGATCGATTCCACCGTCATGGGCGCGGTGGCTACCTATCACCGATGGGGGCTTGCCGGGGGATCGGAGCGCCCGAGCACGCGGGCGATCGTGCGTTGGAGCTGGGCCGGCGCGACGGGGGCAGGGCGCGACAAGGCCCTGCGCCTCGAGTCGCGGTTCGATCCACCCCCCCCCCCGGGCAACGCACGAGGCCACCGCGCCCGCGGCGGCCCGGCGTGGGTTCAATTGCAAAGACGAATTGGGATGAAAAGGGGGAGGTGAGGCTCGTAGGGTCGGCGTCGGAACTGCCCGCTGGAGTGGCGAAATGACGATTCAGCGAACGGCCAGAATCGGGTTGAACCTCGGCCTTGCGTGTTTCTTTCTTGGACTCGGCATCTGCACCGACCCGGCGAGGGCGGATGGAATCCGCAACACGCTTGGACGGCCCTCTGAACAAGCCGTGGCCTTTTGACGCCGACGTCGGTCCGTGCGCGGACGACAGCACCTGCCGCGCCACCATGGTCGCGCGGCGCATCAAGCAGTCCGACTACGACGTGCTCGTCTTCGAAGAGCAGTTCGACTACTTCGGGATGACGGCGCTCATCCTGGAGCTCGGCTCCGAGTTCCCGTACTACGCGGGACAGTTCTTCGCCGATCCGATCGGCAAGTCCTGGGTCGAGGAGTGGCTCCCACTCATCGCCGCTGGCGGAGTCGATCCTTTCCTCGTACTCGCCGTCGAGAGACTCGTCCTCCTCCAGAACAGCGGACTCGTGGTCTTCAGCAAGTGGCCCATCGTCCCCTTCCCCAACGGAGGCGTCCTGGGATGGGCTGACACGCCCATGATGGATGACCACACGAGCGAGGTCTTCGACGACACCTCGGTGGCGTCGCCGATCTCGTTCTCCAGCTACCACAGCTGCTTCCATCTCGGCACCGATCCGCTGACCGTGGTGACCCATGCCGAAGAAACGAGTGACTGCTTCGCCTCCAAGGGGATAGCGGCGGTCCGGCTGCTCAGTCCGACGAACCGTCACTACACGGTGATGTTCACCCACACGCA
>CAYMUE010000241.1:0-4318 GCA_964393505.1 uncultured Polyangiaceae bacterium
CCCTCCACCGCCCCCTCCACCCCCCGAAACGAGCAACGTCCTCCCCTGGGTCGTCGTCGGAGTCGGCGGTGCATCCCTCATCGCTTCCACGATCTTCTACCTTCAGCGCAGCAGCGCCATCAGCGACCTCGATGCCGCCTGCGTGGACAGCCGCTGCCCCGCATCGCTCGAGGACACCGGCAACAAAGGCAAGACCTACACCACCCTCGGCAACGTCACCCTCGGGCTCGGACTTGTGGGCGTCGGTGTGGGCACCTACCTGCTGCTCACCAGCGGCTCCAAACCGGCTCCCGCCGAAGAGGCCCCCAAGACCGATTCGGGCCGATCCAAACCACGCATGACCGTCGTGTTCGGCGGCTCCAGCCACTCTGCGGAGGCAAGCCTTGTCGGCACGTTCTGATCTCGTTCGGCGCGTCGCGCTCGGCGCTTCGCTCCTTGGAATGCTCGCCGCCGTCGTCGATGGCTGCGGGTTCCCCGACTACACCTACGACCTGCCTGAAGGCCCCGGTGGCGCTGCCGGAGCTGACTCGTCGACCGACGTCGTCAGCGAGCAAGCGGGCGGCTCTGCGGGGCAGGGCGGTGCCTCCGGCTCCGGTGGCTCTGCCGGTGAGTCCGGCTCCAGCGGAGCGGGTGGGGGAGACCTCGACGCATCCGACGCTGCGGAGGTGGATGCCTCCGACGATCAATCGGTGGGTGACGCGGACGCGGAGGCCGACGTGGTCGAAGATGATTCGTCTGCCGACGTAGTTTCGGAAGAGGCTGCTGCGGACGCCGATGCCGAGGCCGAAGCGGAGGCTGCTGTCGATGCTCCGCCGGAGGCCGACGCCGCCGACGCCGCCGACGCCGCCGATGTCTTCGACGCCCCGCCGGACATTGTCGAGGCCGCCTCGGACTGCACGGCAACACCGGAGGACTGCACCAACGGCGTGGACGACGATTGCGACGGCAAGATCGACTGTGCCGACACGCTGGACTGCTCGCCGCTGTACAAGTGCGTCACCGCCCCTCCCTTGGGTTGGAACGGCTGGTATCAGCTCTACGAGGGCCCGGCGGGTGTCGCGCCCGTGGAGTGCGCGGCTCCGTTCGCGATCCAGGAGATCTACGCGGGCTCCAACCCGGTCTCCACGCCCGCGACCTGCTCGGGATGCCAGTGCGACACGCCGACCGGCATCCAGTGCACGGAGCCGAACATCGTGATCTGGCAAGGCACGGATTGCGACGGAGGGGGGTGGCAGTGGGCCGCCGAGCCTCCCTCCACGCCGCTGACGCAGCACAACAAGTGTCTCAAGTACAACCTGACCTGCAGCGAAGACGGCGGCGTGTGCAACGAGCCGCCTGGCGCCGCCGCGATGATCGCCCCGGCGGAGACGATCGCGGGAACCGGAACCTGCCAGTCCTCGGGAGGCGTCCCAACCAAGCCCCCCGCTGACTTCCAGACCGTCTCCGCAGCGTGCAAAGCCGACTTCGTCGGCGGTGGCTGCGGCCTCTCCGGTGTCTGCGCGCCGAAGCCCTCCGCAGCAGCGGGCGTCAAAGCGGGCGTCTGCATCTACAGGGCCGGCGTCGAGCCCTCATGCCCCGCGGGCAGCTACTCCGAACGCTTCGTCTACTACAAGTCCGTGACCGACACCCGCTCCTGCACAGCCTGCTCCTGCGGCTACCCGCAAGGCGCCAACTGCCAAGGCACTTTCACCGTCGCCGCGTCCACGCAGGCCAACTGCCTCGCCAGCCCTGAAGTCTCCTTCTCCGACGTCGGCGTGTGCCACACCGGCATCTCCCCCGAGTTCACCAAGTACCTGCGCTACGACGACCCCGCGTCGTTGGGCGGCTACTGCGTCCCGTCCGGCGGTGTCCCCACGGGCAACGTGACCCCCAACGACACCTCCGCCTATACGTTCTGCTGCGTCCCGTACTGACCTCGACTCCCCGTCATCGACAGCGAGCCAGCGACGCGACTCCCACGTCGTTGCACGGTCGCGCTCGAGCCCCTGGAATGCGCCGGGTTGCGAACCGTTCCCCGATCGGTCCTCAGAACCCGGGGTCTGTCACCGGTGGCGGCTTCCATCCCTTGGGGACGCCGCCATCGACCTTGCCCTTGAACTTGTTCGGATCGTCGGGCGTCTTGTAGCTCAGCCCGCTCGTGTCCTCCGGAACCGGTTGCCCGGTCGGCTCCGTCACGGGCTGCGATACCGCCTCGAGGGAGAACGCCGGGCCCGCCTCCGGGGCCGCAGAGGCGGTTGCCGGTGCTGCGACCGAGGAAGCGGACGGCGTGGGAGTCGAGGTAGTCGGCTCGGTCACGGGCGTCGGGCGCGAGGCTGGGGCGGCGCGTGATCGCACGACCTGCACACTCGCGACCACGCCGATCACCACGGCGACCAACGCGACCCCGACGCCCACGAAGAGCCCGAGCTTCTTGCGAGGCTGTGCGGGACCCGCGCCGGTCTCCGCGGCGATGGCCGCGGCTGCACCGGTGGACGCCTCGGTCATCGACGGGTGCGAGGGGAGGGCCGAGTCCGGCACGGAGGGAGGTCGCCATGCCCCGCTGGCTGTTGGCGATGAGCCCGCTGGACGAGGGCCACTCGTCAACGCCGTGAGATCCACCGCCTCGAGCGTCGCCACGCGCTCCGTCGGTGCCATGAGCGGACCGACCTGGGCATTGGCAGCGGACACGCCCGTTTCGATCTCGTTGAGCGCCGGCAACAACGGAACCTGCAGCTCGTTGGGAGAGGTCCCGCGAGTGTCGGCCTGGCGGATCGCTTCGCGCAGCGCCTCGCGCCGCTTCTCCCCAACGTCGCCCATGAGGCCGCCCACGAACTTCGAAACGTCGCTTGCGGTCACTCGGCGAACCGTCGGAGGAAAGACCCGCGTCAGCGCATCGGCCATCTCCTGCGCGGTCTGGAAGCGCTTCTCGGGCTCGCGCGCGAGGGCCCTCATCAAGACCGACTCGAGGGGACGCGGGAACTTGGGATCGACAAACTTGGGCGAAGGGACCGTGCGGTGCAGGATGTTGTGCAGGGTGGCGAGGTCGTTCTCTCCGCGGAAGGGGTGCTTGCCGGTGGTCACCTGGTACAACACGATCCCCATCGCAAAGACGTCCGTGCGACGATCGACCGCGCGTCCAAGCGCCTGCTCGGGCGCCATGTACGGCGCCTTGCCCTTGATCTGCCCTGCCGTCGTCTCGCTGCTCGTGCGCCCCGCCGCCTTCGCAACCCCGAAGTCGACCAGCTTCACCATCCCGTCGTACGTCACCAGGATGTTCTGCGGCGAGATGTCCCGATGCACGAGCCCGACCTGCTGCCCGTCGAGGTTCTTCAGCTCATGAGCCGAGTGCAGCCCGTTGCACGCATCGATGATCAGCTGCACGCCCACCGGCAGCCCCACCGGCTCCTTGCGCTTCGCCGAGTTCCTCAGCAGCGTCGCCAGCGACTCGCCGTCGATGTACTCCATCACGATGTAGAGAACATCGCTCTCTTCGCCGAGATCCGTGATCTCGACCACGTTCGGATGGCGGATCTGCGCCGCGATCCGCGCTTCGTCGAGGAACATCTCCTCGAACGTCGGATCGTCCGAAAGCGAGGGCAGCATCGTCTTGATCGCGACGGTCTTCGAGAAGCCTCTCGACCCCTTGAGGCGCGCGGCCCACACCGCCGCCATGCCGCCCTTCGCGATGGGAACCAGGAACTCGTATCGCCCGATCGTTTGTCCTGGCTTGATGTCGTCGAGCGTCTTCATTCCTCGGGATGCCCCTCACCAGACTTCCACTGCTTCGCTCGCGAGACAAGCCCCATCACACGTTCGGACACCGCTGCTCCGCACACCGACCGCCATCGCCGCCCAGTCGCGCCAAAAACGCTACCGTCGCCGATTCGCTGGCCGCGCGCGAGATGCCGTCGCCATCTCCTCAGTTCGGGCACTCCGAGGCGCACTGAAGCGCGATGCAGCCCGACGTCGCCCCGAGCAGAGCCACCAGGTCGTCCACCCCGCCCGAGTACATCATCTCGCACTCCTCCAGGCAGTAGTCGTCGTAGCAGTAGCCGATGCAATCGAGCAGATAGAGACACTCGTAGTTGGCGCTGCACGTGGCGCATTGCTGTCCGCAGCTCGATTGAAGGCAGTCGTTGCACGCCGTGTCGCTGCTCGTGAGCTCGCAGCCGGGATAGGTCCCACCGCTCGATCCCCCGCTTCCCCCCGAGGATCCGGAGGCCCCGCCGTTGGAGGACCCGCCGTTGGAGGACCCGCCATTGGACGACCCGCCATTGGACGACCCGCCGTTGGAGGACCCGCCATTGGACGACCCGCCGTTGGAGGACCCGCCATTGGA
>CAYMUE010000241.1:4418-7768 GCA_964393505.1 uncultured Polyangiaceae bacterium
CGCCGTTGGAGGACCCGCCATTGGACGACCCGCCGTTGGAGGACCCGCCATTGGAGGCCCCGCCATTGGAGGACCCGCCATTGGAGGACCCGCCGTTGGACGACCCGCCCTTGCCCGAACTGCCCGTCTTGCCGGCGGCACCGGCCTTGCCCGAAGCACCCCCTTCTCCGGTCACGCTGCCACCACCTGCCTCTGTGCCGGAGTCGATCCGACTGAAGCCGAGGGGAGCATCGACTCCCGTGGCGCACGAGAACAGCAGCGCTGCGGATAAGAGCACCGGAGCAGCGAATGGGAAGCCTGGAACGCGACCACCCCACCTCATGACGAAGATCCTATCGCGATTCTGTGATGCCGGCGCGAGATTCCGATGAGCCTCAGGATGTCTCACCGCTAGTCGAGGTCATACAGCAACGGAGCCCTCATCCGGCCGAAGTCTCGAATGTGCTCGCGAGCTTTCCTCGACAGCGCCAGCATCTCCAATCCCATCCCCGCGGGAGCATCGCAGTCCTCGGGGCGATCCCGGTGCCAGCGAACTACCGCCGTCGTGAAGATCGGTTCCGCCACTCCCGGCAGCTCGATCCCCAGCGAGACCACGGTTCCAACCGGGAACGTGCGGTAGGTCGGCAAGAAGACCCCGCCCGGGACCGCGTCCGCAAGCCCCTGGTAGAAGCTCGCATCCCCGTGCTCCCGCATCCGCACGAAGAAGTCCACCGCCGTTCCCGGCGGTGGCGTCAGTCCGTCGTCAGCCGGACGGCGCGGCCGAATCCCGTGGCGCGAAGGAAAGCTGTCGTCGATGGATGGCATGGTCGTGGCGCGAATTGTCCGCTGCCGCTCGTCGTCGGGCAAAGTAATCGGATCGCGCTCGATCCCCGGCGGGCATCGTCACGGTCACGCTCCGAGGGCCCGACGACCGATCCACCCCAGCAAACGGAACCAGGCCGCGATGCGTCCGAAGAATCCCGCCCCTCCTCGTGCGCGTGCCAGGGCGAGCCCGGCCCCGCGCAGCGACGGCCCGTAGGGGTGCCACCAGGCCTCGCGCTTGCCCCTCGATCGGTCCGTCAACACGAACATCGGCCGCGTGAGCTGCTCGAGCGCCATCTCGCCGTTGCCCACTCCCCACCCCGACGCTCCCGCGGCGCCCCATGGAGCCCCGGGAAGCACCGCCGTGAAGCCGTGGTTGTTGATCGTCACCACACCGACCCGCAAGCGCCGCGCGACCCGCTCCGCCTTGCCGATGTCGCGCGTCCATACGCTCGCGGTCATCCCGAATCGGCACTGGTTCGCGCGCACGATCGCCTGCTCCGCCGAATCGACGACCTCGACCCCGATCGCCGGTCCGAACGACGCGCTTCGCATGAGCGCGACTGTGCTGTTCGTGACACGAACAATCGTCGGCGCCACCATGGTCGATCCCGAGTCGAGCTCTCCCCCAGCCAGCAGCTCCCCTCCGTGATCCAACGCGTCCCGCACCTGGGAGCGGAGCTCGCCGACCTGCGCGACGGAGGCCACGCTGCCGTAGTCCAAGCCCGGTCGCAGCTCCTTGGTCACCTCGACCAGCCGACGGAGAAATGACTCCGCGATCGCTCTCTCCACGAACACCCTCTTGATCGACGAGCGGCTTTGGCCGGCGTCGTGGAACGCCCCCCACACCACCCCGCGCACCGTCCGCTCGAGACGCGCTCCCGCCAGCACGATCGCAGCGTCCTTGCCTTCGAGCTCCAGCGAGCATGGCACCAGCCGCTCCGCACACGCCGCGGCAACCTCTCTGCCTTCCCGCTCCTCCCCGGCGAACACCACGCCGTCCACCCCCGCGTCCACGATCCGTCGGACCACGTCCTTCCCGCCCTGCACCACCTGAAGCACGCCCTCGGGAAGCAGACCGTCGAACCAGGACGCGACGAGCGCACCTGCTGCGGGAGCACGCTCGCTCGGCTTGAAGACCACCGCGTTCCCGGCGAGGAGCGCCGGAATGAGCGTGCGCATCGGAATCGCCAGCGGCTGCTCCCATGGAGTGATCAACGCGATCACCCCGCGCGCCACGCGCTCCGTTCGCCCCCGCTTTTTCGGGAAGAACATCGGATCGAGCAGCACCTCCGAGGGCTCCAGCAACCCCTCGATCTCCGCCACCCAATAATCTACGAGCTCCGTCAGGAACGTGACCTCCGCGGTGAGCGCGTCTTCGAACAACCGGCCCGTCTCCGATGCCACCAGCGAGCACGCCTCCTCGGCCGCCCGCAACGCGCGGGCACGCACCGGCGCGATCGCTCGAATCCGCTCGTAGGTCGTCAGCGAAGCCCAGAGTCCCTGGGCGTCTCGCGCGCGTCCGACGATGCCGGGTACGGAGTCGAGTGGGGTCGGTTCAACGCCCGCGCGTGGGGCTTCCTGAGCCTGCGAATGGGTCTCGTGGTTCATGTCCGCCGGCGATGTACACCGGTCTGGTAGCGAAGGGAATCCGGGCCCGATCAGCGGAAGCGAACCGCCGCCGACGGGACCCTCTGTTCGCGCTGCTCGATGAGTCGATCGATCGACCCCAGTGCGTCGGAGTCGAGTTGCCAACCGGACCCTCCGGAGGTCTCCTCGATCTGCTTCGGGCTCCTGACTCCCACGATGGCCGAGGTGACCTCCGGTCTGCGAAGGACCCAGGCGATGGCCACCTGCGAAACGGTCTTGCCGTGACGGAGCGCGATGTCCCGTAGGCCCTCGACGACCTCGAGGTTGGCCGAAAGACTCGGCTCGTTGAACTCCGGACTGCGGGCCCGCCAGTCGTCACCCGAAAGGCGCGTCCGATCGAACCTCCCCGTCAGGAGCCCCGACGCCATCGGGCTGTAGGCCAGGAATCCCACGCCTTGCCTGGCACACCAAGGCAACAACGCGCGCTCGACCGATCGCTGCAGGATGCTGTACGACGACTGCAGCGACGCCGTCGGACGACTGCGATGCGCCCTGTCGAGATGCTCGATCTGGAAGTTCGACACCCCCGCGTACCGGATCTTCCCTTCGTCGATCATCCGACCGATCTCGTCCCACCCCTCCTCGATGCGAGCATCGTCGTTCGGCCAGTGCACCTGGTACAGATCGATGCAGTCCGTGCGCAGTCGTCGCAGGCTGCCCTCGCACTCCCGACGCACGCTCTCCCTCGCAAGGCTGCTCGAGATCTTCCCCTCGTCGTCCCATATCAGCGAGCACTTCGTTGCGAGGATCACGTCGCGCCGGTGCCCGTCGAGCGCTCGCGCCACCAGCTCCTCGCTGTGGCCCAGCCCGTAGACTGCCGCCGTGTCGATCCAGTTGACCCCCAGCTCCAGCGCCCGGCGGATTGCCGCTACCGCTGCGTCGTCGTCCTGCGGCCCCCA
>CAYMUE010000242.1:0-7759 GCA_964393505.1 uncultured Polyangiaceae bacterium
CCCCATCGCTCGCCCCCATCGCTCGCCCCCATCGCTCGCCCCCATCGCTCGCCCCTTCGCTCACCCCGGATCGAATACCGGGGCCATTGTCCCTCAGAAGAGACGACGGATTAAGCCCGCCCCCAGGCGGGGCGGGCTCTCGCTCTTTGCCTCTCCCTCAAACTGACAGTCCAGAGTTCGGGGGGTCAGGCCCGCTTGCGCCTGAGAAGCCCGAGCACGAGCGCCCAGGCGAGCGCCCACGGCCCTGCCCACGGCCCTGCCCCGGCCCCGGCGCTGGAACGCCCCGGGACGCTGCAGGAACAGCCGCCATCGTCGGAGGCTGCTTCCTCGGGCTCCGGGGGCTCCGCTGCATCGGTGCCAGAATCGCCCGCATCCGTCATCGCCCCGGCCTCGTGGTCCGCCGCCACGTCCACCCCTGCGGCGTCTACCACCGCGGAATCACCGGCTGGCGCATCCGTCCCCGCGTCCAGCTCCGGTGCACACGGACCGCCGGTGATGTTCACCTGGATCGCATCCCAGCGGGACACGTTGCCCGCCGTGGCCGTGACGGTGAGCGCGTGCAGCCCCGGCTTCACGCTGCTGGTGTCGATCGTGGCGGTGTAGATCCCCTTCGGATCCGCAGCCGCTGTCATCGGCCCAATCGTCGAACCGTCGAGCGCGAAGGTCACCGAGGTGACAGGTTCTGCGGCGAGCACCAGGGCCCGCACCGGGTTGTTCTTGTTCGGCCCGCAGACATCGTACGCGTAGGGATTCTTCTGGGCGCCGTACTCCACGGCATCGCCCGGGTACGCCACGCCGTTCTCCGTGCCCGCAGGAATCCCGCCGCCCTGGAGGTTGACGTCGACCGGTGCGGTGATCGCCACGAAGGGCCAAGGGTTCGTTGTGTCGGTCACGCGGTACACGACCGCGTTGTGGTCGACGATGCCGACGCCGATGTTGCTCTTGTACTTGGTGGCGTCGAACGCGTCGACGGAGCTGCGATCGACTTCCGGAGCATGTCCGAGGGAGCTGATCTGGAAGGTGACGAGGTTGCCCTGCAAGCTCTCCTTGAACTGATGGACGTGACCGTGGAGGTAGAAGGCGCCGGCCTCCTCGAGGAGGGGGACGACC
This sequence comes from uncultured Polyangiaceae bacterium, assembly GCA_964393505.1. GTDB lineage: Bacteria > Myxococcota_A > Polyangia > Polyangiales > Polyangiaceae > JACRCQ01. Next base: position 1,111 of record CAYMUE010000242.1, read on the forward strand.
TCGGCGACGTTGTCCGGGGGGTTGTCGGCGCCGCCGATGCCGAGCTGGGTCTGGGCATCGGTCGCACCACGCGCCACGAGGTGGTGGTGCGCGAAGGCGAACACGAGCTGTGCCGACTTGTGGGCCTGCAGCCCGGCGGTGAGGTCCTCGACGTTGGTGAACGACGGGTTGCCGAAGGTGAAGGGCTTGTCGTACGTGCCTGCGCTGTTGAGACCGACGAAGTAGTAATCGCCGAGGGAAGTGGTGACGGTGGTGTCGCTGAACAGCTTGCCCGTGGCCTGCCCTTGCAGCGAGTTCGCCAGGAAGTGGGTCAGCCCGTTGTCGCCGTAGCCGTCGTGATTGCCGGGAACGTCGAAGAACCACGTCGGCTGCACGTTCGCGTCGTCGAGGATCCCCTTGTAGACGTCCCACTCCTCCTGGTCCTGCCCCGAGGTCGGGATGCCGACCAGCGTGCCGTCCACGAGATCGCCCGACACGAGCACCAACTGCGGCTGCATGACTTGAACCGCGTCCTTCACGAGGAACTTCAGGTGCTCCGACTGCGCGAGCGCGTTCGTGTCGATGTGCAGATCCGACACGTGCAAGAACCAGAAGATCCCCTGGGTGTCATCGGCGTAGTACCGCGACATCGGCCCCGCAGCACCGGCAGGAGACGTCGCGAGCAGAGCACCCAGGAGACACGCGGAGGCAAGGAAGGGACGACGCATGGACAGCCTGCTTTCGGTGAGTTCGGCAGGCTAGATGGTGGCAGGCGGAGCGGGCTTGATCAACCTCGCAAGGTGCGGAGCCGGACGACTTGCGCGAGAGGTCCCGGACGCAACTCGAGCCAGCGGGCGAGCCGTGGTCACGGTGAGGCGGGTGGAGAGTCGGCCCGATGCGCCAGGGTCACATCGCCATGCCAGGCCATTCCGAGCCGTCCGTTGTGCGCCTCGACCAGCACAACGCGCTCCGCTTTCGGAACGCGCTCGACCTGCTGATACAAGTCGCTGTCGACCCGCAAGGTCAACGTCTGCTCTCCGGGCCGCCAGGACTTGACCTCGAGGTGGTACGTGGTCGAGTCGCCGTGGGAGACCCGCATGTCCACCACGGCGAGCTGGACCGGCTCGGGCATCGAGGTATCGAGTCCACAGTTGACCGCCACGGCGACGGCCACGAGGAGGAAGACCGGGCCGGTGACGAGAGCGATTCTCCCGATGGCTTCGAAGGGGTGAATGCGAAGCCTGCGTGAGCCGCCAATGCGCTTCCTGATCTGCAAGAGGAACCCGATGCCTCCCGCGACGGTTCCGACGGCGATTCCGACAACGGGAATCCAGAAGTCGATCAGGGGCCAGAAGACCATCTCGAGAGCGAACGCAATGATTGCGAGGGTCTCGATCGCAAAGGCAGCGATCCAGAGAGCCATCTTCGGCGAGGTCGGGGGATGTGGCGCTGCGCCACGCGGGCCGGCATCTTCGGGCGGGGCCGCGCTGGAAGGGATCAACGGGCCCGTGGAAAACGACTGTTCCATGGCTCAAGGCCTACAGTCGCTGATCCGCGGACGCAATCCGCACCGAGTCGGTCTCAGGGCCGAGACGATCCCGCTTCTCAGCGGCGACCCGTCCCCGTAGACTGACGCCAAGGCGTTGTCCCGAAAGGCAGGAGGCTCCCGATGGCTGCGCTCGCTTTCGCGGTCGTGCTCTATGGATTGACGCTCGCGATCTTCTTCGTCGATCGCGCGATTCGTGCCCGGCGTGGGGGGCTCAACCCGTACCACGAGCCGGAAGTCGGGACCGTCATCCTGCTCTGCTTCCTGCTGAACCTGGCCTGCCTGCCGTTCTACTTCGCCAAGACCCGCGGGGGCGCGCTCGGCATCGTCATCGGGATCGCTGCCTTCATCGGCGCGTTCGTTGCCGCCTTCATGGCGGCGTTCATGGTGGGATTCATCTCGGCCCTGGTCGGCTGACGCGCTACTGCAGGAGGCCCGAGGCCTCGACGACGCGGGCGACGCGGTCTCCGCAGCGCAGGGAGGGAGAAGACGCGGCGGCAGAGCGCACGATGGCGAAGGCCACGACGTGATCCGGCAGCAGGGTGGAGCGGCGGCAGGAGCGGACCGAGCCAACGACCTCGCCCGATTCGGAGGCGACGTCGGCGCCGTCGGGCACGGGGTCGGCGCCCTGCAGGACGAGTCGCACCAGCTTGCGCGGAGGCTTTCCCCGGGAGCGCATCTTCACGACGACCTCCTGGCCCAGATAGCACCCCTTGTTGAAGTCGATGGCGAGCTGATCGAGTCCGGCCTCTTCGGCGTACGTGCTCTCGCTGAACTCGATTCCGAAGCGTTGGATTCCGAGGTCGAGGCGACTGCGGTCAAAGTCCTCCAGAGTGGAAATCACGATCTCGGCACCGCTGGAACGGAGTCGATCCATCAGAGCGGTTCGGGAGGACTCCGGCGAGGTGAGCAGGATCGCGGGGAATCCGAAGTGGCGGAACGGCGCCGAAGCGCCCGGGAGGGTTGCTGCCAAGGGGCCATAGGCGACCATCCAGGAGATGGGCTCGGGAGCAGCGACGATCTCGGCGTCCTCCATGATCAGGTATCGGTCGAAGTGAGCGAGCAGGCTCTCGCGCCGGACCGCGTCGACGGCGACGAGGATGCGGTCCTCGGCCGCGGACACGAGGATCTCGGACAGGACACGCCCCTGCTTGTCGAGGGCGAGGCCGGAGCTCACACGACCGGGTGCGAGCTTCGAGACGTCACAAGTGAGCAAGGCGTTGAGCCAGGAGGCGCGATCGGGACCGGAAACGACGAGAGCGGTGAGGTCGGAGCGATGGGCGACGAGGGCGCCGTGGGAGAAAGCGTGGAGGGGGTCGGACATGGCCGACAGTGTGTAGGTCCCGGGGCGGAGAGCGCAAGCCTGGGAAGGCGCGGCCGTTGGTCAGGGTTCTCCCAACGACGAACGGGGCCACTCCGCGGGCTCGGGCTCGGGCTCGGGCGCGGGCTCGTGGAGGGATTCGTTGTTTGAAGGCCCCTTACTGGACGAGGTCCTTGAGGGCCTTGACGGCAGAGGCGCGAATCTTTTTGGAAGCGGGCTTGCCCTGGATGAGCATGGGCTGCTTGGTGAAGGGGTTGATGCCCTGGCGGTCCTGGGTGGCGGGCTTCTTGACGGCCTTGAGCTTGACGAGGCCGGGGATGACGAACTCGCCGGGCCCCTTGGCACCCAGCTGCTTCTGGGCGAGGGAGGCGAGGGCATCGAGGAGACTGGTGACGGACTTCTTGTCGAGGCCGGTGTCGGTGGCGAGCTCCGTCACGACCTGGGCTTTGGTGAGCTTCTTGGGTGCAGACGCTGGTTTCTTGTCGACCATGGGATGGAGCCTCCGATTGGATAGGGCCATGGAGAGCGCGCGGGGCGAGCGCCGCGCGACACAACTCCCTCGTATGTGCGCACGATGCGAACGGCCTTTGGGTTCGCACACAAACGGCCCTGGGATCAAGCGCGAAGTGGGATGTTGGAATGAAAAGGTGCGAGAAACGCCGCGTGAGAACGCGACTCAGACGGGGTCGGTGCTGACGTAGGGGGGGACGGACACGGAGACAGGCTTCACGCGCCAGATGTCTTCGGCGTACTGGCGGATGGTGCGATCGGAGGAGAAACGGCCCATGAGCGCGGTGTTGCGGGCCGCGGCGCGCGCCCACCAGTCCCGGTCGAGCCACGCTTCTTCCACGCGTCGCTGGCACGCCAGATAGGAGCCGAAGTCCGCCATCACCCGGAAGGGATCCGCGGAGAGCAGGTTGTCGGTCAACGGGCGGAACAGGCTGCGCTCCTCGAACGAGAAGAAGCCCGAAGCGATGAGGTCGATGACCTCCTGCAGCTCGGGGTTTGTCTCGTAGTAGTGCCGCGGGTCGTAGCCGTCCTTGCGCGTGCGCTCGACCTGCTCGGCAGTCATGCCGAACAGGAAGAACCAGTCGGGGCCGACGGCCTCGCGGATTTCGACGTTGGCGCCGTCGAGGGTGCCGATGGTGAGCGAGCCGTTGAGGGCCAGCTTCATGTTGCCCGTGCCCGAAGCCTCCATGCCGGCCGTGGAGATCTGCTCGGAGAGGTCGCAGGCGGGGATCATGCGTTCGGCGAGGGAGACGCGGTAGTTTGGGACGAACTTGACGGACAGTCCGTGGACGGAGCGGTCCTGGGCGATGGTGTCGGAGACGGCGTTGACGAGGCGGATGATGAGCTTGGCCATGAAGTAGCCGGGGGCCGCCTTGCCGCCGAACAGGAAGGTGCGCGGGACCTTGATGGAGGACGGGTCCTTGCGGGCGCGCAGGTACAGGGCGATGACGTGCAGGATGTTGAGCTGCTGGCGCTTGTACTCGTGGATGCGCTTGATCTGCATGTCGAGCAGGGAGTCGGGATCGAACGAGTAGCCGATGGCTCTCCCCAGGTGGTTGGAGAGCGCCACTTTGTTGTCGCGTTTGATCTGCATGAAGCGCGCGCGGAACGACGCGTCCTCGATCGCCGGAAGCAGCTTCTCGAGCTCATCGAGGTTGCGGGTCCACCCCGGGCCGACGTGCTCGGTCAGCAGCTTCGCGAGGGCCGGGTTGCACTGCAGCAGCCAGCGTCGAGGCGTGACACCGTTGGTCTTGTTGGAGAACTGCTCGGGACGCATCTCGAAGAAGTCGCGGAAGACGTCGTGCTTGAGGATCTCGGAGTGCAGCGCTGCGACGCCGTTGATCGAGTGCGATCCGGCGATGGCGAGGTTGGCCATGCGGACCTTCTTCTCGTGGCCTTCCTCGATGAGGGACATGCGCTGCAGCCGCGCGAGGTCATTGGGCCAACGCACGAGCACCTCGCGCAGGAAGCGACGATTGACCTCGTAGATGATCTCGAGGTGACGCGGCAGCAGGCGCCCGATGAGCTCCACCGACCAGCGCTCGAGCGCTTCGCTGAGCACCGTGTGGTTGGTGTAGGCGATCGTGGCGCGGGTCACGCTCCAGGCCTTGTCCCAGTCGAAGCGGTGCTCGTCGACCAGCACGCGCATCAGCTCCGCGACCGCGATGGCGGGATGGGTGTCGTTGAGCTGGATGGCCACCTTGTCGCCGAGGTTCTCCAGGGAGGGGTTGCGGGCGAGGTGACGACGGAGGATGTCGACGATGGCGCAGCGGACGAAGAAGTACTGCTGCTTGAGGCGCAGCTCCTTGCCGAGCACGGTCTTGTCGTTGGGGTACAGGACCTTGCTGATCACCTCGGACTCGTTCTTGTCCTGCACGGCGCGCTCGTAGTCGCCGTCGTTGAACACGGACAGGTCGAACTCCTCGCTCGCGGAGGCGTGCCAGAGGCGCAGGGTGTTGACGGTCTCGTTTCCGAATCCGGCGACTGGGGTGTCGAAGGGGACACCGACGACCGTCTGGGTGTCGACCCAGCGGGCGCGCCACGCCCCGGCGTCGTCGTAGTAGTGCTCGGAGCGACCGTAGAAGTGGACGTGCACGGAGCGTTCGGGACGCCGGATCTCCCAGGGATTTCCGTGCTTGAGCCACTCCTCGGGGCGCTCGACCTGGGCGCCGTTGCGGATGACCTGCTCGAAGATCCCGAACTGGTAGCGAATGCCGTAGCCGTAGCCGGGAAGCGACAGCGCTGCCATCGAGTCGAGGAAGCAGGCCGCGAGCCGTCCGAGACCGCCGTTGCCGAGGCCCGCGTCGCTCTCGCTCTCGAGGACGTCGTCGAGCGCGACGCCGCGCGCCGCGAGCACCTGCTTGACCGAGTCGTAGATCCCGAGGCTGATGAGGTTGTTCGCCAGGGCGCGGCCCATGAGGAACTCTGCGGACAGGTAGTAGACGCGCTTGGGGTCCTGCTCGTAGTAGGTCTTCTGGGTCTCGATCCAGCGGCGGACGAGACGGTCGCGAGAGGCGTACGCGACCGACATGAACAGGTCGTGTGCGGTAGCCGTCGCGAGGGTCTTGCCTCGCGTGTAGTACAGGTGATCCAGGATCGCCCTGTCGAGAACCACCGGGAGCATCCCCGTGCGATCGTCTTCCACCCGGATTCGAGGACTGCTGCTGTCCACGGTCGTCGTCATCCCACGCCTCCTTGGCTGGCGACGACACGCTAGAACACAACGGGGCGGGAGCGGAAGCAGGAAGCTCAGGGAGGGGAAAGGGGTCCGGTGCAGCGGGGAATACGGCCCAAGCGCGCGGCTACTGGGGGAAGCCGCAACACGAGTCTTCGCAGGAGATCGGTCCACCACCGGAGCCGCCGGCGGTGCCGCAGCCCATCGATGAAGCCGAGCCACCGGCGTACTCCGTGCACTCGCAGCTCAAGCTCGCTCCGTAGAGCTTGCAGTCGGTGTTGTAGGTCGAGCCGTTGTTGCAGCTCCACTTGCACATGCAGCCGTTCGGCGTGTTGCTGCAGAACTTCTCCGAGCAGGTGATCACCGGTTCTCCGGGCCAGCACAGGCCATCCGACGCGCAAATCGTGCCCGCGGGGCAACCCTGGCTCCAACAGGGCGGGGTCTGACAGGGATCCACGCCGTTCGCGCAGAGCCATCCTGCGACGCAGCCATTGGCATCGTAGTAGGGGGAGCCGCCGCACCAGTTGCACGAAGGCAAGGGAGGACAAGGGGAGCCGCCCGCGCCCGCGACACCGCCGCCCGAGCCGGCCCAGCCGCCCTGAGCCGCCGCGCCCGCGAC
>CAYMUE010000243.1:0-2646 GCA_964393505.1 uncultured Polyangiaceae bacterium
AACGGCAGTATACGCGGGAGCTTCTGTTCTCGTCCGTGGTCGACCTGATGGGAGTGGTCGTCAGCAAGGTCCAGCCGTCGGTTCACGCTGCGTTCAAGGCCGTCAAAGGCACCCTGCCGGTGACGCTGACCGCGCTGTATGACAAGCTGAACCACTTGGAACCCGCGATCACGAGCGCGCTCGTGAATCACACGGCGGGGCGGCTGGAATCCGTGATTCGCGGCATGCACGGGGAGTTGCCGCCGCTGGTTGCTGGATACCGGGTGCGGATCATCGACGGCAGTCACCTGGCCGCTACGCAAAGGCGACTGGATGTTCTGCGGGGAAGCATCGCCGGGCCGTTGCCGGGGCATTCGCTGGTGGTGCTGGATCCGGAGTTGATGCTGGCAACGCACATGATCCCGTGCGAGGACGGTCACGCGCAAGAGCGGTCGTTGTCGAAGCAGATCCTGGAGTTGGTGAATGCCAACGATATCTGGGTCGCCGACCGCAACTTCTGCACAACATCCATCCTCGCCGGAATCGCAGAGCGCGGTGCGGTCTTCGCTATCCGCCATCACGCAAAGCTGACGATCGTCTCTGGCGGCACGGTGCGCAGATGCGGGCGCACGGAGACAGGAGAGGTGTTCGAACAGTCCGTAACCATCCGCGATTCGAAAGGTGGTCAGCTCAAGGCGCGACGCATCACCATCCGATTGGACAAGCCGACGCGAGACGGTGATGGGGAGATGTCGATTCTGACCAACCTTCCCAAGGGGGCGGGTTCCGGAGTTGATGTCGCGGAGCTGTACCGGAAGCGGTGGAAGGTGGAAACGATGTTTCAATCCCTGACGCAGATGCTCAACGGGGAAATCGACACACTTGCCTACCCGAGAGCGGCGTTGCTGGGGTTTGCCATTGCCTTGTTCACGCACAACGTGTTGTCGACCGTGCAGGCAGCTCTCCGGGCCGAGTTCGGCATTGAAAAGGTCCAAGACGAGGTGTCGGCCTACTACATCGCGAACGAGATTCGGGTGAACAACGGAGGGATGTCGATCGCGCTCGGCCCGACAGTGTGGGAAGACTTCCGGGCAATGAGTCCCGCAGCCTTCGGTCGCACGTTGGACAGGTGGGCATCGCATGCGGACCTCTCGAAGTACCAGCGGAGCACGCGAGGTCCGAAGAAGCCCGTCCCCAAAAGAACTCGATTCCCGAACAAGGCTCACGTCTCCACGGCTCGATTGTTGGCGGAATCGCGGAAGAAGTCACCTTGAAAGGGCTGGTCCTCGCTACCCGACACGCTGTTCCCGCCTCCCCGAGCACCACGCTCCACCGCCTCATTGCCGGTGGCTTCCGAATTCCGGATGCCGGTCTGGCTCCGAATTGGATCGAGGTGCAGCGAGGGACGACTCGCGGAGAGCGGGGTTCGTCGTTCGGGGCCCGGGGTCAGTCCGCGCGACGTGTGGAATGGAGTCCCGGCGACATCGACTTCGACGTAGACCTTGACGTCGCCGTCCGCGTCCACGACCGCGACCACGGGAGGCCGCGGACGCCCACCGTCAATCCCCGCCCGCGAAAGGCGCCAGCGCACACCGCAAGTCCTCCGCCGACTCGAATCGTGCCCCCGTCTCCCGCGCCATCGCCCGCATCACCACTCCGCACAACCCCGAAGGCAAATCCGGCCGATGCTTCGAAAGCGGAATCGCGTCGAAGTGCGTCGCCGCGTGCCAGATATCCAATGCAGTCGGCCCGCTGAACGGCCACCGCGCCGCCAGCATCTCGTAGGCCATCACGCCGAGTGCGTAGACGTCGGATTGCACTCCAGCGTGCTTCGCCGCACGAATCTGCTCGGGCGCCATGTACTGCGGTGTCCCGAAAGTCGTTCCCGAAAGCGTCAGCCGTCCCGCCACGTCGAACGCCAGCACCGACAACCCGAAGTCGAAGATCCGCGCCACCGCCCCGCCTCCGGGCGATGCGACGAGCACGTTGCCCGGCTTCAGATCCCGGTGGATCACCCCCGCCTCGTGGGCGGCCGAGAGCCCCTCGGCCAGCTGCAGCAGCAGCCGCATCGCCAGCGGCAACGGCATCGGCGCGCCCGCATAGCGATCCATCAGCTCCGCCAGGCTCGGCCCGTCCACGAACTCCATCGCCAGGAATGGCATCCCCGTGGGCAGCTTCCCCACCGCCATGGTTCGTATCACGAACGGTGAGCGGATCGTCAGCGTCGCCGTCGCCTCCCTCATGAACCGCTTGAGCGCCGATCGGTCTGCCAGGAAGCACTCGTGCGGGATCTTCAGCGCCACACGCTCCCCCGTGGCGATCACCGTGGCCTCGAAGACCGTGCCCATGGCCCCGCGCCCGACCTTGCGCTCGACCCGATAGGCCTGCGCCACCACGCTTCCGGGGCCGATCATCACGACACGGCCTCGCGGGACTCCGGGCGGGGGTCGTAGCTGTGAGACGGGCTCCAGGCTGGTCGCATCGACGACCCCAGGAGCATAGCGCGCGGTCCCGTGTCGCGCCGCAGGGATTCCCGGCGCAGCAGGCGCCTCGCAGCGTGTGCTATGACGGTGCCATCATGCGTCCGCTGGCCTGGCTGTGTGCTCTGCCGCTGCTGTCCGTCGCCGGCTGCCAGGCAGCCTCCGCCGGTGCGGCCCCCGACGCCGC
>CAYMUE010000243.1:2746-7630 GCA_964393505.1 uncultured Polyangiaceae bacterium
CTGCGTCGATCGCTGGGAAGCGCACCTCGTGTCGCTCGACGACGCCGGCCACGAGGTGATCCATCCGCACTTCGAGCGGCCCGCTGAAGGGGTGGCCTATGTCGCTCGCAGCGCTGCCGGCGTCTTCCCCCAGGGCTACATCAGCCGCGTCGAGGCGGCCGCGGCGTGCAAGCGCGCGGGCAAGCGGCTGTGCAGCCGCAACGAGTGGCTGCGCGCGTGCCAGGGCAAGCGCGGGTGGACCTGGCCCTACGGCGCGACCGCGAAGCGGGGGAAGTGCAACAACGGCAAGGTCCACCTGCTCTCGCAGATGTTCGGCACGCAGGGCCGGAGCTGGAAGTACGACGATCACTTCAACAGCCCGCGGCTCAACCAGGAGCCCGGATTCCTTGCGAAGGCCGGGGAGTACGCCGAATGCTCCAATGCCGAAGGCGTCTTCGACATGGTGGGCAATCTGCACGAGTGGGTTAGCGACTCGGTCGACGATGCCTTCGTGGAGTCGTTCGAAGCGGAGGAGGTCGAGCGTCGCACGCAGCCGCACCGCACGGGAAACGGCGTGTTCATGGGGGGATTCTTCAGCACGACCAGCGAGCTCGGACCGGGCTGCAAGTACACCACGATCGCCCACGAGCCCACCTATCACGACTACTCGACCGGATTCCGATGCTGCCAGAAGCAGGCATCGCCCCCGAAGAAGTGACAGGGGCGAGGTGCCTCAGCGCGCGATCCAGTAGGTGATTGCCGCGCTCGCGCCCCCGATGATCACGACGGTGAGCACGACCAGACCGAGGATGAGCGCCAGAGGCAAGGCGCGCGACTCTGGCGGCGTCGCGGCGTTGTCGTCGTGCTGCGTGGGGGCAGGCGCTCCAGGCAGGGATTCGGGGAGCCCGGCCACCATCGCAGCGCCATCGTGGCGCGACACGGCGACCGGAGCCGGGACCGCCGACGGCTTCGCCGGATCGTCTCGCGTGATCTCGTAGCCGAATGGTTTCGGCAACGATGCCCTGTCGTCGAGCGTGGTCTCGTAGTCGGGCAGGGTCCGCGGCGGGGCAGGGGTGCCCGCGGCTCCGGGGGCAACGCCCGCGGGCGCGGCGAACCCCGGTGGAGGCTCGGACTTGCCCGTGGCGAGGCGGGACAGCACGCGCAGCAGCGCCTGGTGCAGCTCTCCCGCATGCGGATAGCGTCGTTCGAGGGAGAACTCCAGGCATCGATACAGCACCGGGATCATCCCCGGCATGCGATCCTGGATCTCGTCGGCCAGCCCGCTGTCGGGAACCACCAGCGCACCCGAACGATACGCCTCGAGGAAGTCGAAGAACTCCGATGACATCGGCAGCCCGGTCGGGTGCTTGCGGAACAGCAGGAACCAGATCATCACGCCGATGGAGAACACGTCGACGGCGGTGGTCGGTGCCGCGTCGGCGACGGTGAACAGCAGCTCCGGAGCGATGTAGGGGGCGCTGCCGACGAGCTTGCCCGGTGCCGTGCACGCGGTGGCGTGGGCCGCAGTCCCCTTGGCGATGCCGAGATCGACGAGCACGATCGACCCTTGCACGCCGCGCTCCCAGCCGTCGCGCACGAGCACGTTCGCGGGCTTGACGTCGCGGTGGATCACGCCGCGGGAGTGGAGCACGGCGACGATGCGGGCGAGCTCGAGGGCGAACCAGGCGACCGACTGGGCATCGATCGCCCGCTCCTTGACGATGCGGCTGATGGGGATGCCCTGCACGTACTCCATGACGAAGCCCCACATGCGACGAGCGTCGTCCTCGACCGTGCAGATCCCCTGCGGCAGCCCCGGATCGGAGAAGGACAGCAGCAGGTCGGATTCGCGTCGCAGCCGCGCGACGTCGGTCGCCGAGCTGCCGGGCGGGAGCATCTTGATCGCGACGGAGGCGCCGTTGCGGGTGTCGGTGGCGAGCCACACCGAGGCTTGTCCGCCGAGCCCCAACGGCTGAACGAGCTGATACGGTCCGACCTGCATGGGAGCGTTCATCGACCCGATCCCTGGAAAGCCCTTCTCCGAGCCCTTCTTGTAGTTCAGCCGGGAGGCAGCGTCATTCGGAATTCCACCAGCCCGTCGGTCTCGCGGGCTTCGATCGCACCCCGATGTGCTTCCGCCACGGCACGAACGATGGCGAGGCCGAGACCGGTTCCGCCGCGGTCCCCGCGGGTCGTCACGAACCTGCGGAACAGGCGGCGACGCACGTGAGGCGCGATGCGACCGGAGTTGAGCACGCGCAGCACCACGCTCCCGTCCTCGGCGATCACCTCGATCCGCACGGGCTTGCCCGCCTCGCCGTGGTTCAACGCGTTGGACACCAGGTTGTCCACCGCCCGCGCAAGCCAACGCTCGTCGCCCCGGATCACCAGCGGCCCTTCTCCCGTGTGCACATCGATCGCGCCGCGCGAGGCGTGGGCCTCGGCCGTTCTGTGTGCGATGGCTCCCAGATCCACCTCGGCCTCGTTCTCGATGCCTCGCGCCTCGATGCGGGCCAGCGAAAGCAGCTCGGTGAGCAACGCCTCGATGCGCCCCACCGACTCGCGGATTCGCTTCACGAACCGCGCCGCTTCCTCCGGCTCCGACAACGCGCCGTCGTCGAGCACCTCGGCCGCCGCCCGGATCGCCGCAACCGGGTTCTTCAGCTCGTGCGACAGATCCGCCGCGAAGCTCTCGACATAGGGCCTGCCCTCCAGCTCGCGACGCATCTTGTCGATGGCCTGAGTGAGCCGCCGCACCTCGAGCCCGCTGCCCGCCGGAGGCATCACCGTGCGCTCGCCGTTGGACACACGCACCGCGAACTCGGTCAGACGCTCGATCGGCGACGCGATCGCGCGTCCGATGATCGCCGCTGCGAACGCCGCTACGGCCACCAGGATCGTGCTGATGATCAGCACCGTGGGCGCGAAGTCGGCGAGCAGACGCCGCATCACGATGGTCGGCTTGACCACCTGCACCTGCCCCGCGATGCCGCCCCGGGTCTCGATCGGCGACACCACCACCACCGTCCCGGGCTCGTCCTTCTTCGGCCCCGATCGGAACAGCTCCCGTCCCCCCTTGTCCGCCACCGAAAGATTCAGCTTCGTCGATCCTCCGCGCGCCCTCTCCGAGTCCAGCGCATGCGCGATCGACTCGAGGCTCGCGCCCGAATCGATCTGGCTCGCGATCGACGCCGCAATCGCGGCCGCCTCGTCGCGCGCCGCCTCCGTCGCGAGCAGCGTCGCACGCGCTTCGATCCGATCGAGCACCATCAGCCCGAGCCCGAAGGCGAACGTCCCCACGATCAGCCCGAGGGCCAATAGCACCTGCAGGCGGATGGACAGCCCCTCGGTGCGACTGCGCAGCACGCGCGATGCGAGGAAGGCCATCACCACGATCAGGCCGACCGATCCGAGGAACACCACGATCAGCCGGATCACGTGTTCCCCGCGCCCGCGTCCGATCCCCCGACCGCGATCCGATACCCCACCCCCCGCACCGTCTCGACCAGGTTGGGATCCCCGCCCGCCTCCACCACCTTCTTGCGCAGCCCCTTGACGTGCGAGTCCACCGTCCGGTCGGTGATCGCGAACCCGTCGCCCCACACGCGATCGATGAGCTGCGCCCGCGTGAACACGCGCCCCGGCTCCGCCACGAGACACGCCAGCAGATCGAACTCCACTCGCGTCAGATCGAGCGCCTTGCCCTCGATCGTCGCCCGCCGCGTCGCTTCGTCTACGGTGACCGGCATCGACGCCGCGCTCGCCTCTCCCGCGGGAGGCGGTGTGCTCGGTCCGGGCTGGGCGCGGCGGAGCACGGCCCGCACGCGCGCCACCATCTCCCGCGGCGAGAAGGGCTTCGTCACGTAATCGTCTGCGCCGGTCTCCAGCGCCGCCACCCGATCCGCCTCGTCGTCCCGGCTCGACAACACGATGATCGCCGGGTGCGCACCCGATCGACGCGTCTGGTGGATCAGATCGAATCCGCTCCCGTCGGGGAGCATCAGGTCGAGCAGCACCAGGTCCACCCCGGCGAGCTTCTCGTGCGCGGCCGCGAGGCAGTCCGCGATCTCCGCGGAGAACCCGTCGCGACGCAGGGCGAACGCAAGCGATTCGGCGATCGCGGGCTCGTCCTCGACAATCAGCACGTGGGCCATGGGAATCGACTCCAGTCGCGGTGAGGATGCCCGTCGCGCGGTTCGAGGGCAAGCCGTGAGGCCCTTCTCCCCACGGTGTGGGGTTGTACCAGCCCACCCGGAGCGGCTGCAACGCTCCCGGACTTGCGAACGAGTCGCGCAACGAATGCGGTGGTGCGCCGATCCCGCGATTCGAGAAGGTTGCGGGTTGGCTCGCAACGACAATGGAGGTACTCAGCCTGTCGATGTGCTCCCTGGTTCCTTGCCCTCGCTGTGGGCGCCACGTCGACGTGAGAGAAGACCGCTGTGTCTTCTGCGGCTCGCGTCGCAGCGCGTGGATCACCGCGATGGCGGCCGGAGCGTGCGTGGTCGCGACCGGCGTCGCCACCACGTCGTGCGCCCAGCCCCGCGACCCATCGGCCGACCCCGATGCGGCGCAGCGTGCGGCGCCCGATCCAAGCGGTCGGCGACAGGTCCCGCCGGCGGAGGTGGAGGTCTACGGCCCGCCTCCGAGGCCGGTGGATGCAGGAGGGCCTCCGGTCCGATGAGGAGCGAAGTTGGCTCCGCTCCAGGGCTGGGCTAGACCGATGCGCGAATCTTGGAACGAACCCCGTCGAACGGCACCGGTGCCGGGAGTCCGAGAGCCCTTCGATCTCGGCCGCCCGCCGCGGGCCGCTGCGACGGTTCGAACACGCAGGCAGGAAGGGAGTGTCGGATGAGCGAAACCGGAGGGGCGAAGAAGCCCAAGAAGGTTCAAGGTATCGTCCACGTC
>CAYMUE010000244.1:0-4757 GCA_964393505.1 uncultured Polyangiaceae bacterium
GCCCCGCACCTCGGTGCGGGGTACTTCAAGGGAGTCCCTCTCAAGCCACTCCTGCGCACTCGCCCCAAGGAAGGCTCGGCTGCCACCGGGCCTTCCCTCGCCTTCCCTCGCTGCAACCCCTGCCGCTCGCAATTCGGAGCCACGCGCCGTCAGCCCATTTCGGCGCCACCGACACTGAAGCTTCGGCCTCGTCGGCCTCGACCAGATTGGCGGGGGGGAGTGCTCGAAGGCGCAGTGAATTGCACTGCATGATGGGGGCGCGTGTGTCTTGGAGTGAGTCCGACAGCGCTCGAAGAGGCGCAGCGAGAGTGCGCGGCCGGCCGGGGTCGCGGCGGAGGCTGGTCAGTTGCCGATAGCCGAAACGCTCTCGGCCTGTTTCTGGGACTTGTCCCAGACCTTGCTGCCGAAGGTTTTGAAGCCTGCGAGGGCGATCAAGGCAACGACACCCACGAGGATGATGTACTCGACGAGGTTGGCGCCGCGGCGGTCTTGGAGGACGGTGTGCAGCATCGCGAGGTCGGTCTGCAATCGCCGGGCCCGACGAATCTCCTGGGGTTTCTCGGCGTGGGTGGATCGTCGAGGATCCATGGCTTGATGGATCGGGGTCGAAGGATCAGCGGCAGAGACCGGTGGTGCCGAAGTAGTCCTGGCACGACTCGCCGGCCCCGCAATCGGAGCCGTTGCCCATCCGACAGACCTTGCGGCAGATCATGCTCTCGCCACCATCGGTCGTCTCCGCAACGCACACGCCCCGGGCCGCCTGGCCGTCGAGCGCGCACGGCGTCGCCTCCGGGGCCGCACCGTCGCACGCCGCTCCCGGCGTGGCCGGATCGACCGGCGCGTTCGAGCACGAGCTTCCGACCGTGCACACCTGCATGCCGGGGCAGGAGGGCTGGGCCGCGAGGAAGTCGCACTGCAGCCGGCAGAGGTTGCCCGCGCTCTCGGCAGCACACACGAGGCCCTGCGCACAGCTCGTGGTGACGTCGCTCGGATTGCAGGCCTCGCCTTCTTTCGCGGTGCCGCGGGGGAGACAGATGCCCTTCTCCTGGTCGAACGTGATCACGACGCACTCGGCGTCGCCGACGCAAGCAGCGGCCGCGAAGGGCTTGCACGACGGATAGCAGGCGCCGATCGCCGTGTCGTCTCCCTGGGCGAGGCACATCTGTCCTGCAGCGCACTCGAGGCCTTGGGCATCGCACTGGGCGGCGCCGCACTTGCGGGTAACAGGCTCGCAGATCGCGCTGGAGGGGTCCCCGCAATCCTCGGCAGACTCGCAGGGGGTTCCGGCCGCGACCGTCGTGTCCCACGAAGCCGACGCCAGGAAGTAGCACTCGCCGCCCGACACCGGCGTGGACGCGGAGGTTTCGGGGTCGATCTTCACCTCGACGAGGCGCACGCCCTGCAGCGAGCCCTTCGAAGCCTTGCCGGGAGGACTCGTCACCTGATCGATCACCATCGTGCCCGAGGTCTGGAACGCCACCTCGATCGCAGAGTCCACGTCGTCGCCGCCACGCAACATCACCACGCAGTGCGTGCAGGTGGAGTAGTCGTCGTCCGGGGCCTTGGACAGGTCGAAAGAGCCCGCAGACAGCGCGCGGCCGGGGCGCTCGTTGAGCTCGATCCTGAGCGTCCCGCTGGCGCCTTCGGCGACGACCTCGGCCTCGAGCCAGCCGGCGAGCTTGGCGTTCTTGAACGCCGAAGCGGAGACCACGGAGCAGTCGCCGGGCCCGTGCCCTGCCTGGCCCGAAGGCCCGGCGTCCCCGCTCCCGTCGTCTTCCGACTTGGAGCCGCAGCCGGCAGACATCGCGACGGCGAGAGCAGAGATCAGCACTGATCGAAGGAGATGACGCATGACGAATTCCGCGGGTTCATATCGACGTGAAGGTGGTCGCACAGCTCGGCGTAGGCGAACCGGAAGCCCGCGTCGCAGGCCGTCTGGGCGTACTTCTTGGAGTAGAACTGGTCGGGCAGATCGAGGCCGTCGCCGTACATGTGGCGCGAGTTGTTCGAGCAGGTGCCGGGGCACCCCAGGGGATTGCCGCACATGGCCTTGCAGACGGCTTCCTGGTGCAGGGGAGAGCGGTAGCCGCTGTTGATGCTGACGGGCACTCCCACGGCATCGCGAAAGTTCTGCAAGGCTTCGACCATGGCGGGGCTGACGAGGACGCGCCGGCTCCATCCCTGGCTGACCTCGGTGTCCACGAGCTCGCGCAGGGTGAAGTTGTCCGACAGCTTCACGTGCGAATAGTCGTACTTCTGGCCGGTGTCCGGGTTGTACAAGTCGTCGATGTCGATGAAGCACTCGGGCGCGGTGTCGCTCGACCCGAGGTGGTTGCCGTACACCTTCGTCAGGGCCGCGTCCTTGCGGGTCTGGATCTTCACGCCGGAAGGAAACGTCAGGACCGGACAGCTCTCCGGCGCGCGACAGCCGTTGTCGGACTCGTCGCCGAGGCGGGGCTTGCACGACCACTTCTCGGTCTCGTGGGAGCAATACCAGCTCTTCTCGCAATCCCGGTCGGTGTGGCACGCGTCGATGCAGACCTTCTCGTTCCCGCACACCCGCTGAGTACCGTCCACGCCGCCGTTGCAGTCGTCGTCACTGCCACACGGCTCGCCGATCGCCTTGCGCGACACGCACGTCCACGTGGACAGCGAGCGGTCGCAGACCGCACCCTGGGCGCAATCCGTGTCTTCGTGGCAGCCGAGGATGCACTTGCCCGATTGGGAGCTGCAAACGCGGGCAGCCCCCTGCGTGCCCTTGTTGCAGTCCGTGTCGCTCGTGCAGGCGGTGCCGAAGCCCGGATAGGGCGCGCTGCACTTCCAGTGAGGAGATGCGCTCGTGTCACAGGTGGAGCCGGAGGGGCAGTCGGCGTCGGTGTGACACGCTTCGATGCACGAGCCGCGAGCGGGCCCGCTGTTGGCGCAGACGACGCCGGCGCCGGGGTTGCCGTGATGGCAATCCACGTCCGAGTGGCAGGCCGTGTCTCCGTCGGAGCAGGCCCGCGGACGGATGCTCTGCTCGGGCTTGGAGTCGGTGCGCACGAGGGGGGTCTTCCCCAGGTAGGCGACGATGGCGTTCCAGACCTGGAAGTGCAGGTTGTTGCCTCCGTTGTAGACCCAGGGGGTGTACGTGTAGAGCGCGGCGGTGGCGGCGTTCTCGGGAGTGACCGAGTACTTGTCGAGAGACAGCTTCGCCTTGTGGGGAGCCCACCCCGCGATCGTCTGACCGTCGGAGGCGATGTCGTCGAGGTAGCTGCGCAGGCTCTTGGCAGCACACGCGACCTGCTTGTCGAAGCCGAGGAACTGCGGGCTGCAGGGCTGGCCGTCGGGACACCCGCAGCCGAAGGCCCGGTCGAGCGAGGCCTGGTCCGCCGGATTGCAGATGAGCCCCTGCTCCATCTGGATGCGAGTCAGGAACTCGATCGGGTTGATCTCGTATTGGGCGGCAGCCTCGGCCATCGCCTGCGCGGCCGTCTTGCCGTTGCTCGTGTAGTCCGCCAGGCTCGAGCGGTTCCCGCAGTGCGTCTTTTCGAGGAAGGCCTGGATGCGATCGGCGTCGAGTGCCCCGCTCTCCGTCAGCTCGCCGTCCGACAATACGTTCTCGGGATCGAACGTGAGGAACTCGCCGTCGGCCGCGACCTGTTCGCCCGAGGGAGCCGGGGCGCCGCAAGCTGCGAGGGATACCGCGAACAGCCCGAATAGAGACAGCGAATAGCGGTTCATCGACAATCGGTCGTTGCATCCGCCGGACCACACGCACAGGTAGGACAAGGGCGGACGCAAACGCATACGGGAGGGCGTCGTTCTGGATCGTCGAGGATCCATACTGGCGCCCGAAGGATCCACCTTGTGCACGGATGGGGGCGCCCGCCTCCCGCTTTGCGGCCATCGCCGCGATGAATGGAGCTAGACTCACCCCGCCATGGGTCTTCCAGCCGACACGGGCCCGCGATGGGCAATCTAGGCAAAGCGGCCGACGATCTGCTCGAGTTCGCGCTCGGGTTCAGTGTCGTGACGCTCTCGGAGCGCGACTTCGACGGCGACGACGCCACGCTCTGCGGTCGGGAGCTCGGAGGCAGGTACCGCCTGCTGCAGCGCATCGGGGGAGGGAGCGCCGCGGAGGTCTACGAGGCCGTACTCCTCGCGACAGGACAACACGTCGCCGTCAAGGTCCTACGCAAGGAGTTGCTCGGTCGCTCCGAGGTTGTGCGCAGGTTCTGCAGGGAAGCCCGCGCCGCCTCTCTGCTCTCGCACGCCAACATCGTGCGCGTGATAGAGCTCGCCGAGGATCCCGAGGCGGAGCTGCTCTTCATCGTCATGGAGCTGCTCGACGGCGACACCGTCGGAGGCTGGCTCGAGGGGCTCTCGGAGCCGCCACCGCTGCGCGACGTCGAAGCGATCATGGTCTCGTTGGTCGAAGCTTTCGAAGTGGCGCACGCCGCGGGAATCGTCCACCGGGACCTCAAGCCCGACAACCTGTTCATCGAGCGGGCGGACGAGGAGCTCGTGGGGGTCAAGGTGCTGGACTTCGGGCTCGCGCGGGTCCCGGATCCCGACGACACGGGCGCGACACTCACGCGCCCGGACTCGTTCGGTGGGACTCCCGAGTACATGAGTCCAGAGCAGTGCAAGTCCCTGCGCGTCGGACCGTCCACCGATCTGTACGCCATGGGCTGCCTGCTCACCGAGTTGCTGCAGCTCCAGGCCCCCTTCGAGAACGGAACGATCTCGGAGATCATGGCGCGGCAGATGTTCCT
>CAYMUE010000244.1:4857-7520 GCA_964393505.1 uncultured Polyangiaceae bacterium
GCGTAGCTTGGAAACGATGCGTGGAAGAGCTTGCCTGTCGATGGAGGTACCGGTGCGCGCGAGACTGTTCGGAATGACGTTGATGGCGGTCGCGGTGGCATCGTGCGCGAATCCCGGCGGTGACGCGCTCCTCGTGCCCGAGGGGCCCGTGGCAAGTCAGGTGTCCAGGCTATGCGCCGATCACGGGGTACCGCGAGATCTCGTGCTCGCGATTGCCGCCGTCGAAGGGGGGCTCCAGTTGCCGGCCCGTCGGGTGGTGCGTCCCGATGACACCGTGCCGGTCGCGGGGATCCTCGAGCTGCGGCATGGCAAGTTCAACAGCCTGGCGGCCGGCGCTGCGTTGCTTGGCACCACGGAGGATGCCTTGCGGGCGGACACGGATCTGGGGACGGTCGCTGGCGTGCGGGTGGTTGCGGATCTCGCGCAGCGCATGGGGGTCTCAGGCCCCCGGCTCGCGGACTGGAGGGCCGTAGTCTCGGAGCTGAGCGGCCTCGGGGGATTCGCTCCCGACTATGTCGCTCGCGTCTACACGACCCTGCGACGTGGAGGTCTGTACCCCGCGCGAGACGGCGAGCTGGTCTACATCGCGCCGCACGCGGAAATCCCGGTCGCCCTCACGATGGCGCCTCCGGGGCTGCGCGTGCAGGCGCCGGACTTCCCTGGCGCGATCTGGGCGGAGACGCCGATGGACAACAAGTGGACATCGGGACGGCCCGACGGCAACGCGGCAGTGGACATCGTAGTCGTGCACGACACGGAAGGGGGCTGGGATGCGTCGCTGTCAACGCTTCAGTGGGACGGCGGCAAGTCCGCGCACTACCTGATCGACGCGGACGGCTCGCGCGTGGCGCAGTTCGTCAAGGAGTCGGACACTGCATGGCACGCGGGGAACTGGTGCTACAACAAGCACTCGATTGGCATCGAGCACGTGGGCTATGCCGCGAACAAGTCCGGCTTCTCCACCGCCTTGTACGACAAGAGCGTGGAGCTGGTCAATTCGATCAAGTCGAGGTGGAACGTCCCGATCGATCGGAATCACATCGTCGGTCACTACCAGGTTCCCAACGGCAACAACATGGACCAGTGCAGCCCGCCCTGCAGCGCCGGCCTGGATCCCTGCGAATCCGACCTGGACTACGGAGGCTCCGGACACCACACCGATCCCGGCTATTACTGGCAGTGGTGCCAGTACATGGAGAAGCTCGGGGGCACGTGCAACTGCAACGACGCCTGGTCGCTGTGGAACTGCACGTCGGACGGGACCCAGGCGTGGCGCTGCAACAACGGACAGCTCGAGAAGCAGGAGTGCGTCTCCTGCACCGTGATGCCGATCGGCCAGCCCGATGAGTGCAAGCCCGTCTCCGTCGAACCCGAGCCGGGCCCCGAAGCGGGACCGGAGCCCGACGCCGAAGGCGGCGCCGAGCCGCCCGAAGCCGGTCTGGCGGCCGATGCAGCGCCCGACGCGACCCCCGAGGGATCCGGGCCGTCCGACGCTGGACCCTCGAGCGGTGACGGCAGCCCAGCGAACCCTTGGGGCGCCGCTGCGGAAGACGACGGCGGATGCGGGTGCCGCACGTCGCGCACCGGCGGGCGCGCGGCGTGGTTGGCCTTCGCGCTGATCGGGATACTCGGTGTGCGGAGGGGAACACTCCGGACGCGGGGCAATAGCCCCGCATCCACGAGAGTGCCGCGCCGGCGGGGCCCCGATCCTACTGGCAGTTGGCGAGCGGCTCGCCCAGCACATTGACGTTAATGGCGGCGCCTCGCCCCCAATCCTCGTCCACCGGAATCATCGTCCCCGCCACGGGAAGCGAGAACTTGTTGCAGTTCAATCCGGTAGGGAGCGGAGGATACGATTGGATGTAGTCGTCGCCGCCGTCGGGAGAGAGCACGATGAACTGATCCCCCGCGCCCCACGCCGCAGAATAGAGCTCCTTGAGCGTCTGCAGCACGCCCCGGATCTGGTTGATCAGCTTCAGGACATTGCCCTCCTGGGTGATACCGTTGATGCCGTTGACCAGGTCGACGATGTTGGACAGGTCATTGGAGAGCGTGGGGGGGATGAACACCATGTAGTTTCGCGAGAGGATCGGGTTGAAGGACCCGACGACCTGGAACGGGTTGCCTGCGACGCAGAAGCCGGCGGCGGAGCCGTGGACCGAGTCGATGACGGGCATGTTGGCGTTCGCGGGGAGATCCTTGTTGATCAGGTCCTTGATCATGATGCTGATCATGTTCGCGACGACGGCCTTGCCCACGTCGGTGAGGATGCTTTGGTAGGTGTAGGATCCGAGGATTTCCTGGATGGCGATGGAGGCGAGGGTGCCGAGCAGGGAGAAGGCGGGCTTCATCCCGGGAGGCGCCGGGGGAGGCGGCGGCGAGGCGGGATCGGCCTCGAAACGGGCGGCCAGGACGTTGGCGCGCACGCGCGTGGTTTCTCCGAGCTCGCGCAGGAGCAGGCCGACCTCGTGCATGTTCTTCCACACGGCGAGGGTGGAGGGCGCGGTCACCTGCAGCTCGTGCAGGCGCGCCGCGGTGTCGTTCCAGGACGCGGTCACGTTGGCGACGTCGCCCGGCGTGGGCGGAGTGGACAACGCGGACATCACGCTGCGGTGATGGGCGACGGCCTGTCGCAGCGCCTGCAGTGACGCGAGCCAGGCTGC
>CAYMUE010000245.1:0-7477 GCA_964393505.1 uncultured Polyangiaceae bacterium
GTCGCGCCGGGCGTTCACTCGCCGGCGCACCTCCCGCCCGCGCAGCCTGCCGCGCCACCGGTGCCCACGCCCGCTGTGCCGCCCGTCTCGGGATCACCCGCCTGCCCTCCCAGGCTCGCGTCGGCCCGGGAGCTGCCGCCGGTCTGCGCCGCCCCTTGACCCGCCGCAGCGTCGGGCTCGGTCCCCCCACCGCCGCCAGGTGCGACCGCGCCGCCCTGTCCTCCCGCCCCGGCGGATGACCCGTCGACTTCGGCGAACAGGCCGAGCTTCCCTGCCGTATCGAGCGTGCACGACGCTCCCGCACCCACCATCAGCAGGATGGTCCAGCAAGCCGAGCGAACCGGCGGGCTACACACTCTGCCCTTGATGTCGTTTGTACTGCGAAATCGCGCTACAGTGCGTCCGGTTCCATGAAGGTCCTCATCGTCGAAGACGATCGCAAGCTGTTGGGCTTCCTGTCGCGCGCGTTCAGCGAGGAAGGCTATGCGGTCGACACGTGTCGCAATGGGAAGGAAGCGATCGGCCACGTGCGCGCAATCCGCTACGACGTCATCGTGCTCGACTGGATGCTGCCGGAGCAGGATGGCTTGAGTGTGTGCAGAGAGCTGCGGGGCATGGGCAGCGTGGTGCCCGTGTTGATGCTGACCGCGCGGGCAGAGGTGGGCGAGAAGGTGACGGCGCTGGATGCCGGTGCGGACGACTACGTGACCAAGCCGTTTCACCTCGACGAGCTCATGGCGCGGGCGCGAGCGCTGGTGCGTCGAGGCGCTGCGGCCGGGGAGGGGGTGCTGAGGGCAGGGCCCCTGGTGCTCGATCAGAAGGAACGCCGGGCTCACCTAGCGGGGGCTCGCCTGGAGCTGACCTCGCGCGAGTTCGCCCTGCTTGCGCTGCTGGTTCGCAACGCCGGTTCTGTCGTCACACGAACAGAAATCCTCTCGCACGTGTGGGAGCTGCACAGCGACCCGGGAAGCAACGTCATCGACGTCCACGTGCGCAACATTCGCGACAAGCTCGGCGCGTTCGCGTCGATGCTCGAGACGATCCGCGGACAGGGCTATCGCTTCGCACTGGTGGAGCCGACCAGGGAATCATGAGGCTTCGCACGCGTCTTGCGCTCGTGCTCGCGACCACCACGAGCCTGCTGCTCGCTTCCGCCTTCGGCATTACGTTCGTCTACTTCAAGCACGGCCAGGAGCGTCAGTTCGACGTTGCCCTGCTCGCGCGGGCGAGGCTGGAAGTCGAGGAGACGCAGCGTGCGGGCGGACGATTCCTGCACATCGAGCAGGAGCCGACCGGGTCCGGCTCGGAGCTGGAGCGTCTGGTCAAGTATGGCGCGATGTACCGGGACGACGGTTCGCTGCTCGACGCGACACCGACGTTTGCGGGGCATCCGCCAGAGCTGGCGGCGCTGAAGATCGACTCTCGCGTCGAGCCCGGTGTGCGACGCGTGGAGTTTCCGTTCCGAGGAGAGGTGTTGAGGGGCGTGGTGATCCGGTTCAATCATCCCGATCACCCGCACGCGCTGCTGCTGCTGGCGGCGCCGCGCGGAGAGCTCGACGCCGACACGCGCCAACTGCTCGAGGTGATGCTCAGCGCTGCCGTGGCCTCCACGCTGTTCACCCTGCTGCTCGGCTGGTACCTTGGTGTTCGGATGAGCCGCGGCATCGAGTCGCTCGCCCTGGTCACCCGGCGCGTCTCCAAAGGCGAGCTGTCGGCACGGGCGGAGCCTCGGGCAGGCGCCGATGACGAGGTTCGGCAGCTCGGAGCGGACCTGAACCAGATGATCGAGCGGACCTCGGAGCTGCTCGCTGCCGAGCGGAGGTTCGCCTCCAACGCGGCCCACGAGCTGCGATCACCTCTCTCCGCCCTGCGCGGCGAGCTCGAGCTCGCCCTGCGGCGTCCCAGGGACAACGACCAGTACAAGGCCGCAATCTCCGAGTCCCTCGAGAGCACCGAGCGGCTCGTGGCCCTGTCCGAAGATTTGCTCGCCCTCGCACGCGCGGGAACGGGCTCCACGCGCTCCGCACCGCAGACGGTGTCCGTCGCCGACATGGTCGCCGATGCCGTCCGCGCGTCCCTTGCTCGCGCCGAGCACTCCCGCAACGTGACCGTCGATATCCCCACCGATCTGGAGTTGTCGGGCCGACGGAACGACCTCACGCGCATGCTGCGCAACCTCATCGACAACGCCGTCCAGCACGCCCCCGAAGGGACCGAAGTGATCGTGTCGTGCCGTCCCACCCGTGGCGGGGAGGACGGCTTCGAGCTCGTCGTGCAGGACTCAGGCCCCGGCGTCCCCGACGACCTGCGCACCCGGATCTTCGAGCCGTTCGTTCGCGGCGCGCTCGAGCGCGAACGCTCCGGTGCAGGGCTCGGCCTTGCCATTGCGCGCGAGATCGCTCTCGCCCACGGTGGAGACCTGTACCTTGAGGGCCCCCACCCGCCCACGCGCTTCGTGGTGCGGCTGCAGGCGCTTCGCGCGGCCACCGGGTAGCCGCCGATACGGCTCTTCCCCGCAGCCGGGAGCCGGGCCTTCTCGATGGGCGGCAGGTCGTGCTACCAAAGGGCCGCCATGCCCCGCCCTACGCTCTCGCTCGTCATTCCGTGCTTCAACGAAGAGGAGGTCGTGCCCGAGCTGGATCGGCGCCTGCGGCTTCTGCTCGACACGCTTGGCGAGACCTGGGAGGTCGTGTTCATCGACGACGGCTCCAAGGACAAGACGCTCGCGATGCTCGAGGAGCTGGCCCGGAGCGAGCCGCGCTATCGGATCCTGTCCTTCTCCCGGAACTTCGGCCACCAGTTCGCGATCACCGCCGGTGTCGATCACGCCCGCGGGGAAGCGGTCGTGGTCATGGACGCCGATCTGCAGGACCCGCCCGAGGTCGTTCGCGACATGATCGCCAAATGGCGCGACGGCTATGACGTCGTCTACGGCGTGCGCACCAAGCGCGAGGGGGAGTCGCTCTTCAAGCGCGTCACTGCCGCGATGTTCTACCGCACGATGCGCGCCATGGTCGGCATGGACATCCCGCTCGACACCGGCGACTTCCGCCTGATGGGACGCAAGGTCGTGCTCGCCCTGCGCGCGCTCAAGGAGGTCCACCGCTTCGTGCGTGGCATGGTGGTCTGGGTCGGCTTCAAGCAGACCGCGGTCTACTACAGCCGTGCCGGTCGCTTCGCCGGGGAGACCAAGTACCCGCTGAGGAAGATGCTCAAGTTCGCCCTCGACGGCATCACCAGCTTCTCCATCATCCCCCTCCGGATCTCGTCGTTCCTCGGCGTCCTCGCGGGCCTCGGCGCCGTAGGCCTGAGCGCGTGGGCCATCTACGTCCGCTTCTTCGTCAAGGGCGTCGTCCAGGGGTGGACCTCCACCATGATCCTCGTCGCCCTCGTGTCCAGCGCCCAGCTCATGATGATCGGCGTGCTCGGCGAGTACGTCGGACGCATCTACGAGCAGGTCAAGCAGCGACCTCCCTATCTCCTCGGCAAGACCATCAACCTCGAGCCCGACGACGACGACGACGTCGATCGGTGACGCGATACCCCGAAAGGAACCGGAGTGTCATGACCGACTTCGAACAGGACCGACTTCGACGCGAGGCCGAGTTCCACGATCGGTGGGCAGAGGAGATCGACCCGGACCACGCGCTGGTGGACGAGAGCTTCACGTCGGTCACCGCGATGGAGAACGACTACATCCTCCGGGTCTTCGGCGACGTCCGCGGAAAGCGCGTGCTCGACTACGGCTCCGGCGCCTCCGAGGCCGGCGTCTTCTTCGCCAAGCAGGGGGCCACGGTCGTAGCGGTCGACGTCTCCGACGGGATGCTGGCTGCGGCTCGCAAGCTGGCGGGTCACCACGGTGTGAAGCTCGAGACTCGCCAGGTCACCGGCTCGCGAATCCCCGCGGACGACCGCGAGTTCGATCTCGTCTACGGCAACGGAGTCCTGCACCACGTCGACCTGAAGCAGGCGGTCCCCGAGCTCGCGCGCGTGATGAAGCCCGAAGCCCATGGTGCGTTCGTCGAACCCCTCTCCTACAATCCCGCCATCGAGGTCTATCGCCATCTCGCCAAGACGGTTCGCACGCCCGACGAGCACCCCCTGAGCTTCGGTTCGATCTCCGCGTTCGAGCCGTACTTTCGACAGATCGAGCACCGCGAGTTCTGGCTGCTCAGCCTGAGCGTCTTCGCCAAGTTCTTCTTCCTCGATCGCGTGCATCCGTCCAAGGAGCGCTACTGGAAAAAGGTCTACACCGACGCACCGCGCATCGAGCGCTGGTTCAAGCACCTGCGGTCCGCCGATGAGGTGCTGCTGCGCCGCCTCCCGCCTCTGCGCTACCTGTGCTGGAACACGGTCATTCACGTGAGCCAGCCCGTCCAGGCCCGCTGATCGCCTCCCCGCCCCCCGCACGCACGCTCCGTGTACAATGGACTCCCCCGTCCTCGCTCCCGGAGGCTCCTTCATGAACCGATCGCTCCCCCTCGCCGTCGCCTCTGTCGTCGCACTCGCCTCCGGCCTCTCCTCCGCAGCTCCCGGGCAAGGCACCCTCACCGACCCCATCGTCGTCGACGACTTCCCCTATGTCCTGGCGAGCACCACCGCCGGCGCCCCCTCGAGCGTCATCGACTCGTACGACTGCTCCTCCTCCACCGACGAGTCCGGCCCGGAGCGCGTGTTCAAGTTCTCCCTGCCTGCTGCTGCGCGCGTGACCGCGTGGGTCGAGGGAGACGCTGGCTCCGTCGATGTCGACGTTCACCTGCTCGACGATCTCACGCTCTCCGGCGCGCAGTCCACGAGCTGTCTCGCCCGGGGAAACAAGATCGCCGAGGGGGACATGTCGGCAGGCGAACATTACGTCGTCGTCGACAGCTACGACGGTGCGGCGCAGGCCGGGGACTTCGTGTTGCACGTCTATGCGATCGGCGACGCGTGGGTGGAGACGCCCGTGGCCGATGGCGTCGTGTGGCGCGCTCGTCGCTTCAGCAACCTCTCCGGCGGACAGGTCGTCCACCACCTCGTCGTGACTCCGGGCACGCCAGGCGTCAGCGTGAAGGCCACCGGCGCCGATGGGTGCCAGACCGTCTCCAGCATCGGGAGCTCGATCCCGGGCGCCGTGGCCGGCGTCAACGGCGGCTTCTTCGTCATGAACAGCACCTGTCCGCCGGTGAGCATGCTCAAGGTCGACGGCGTGCTGAAGAAGTCGAACGACATGGATCGGGGCTCCTTCGGAATCTCGGCCGCGGGATTGCCCCTCGTGCAGATGGTGGAGCAGGGAGTCGATTGGCCCGCGGCCTTCGGCGCCCACGGTGGCGGGCCCATGCTCGTGGTCGGAGGTGTGGCGAACAAGGGCCAATCCACCTGGGCCGCTCAGGGATTCAGCAGCACCAGTTGGAATGGAGTCAATCCGCGCACCGTTGCCGGGATCGATCCCCAGGGCAACATCAACTTCTTCACCGCCGACGGCCGCGAATCGCCCGTGGCCGAGGGGCTCAGCCTCGACGATCTCGCCGCCTTCGCGGCCGGACCGGAAATGGGGCTCGTGGATGTCGTCAATCTGGACGGCGGCGGATCCACGACCTTCTGGATCGCGGGAGCGACCCCGAACGGCGTCGTGAACTACCCCTCCGGCGGCGGCGTCGACAATCCCACGCACGGCAGCCAGCGCGCCGTGAGCGGCGGGTTCTTCGTCATCGCTCCCCCCTACAACCATGCCCCTCGCTTCCAGACCCAACCCCTCACCACCGCCAAGGCGGGGTCCGCGTATCAGTACGACGCCGACGCGATCGACCTCGATGTTGGTGACGTGATCACCTTCGCGATCGACAAGGGCCCGACTGGGATGCTGGTCGATTCGAAGACCGGCGTGGTGACGTGGCAGCCGGAAGCGAGCTCACCGCCCAAGGTGGACGTGACCCTTCTTGCAAGCGATCAGAAGGGGCTCACGACGCCGCAGTCGTGGACTCTCGCGATCGACGGCGCGACGGGAGTGGGCGGGGCAGGGGGCGCGGCCGGATCCGATGCCGGGCAGTCCGATGCGACGCCGCCAGACGACGCGGGCGCGGCGACGGATGCTCCGGGGGCAGGGGGAACGCAGGAGGCCGGCACGCAGCCGGTGTTCGACGGGGGAGGGGAGTACCCATCGGCGGAGGAAGACGGCGGCTGCACCTGTGCATCTGCCGGCCGCCCGGTCTCCGCAGCCTGGTGGACCGCCCTCGCGGCCCTCGCCGCGTGGCTGCGTCGTCGCGCTTCGCCCCGCCGCAGGGGCGGCGACCGTTGAGAGCGCGCCCCGTCGCCGCGTGAACGCGTCAGAAGTAGTAGCGGGCGTTCAGGGCTCCACCGATACCGAATCTCAAGTCGACTCCATCGCTGTCGACCAGACGCAGCAGCGGAACGGCTTCGAGGTTCAGATCGATGGGGGCTTTCTTGAAGGCCAGTCCGATGCCCACCGGCAGCTCCGCGCCGAGCGCAAAGCCGTTGCCGGTCACGTACACGTTCGCGCCCGGACCGAAGTACCAGTCCAGATCCACCGAGCTCCACGAGTGGATCGTGGACGGCCAGAACAGCAAGTCCACCCGACCTCCGAATCCCTTGCTGCCGTTGTCCTTCCCGTCTCCCGCGTTGTCGCGCAGGATCAGGACCGGGTCGATCTGCAGCGAGGTCCCGTTGGACATGAAGTAGTTGAGGCTGGCTCCCAGGTGCGGATAGCCGAGCACGAGGCCGGCTCCGAAGTTGCCACTCTTGTGCGGGTTCTCTGCGTTCGCAGCCGTGGCTACCGTCAACGCCAACACCCCGAAAGCAAGTGCTGCCAGGCGTTTCATGGACCTTTCTCTTCCTCAAGGATGAGCCCGAAGGCGGTTCTTCTGTGCACGGTGACCCGCCAGCAAGGTAGCCCAGGAGCCGTCGGACGACGGGGGTGGACCATCGCAACGCCGTGGATTGCTCCTGGGCCTTCTTGCTATCGGGTCACCGGCCAGGACGCCTCATCGCGTCCTGCTTGCCCTGTAGCGAGTCGCATGCCAAGGCGCGATCGGCGAGAAAACGCCCTCTTCCTGTCCGGAACACCCGGTGCCCGTGAGGACGCAGCCACGCACCAATGCGACTCAGCGAGGACCGCGGGCCGCATCGTGATACTCTCGATGTGTGAACATCACTCGCAGCGCTCTTCCTTCGCTCTTCGCGCTCCTGTGCCTGCAGGGCTGTACCCTCGACTTCGATGCCGCCTTCGACCAGACCGGCGCCGCCGGCGCCTCGGACGCAGCGGCTTCGGATCAGACCGCAGGGGATGGGTCCCAGGCCGAAGCTTCCCCGCCCGCGGATTCGGGCATCCCCGACCAGGCTTTGTCCGACCGCGCCGACTCCGGCAGCGACACCCTGCCCGACCAGGCGTCGGACATCGCGCCGGACGTGCCAGGGGACGGGGCTCCCGACGTGTCGCCCGACGTGTCGCCCGACGTGTCGCCCGACGTGTCGCCCGACG
>CAYMUE010000246.1:0-7446 GCA_964393505.1 uncultured Polyangiaceae bacterium
GCCGCGGCCAGACGCAGCGAGCCGATGGCCGCCCCGGTGACCCGCAGCTCACCCACCACCCCGAGCCGCATCGTGCGCGCAAGCACGCGCGGTGCATAGGAGCCCAGCCGAGGCGGGCGGCGCGCGATCGCCTTCGCCCCCGCTCCCTGGTCCGCCGTGGCGAGCGCGAGCAGCGTCGCCACCCCAGGCGGTCCCACCGGACGCACCACGTCGAGCATCATCGAGTACGCCCCGCTCTTGCGCCGCCGCACCAGGTCCGCGGGTGCAAGCGGAGCGGCCGTGACCTCGTGACCTGGCGCCGACAGGATCGCCGAGAGCGTTC
This sequence comes from uncultured Polyangiaceae bacterium, assembly GCA_964393505.1. Lineage (GTDB taxonomy): Bacteria > Myxococcota_A > Polyangia > Polyangiales > Polyangiaceae > JACRCQ01. The sequence goes on from CAYMUE010000246.1 coordinate 323, forward strand.
GCGCGATCTCCACCAGGTGCGACGACGCGCTGCACACCAGCAGATCGCACGGGGGGCCGCCCCAAGCGGGACTGCCCGAGGGCTCCGGGAGCCTGCCGAGCGCGAGGTGCGCGAGCCGCGTGGGGGGGATCGCGTCGATGAGGCGCTGTGCCACGCCGCTCGCTCCCCACTCTCCCGCCTCGTTGCCCGTGCGCAGCGCCACCCAAGCCGCAGCGCCGAGGTCGAACGGCACCGCCCCCGGTCTCGGCTGGTGCACGTACGACCCCAGCCATCCCAGGTCCGTGCTGCGCGCCTCGAACGCGCGGATCGGATCGATCAGATCCGCGGCGCGTTGGATCACGAGCTCCTCGAGAAACGATGCTCCCCGCGCAGCGTTGCGGTTGCGCGTGAGCACCATGCGATCCGCCGAAGTCGCGGCCTTGAACGCTCCGGTGCCGTCGGGCAACGACGGAACGAAGCCCCGCGGGACCACGGCAGTCACCGGGGAGCACAGCGCGGCGACGATCACGCCCGGCTCGACGTCGCGGAAGACCGCCACCCGCGTGTTCCCTTTCTCGACCGAAGGGACCGGAACCTCCGCCAGCACGGCGACCGCACCCGCCTTGCGCGCACGCTCGATCGAGGCCACCAGATCGCGCGCGTCGATGGTGTGCCCGCGTGCGGAGCGCAATCCTTCGCGCAGCCACACCCGCGTGAGCCTCCCTTCCCGACGCGGCATGCCGTCGGCCAGGGCGGGGTAGGTGCTGCCGCCCGCGTCGAGCGCGTACACCGTGTCGAACAGCGCAGGCCCCACCAGCGCCGCCATCGGATCGGACAGGTCATGGGGATCGACGTGCGAGGTGTCGTGCGGCAGCTTCATCGACACCCTGCCGCCGATCGGCACGCGTCCCCTGGCCCACGCGCCCTGCACCGCCGTCGAGGCGAACGCCGCGCTCGCGCAGCCGAGCAGCCACTGCCGTCGCGCGATCAACGCACCACCCACAGCTCGCTGCGCGTCGCAACGACCATCGCTCTCGTTCCGGGACCGTCGGGAGGACAGGCTGCCACCGCGAGCACACCCGCCGGTACCGGCAGCCCGCCCCGCTCGACCACCGCACCCGCCGAGGTCCACGTGCGTACCGTCAACCCGTCGTCGCGATCGTCGAGCACATCGCGTCCACTCACGATCTCGGGATCCCCATCGAGATTGAGATCCGCAATCGCCACCTGCGCACCCACGCGAGGCACCGAAGCCGTCCTCCCCGCGCCGTCCCGAAGCTGCAGCCTGGCGTCCCCGGGATCCCGCGCGGCCCACACGTCCCGCGCCGTCCCGTCGGCGAGCACGACCCGCGCGGCCGCCCATGCGTCGAACGGGCCCGCGGGCAGTTGGAGCGATGGATCGGGATCCGACGCAATGCAGCGCGTGACGCGATCGAAGAAGGCGCCCGGATGGGCCTTCGCACACGCGGAGCCCACCGGAGACTGCACGGGCATGCCGTCGAGGCTTGCGATCGGCTGCAGGTCCGACGACAGGCGGACCATGCGCGCGCGATCGGTCACCCCCACATCGACCGTGCCCGCCGCTGCGAAGCTCAAAGAGCCGAGCGCTTCGCGCCAGGGCGCCGCAGCGATCGGTGACAGATCGCTCCACGCCGTGCGCCGCACCGTTTGCACCTTGCCGGCGCGCAGCCGTCCGAGGGTCACGTTGCGCCGCGTGACCGCCAGCACGTCGAGGGAACCGTCGGTGTCGAGGTCCTCGCACCCGAGCGCCACCACCTCCGGATCGTCGAACTTGAACCTCTCGGCCCGCAGGGCGACCAGCGGCACGGGCGCCAGGAAGCTGCGGACCTCGGCATCGATCCGCACCGCGGAGAAAGCGTGCGCCGAGGGCCCCGGCGCCGGGTTGCGCGCGCGATCCCATACGTTGCGCGGAACGGGGTACACGTCGGCGGTCGCACGCAGCTCCCCGGCAGCGAGCTCGACCTCGACGAAGACCCACGACTCGGCTCCGGAGGCGGCGGGACGCGCGGACTCCAGCGTGACCGGCGACCGACCGGCGCGTGCCCCATTGCCCAGGGCGCCCGCGAGCACCGAGGCGATGCGCATCGACAACTCCGCCGCCCGAGGCGCGGCAGCGTCGGAACGGATGGCCCCGCAGAACACCATCGGTGCACGCGCCTGCGGGTGAAGGGTCTCGGCGAGCTTCGCTGCGGTGCCGGCGATCGCGCTGCCGGAGTAGGCCGGCGGCGGCATCGTCGCGGACAGAGAAGGGGCGGGTGACACGGACGTGATCGCGGGGGCCGGAGAGGGCGCCGCGAGGGCACGGCTGCCGGGCGCCAGTGCGATGCCCGCGACGACGAGCGTCGCCGACAGGGCCGGGCGGGCGACACCGGGCGACGATCGAGCGGGGGCCTTGCGCATGCTGGAAATGCAGCAAGTTTCGGGCTCGCACGCAAGCGGCGATCGCCCTGCCGCTCGGCGCGAGTTCCGTCCCCTCGCTGGCGCTCCGCGGAGTACCATGCGCAGCATGTGGACTCGACGGACCGCGCTGGCGGCTGGGATCGCTCTGCTGGGGGTCGTCGGGAGCGGGTGCTCGCGAGGTCCTTCGCCCGACGATCCGCCTGTTCCCCAGCTCCCTTCGGACTGGAAAATCGTCTCCGACCAGATCGTGGATCGCCACAAGGTCTACGAGATCGAGTCGCGTCTCGAGGGGCGGGTGAAGACCGCGCGCGCGACCCTGTGTCAGGCTGGGGAGCACAAGATCCAGGTCACCACGGTCGTCGCAACCGAGAGCTCCGAGGCCGACAAGATGTACCGGATCCTCGCCAATCGGAAGCCCGCTTACGCTTATGCTCGCAAGGGCGACGTCCTGTTCGAGTTCGTGGCGTCGGTGGATGCCCAGGAGCAGGTCAAGCGCGGAAGGGCAGCGATCGCCCCGTAGGCCCCCCTGTTCAAACGTGCCGCGGTGAGGACGGACGTCCGCAGGGTCACCCTGGATTTTTTCGTCCAACCGCGATCCGTGACGTTTGGCCCGGCATCGAAACGAGGTACACTCGTTGCGGCTTGGCCTCGGTCCGCTTCGCGGGTCGAGCACATGTTGGGAGGCACAGATGAAGCTGACGAGATACCTTGCGATTGCCTCGGCTCTGGCCGGGCTTCTGGTCGTCTCCTGCGGAGGCGACGATTCGAACGGAGAGCCGGGGGGTGAGGGAGGCGGCGTCTCCGACGCTTCGACAGACGGCATGGCGGGCAAGGGCGGCAGCTCCGGAAAGGGCGGCGCCGCGGGACAAGGTGGGGGAACGGCCGGAGCCTCCGGCAAGGCCGGCTCGGGCGGAAGCGCGGGCACGGGAGGATCCTCAGGCAATGGTGGCACCGCGGGGCAAGGGGGCGGAGGCGCGGGTCAGGGCGGCGCGTCAGGCGGCGCAGGAACCGCGGGCGAAGCCGGTGCCGCGGGTGAGGCCGGTGCCGCGGGTGAGGCCGGTGCCGCGGGTGAGGCCGGTGCCGCAGGTGAGGCCGGTGCCGCAGGTGAGGCCGGTGCCGCAGGTGAGGCCGGTGCTGCAGGTGAGGCCGGTGCTGCAGGTGAGGCCGGTGCTGCAGGTGAGGCCGGTGCTGCGGGCAGCGCGGGTGAAGCCGGTGCTGCAGGCACCGCAGGCGCTGCAGGAGCCGATCAGGACGCCGGCGCCGACGTCATCGTACCGGTGTGCGTGACGGATCTCGAATGCTCGGACAACGACCTGTGCACGGGTATCGAGACGTGCGCGGCCGGGCAGTGCGTAGCGGGCACTCCTGTCGTGTGCAACGACGACGGGATCTCGTGCACGAAGGAGTTCTGTGCGAGCGCGACGGGGCAATGCGAGGTCGTGCTGCAGGACGCGTTGTGCGACGATCAGACCTACTGCAACGGTGTCGAGAAGTGCTCGCTGACCGGTTGTCAGGACGGGGTCCCGGTGGTGTGCGCCGACAGCTTCGCGTGTACGACCGAGAGCTGCGACGAGGCGAGCAAGAGCTGCAAGTTCGTGCCGGACGATTCCGCTTGCACGGACGGCTTGTACTGCAACGGCGAGGAGAAGTGCGATGCGGCCTTCGGGTGCGTGTCGGGCGAGCCTCCGCTGTGCATGGATGACATCCCGTGCACCGACGATTCCTGCGACGAGAGCGCGAACGCGTGCGCGTACGTCCCCAACGACGGCAAGTGTGCCGACTCGTTCTTCTGCAACGGCGTGGAGAAGTGCGACGTGACTGCGAAGGCGTGCGTTCCGGGGCCGCTGGCGTGCACGACCGACAACATCGCATGCACGAACGACTGCGACGAGGTGGCCAAGGCGTGCACGTACACGCCGGACCACACCAAGTGCGAAGCGGGGAAGTTCTGCGTTCCGCTGCAGAACGGCTGCGTGACCGGCACGCTCTGCGGTTCCGACGCGGAGTGCTCCGACGGGCTGTACTGCAATGGCGAGGAGAAGTGCGCGTCCGGTACGTGCCAGCCCGGCGTCGCCGTCGTGTGCGCCGACATCTTCAACTGCACACTCGACTCTTGCGACGAGGCCAACGACACGTGCGCGCACGTGCCGATGGATTCGGTGTGCGACAACGCCATGTTCTGCGACGGCGCGGACAAGTGTGATGTGAACGCGGGCTGCGTTGCGGTCGAGAACAGCATCCCCAACTGCGACGACGGCAAGGCTTGTACGACCGATGCGTGCAGTGAGGCGCAGAAGCAGTGCGTGCACACGCCCGACGACACGGCGTGTACGGACTTCAAGTTCTGCAACGGCTCCGAGCAGTGCGATCCCTCCAACCCGCTCGCCAACGCGACGACGGGGTGCGTGGCAGGGCCGCCCGCGCAGTGCCCCGATGATGGCATCGCCTGCACGAGCGCGAGCTGCGATCCGGTGCTCGACAAGTGCGTGACCGTGGGAGACGACTCCAAGTGCACGGTGTGTGGGGAGTCGTGCGTGGTTGGGGTCGGGTGCACGAAGGGCGCCTGCGTCGTGACTGCGTGCCAGGGCCACGTGTACGAGTGCGGCGACTGCCTGGACAACGACGGTGACTGCAAGATCGACTCGAAGGACTCGATGTGCATGGGGCCGTGCGACAACACGGAGCAGGGGCTGTGGGGCGGGATCCCCGGCCAGAACAGCGCACCCTGCAAGCAGGACTGCTACTTCGACGGAGACACCGGCGCTGGCAACGACAGCTGCTACTGGAACCACAAGTGCGATCCGTTCGAGCAAGGCACTCCGCCGTATCCTGAGGAGAAGTGCAAGTACGACGCGAGCATGGTTGGCTCCTCCGATTGCCCCAATAATCAGAGCCAGACCTGCCTGAACATCTGCGGGCCCCTGGTGCCCAACGGTTGCGACTGTTTCGGGTGCTGCGAGATCGTCCCCGGCTCCAACCAGTGGATCTGGCTCGGTTCGATCACCTACGCGAACGGCGATCAGGAATGCACGCTCGCGGAGCTGAACAACCCGGCGAAGTGCCACCCCTGCACGCCGACCACCGGGTGTCTCAACACCTGCGCTCACTGCGAGCTGTGCTTTGGCAAGACCGAGCTGCCCGACGACTGCACCACGCAGGAGTGTCCGACCGGGCGCAACCCCTGCGGCCAGCCCGACCAGCCCGCCTGCCCCACCAAGGAGTACTGCATCAGCGGCTGCTGTCAGCCCACTCTGCAGTAGCCTCTCTCCTCCCGTCCCACCCAATGACCGAATCCCGCCGCGTGACTGCGGCGGGAAAGGTTCTTCTTACGAAAGAATCGAGACGCGGCTCGATCAGAGCAGCTCGTTGACGTGCTGCAGCGCCGTCGCGCACGCGGCTTCCGGATCGACACCCCCGAGCCCCCAGTCCTGCGAGGCGTGCTTGCCGTCCACGCGGAGCATCCGGAACACGCTCGTCTTCGGATCCACGTCGAACAGCGGCAACGACTTGAACGAGCTCACCACGCTCAGCGCCGAGTTCGCCAGGTAGATGTCGCCTCCGAGCACGTGATACAGCACGCGCGCATCGGCTCCCCCGCGCACCTCGCACGACGACAGCGCCTTGCCCTGGAGCAGCGGATCGACAAGGAACGCCATCATGAGCTTGCCTTGCACCACGACCCCGGCCTCGCTCGGGCTCTCTGCCCGGCACTGCACCCCCGACGTCTTGTCGTCGCTCGTGTAGCCGCAGATGTGAAACGTCGTCGCCGCCCACCCGTCGGCGTCGTCGTCCACCAGCGCCCCGCAGTCGTCCACGCAGCCCTGCTCGCACGTGGGCGATCGTCCGATGTTCGCGTCGCTCGGCCCGCAGCCCGGGAGGGTCGCATCCCAGGCAGGAAGCGGGTCGGTGGTCTTGCGGGTGCCGCCCGTGAGCACGAAGCGGTCGATGGTGATCGCGGCGCCGGGATCGGTCGAGGCGAGGGAGGCCTTCACGGGGGCGACGGGGACCGCGTGGAGGGTCTTCTGCAGAGCTGGGGAGGCGATCAGGTTGATGCTCATCAGTTGCGGGGCGGAGGGGTCGCACTCGCCGACCATGCCGGTGAGCTCGGGGAGCTCGAGGGAGCAGACGATGGGCTGGACGCTTTCGATCGCGGTGGAGCCCGGGGCGTGGGAGTTGGAGAAGACCACGATCATGCTGGCGCGACCGGTCTGCTGATCGGGGCACAGGGTGGCGGCGCCGCCCGCCTGGCTGCGCAGATCGAGCTCGAGATCGAGCCGCGCGACCCATGTGCCGTCGAGATCGAGGGGCCCGTTTTCCGTGCACGACGCGCCGGTCTCGGGAGCCGCGGCATCGGTCGAGGAGCCGGCCGATCCGGCAGCGCCGCCGGGGTCGGTCGAGTCGGAGGAAGAGCAGGCGGCGAGGGACGAGGCGAGCAGGAGCATGCCCGCGTGCAGGTGCAGGGAGCGGATCGTCGACATCGTTCCAACGTGTATGACTCGTGAGCGCCGGGGTCAAACACCGTTCCGCTGCGCGGTTGTCTGAAGGACGGACGGCCGTGGCGACCAGGGGGGTGCCCGCCGCGTTGCGGCTGTGCAAGGGTTGGGACCGTGGATGGAACGCGCGTGGCCAGGGTCGTCGCGGGGCTCTCGATTGCCCTGACCCTCGTCATTATCGCGTCGCACGCGCGCCTTCGCGCGAGTCGCAAGCGCTTCGGCGTCGGCTTC
>CAYMUE010000247.1:0-7413 GCA_964393505.1 uncultured Polyangiaceae bacterium
CGATGGTCTGCGCTCCAACCACGGCAGCTCCCGTCTCCGCGATCACGGCCGTCCGGAGTGCCCGGAGCGCCTTCTTCTTCGCGTTGCTCTTTTCATCCGCCAGGCTGAAGACAGCAAGATCGCGCGGCTGAACCTGGTCCGTACACACAGTCTGCTCAATGGCTGCAATCGCGAGCGAATGGCCGGTCCCTAATTCGACGTGTTCGTCCACGTCGAAGCCTATGTGGGAGCCAAGGTCTCCGTAGAGATTTCCACCGCCCTCGATTGCCGCGCCCTTGCTCCCCTGCTTGCAGAAGCAATGGGCCGCAGTGATCCCCACGGAGCACGACAACATCGTGGCAGTACAGATACCCACCTCCGCCGCACTCGCCCGATACTTCAACAGGCCGGTGGAAGGGAACAAGGGCGAGGTCTGATCGTCGACCTGTCCGCCCACGAGCGCGGCCGCGGATCGGGAGGTGGACTCCGAGGCGACCTCGTCACCTCCGTTCGAACAACCGCAGAGGGCGCAAAGCGCGACCGGCAACAGGTGGAACCGTCCGACACGAAATGGCACGGCAACCTCCCCGGGGACATGGAAATACCGCACGTTCCGACGAGAATACGCTTCCCGCACCGAGAGGCCAACCAAGAACCCGAAGAAAAGGGACTCCACCATGCAACGCGGCAACGCGTCGTGACCAACCACTTGGGGGTCGTGGGTGGGTAGGTACCTGCGCCGGCTGATCGGTAACCAGACCCTGCCCGAGGGAGAGTGCGTGTTCCTCGAGGTGAGCGACACGGGAAGCGGGATCCCGGAGGCCACGGCCATGCCGGTCATGGACGGTCCGGAAGCCTTCGCGCGGATCCGCTCGGTCCGGCCCGACATCCCGATCGTGGTGACGAGCGGCTACGCGGAGAGCGACGCCGCGACACGCTTCGGCCCGGATCAGCCTTCCGGGTTCCTCAACAAGCCCTACACGGCAGCGCAGTGCGCCGAGGCCTTCATGGCAGCGCTGGAGCTCCCGTCGCCGCCGACAGGTTCGACGCCGTGACGCCCCGCCGCCTCCGCGTCCCCTCCAGCGGTCTCTCCGCGTGGGTCGTGGCGGCTGCAGTGTCCATGCTCTGCAGGCATGTGCTGCTCGACGGTTGCTCCTTGATGGTCGGCGAGCCGATCGAGCCCGGAGGCGTCAGCACGCCGTGCCGCTCAAGCGGTGTCGAGCTCGTAGACCGCCATCGCCTTCTCGCGCCCCGTGAGGCGTCGTTCTCCGAGCGGGAGGAGAGAGCACGCATCGCGTCCGAGCGCTTCGGTCTCCTGTCCCACCAGTACCTGGTTGGGCGCAGCGATCGCTTCGAGGCGCGCGGCCACGTTCACCACATCCCCGATGACCGTGTACTCCATCCGCTTGTCCGAGCCGATGTTGCCCACGATGGCGTCGCCGGAGTTGACCCCGATCGCGAGACGTATCTCGACGCCGTACTTGTCCCGCCACAGCTCGTTGGCGTTCTCCAGGAAGCGCATCATGTCTTCCGCGGCGGCGAGCGCCCGCTCCGCGTGATCCTGCGTGGCCACCGGCGCTCCCCACACCGCCATCAGGCAGTCGCCGATGAACTTGTCCACCGTCCCCTCGTGGCGGAACACGATCTCCGTCAGCAACGAGAACAGCTCGTTGAGCAGCGCCACGACCTGCTCCGCCGAACGGCTCTCCGCCAGCGGCGTGAACGCGACCACATCGGCGAACAGCACCGTCACCTTCATCCGCTGCCCACCCAGCTCCAGGTTCTGCCTGCCGTCCACGATCGCGCTGACCAGATCCCGGCTCAGGTAGCGACTCAGATCCCCTCGCAGGCGCGCCTCCTCGGCGATCTTCCGCTCGCCCTGTTCCAGGTCCGACGCCATCTTGCCGAGGGAACCCGCGAGCGTGCCGAACTCGCCGCGGCCCAGCTTCGGCATGCTCACCTCACGCCACCTGCGCTGGCCGATGAGCCGCGCCTGCGTCACCAGCAGCAGGATGGGCCGGATCACCGACCGTGCAGCCAGCAGCCCCACGAGGAGCGCGATCAGAAGGGCCGCCACGGTGACCCGCAAGCCATCGGACCGCATCTTGTCGAGCGCCGCATAGGCCACGCGCTCGGGTCGCCACACCGCCACGACCCAGCCCAGATCCTCCACGGTCTCGACGGCGCCGACCATGCGGACGCCTCCCTCGTCGTGCTCGCTCACCACCGCCACGCGCCGATCCCACGCGAGCCCGTCCGGGAGCGCCGACAGCACCGGCAGCTTCGACGCGTCGCTTCCGCCGACGACATCGGCCTGGACTCCGTGGGCGGCCACGATGCGACGGTTCCCATCGACGACCGCAATAGCCGCGGTCTCATGGGGAAATCGCTCGTCGATGATCCCCATGAGTCGGGCTTCGAGCATCGCCAGATCCAGCTCGACGGTCACGTAGCCCTTGGCGGCACGGGCGCTCGCAACCCTGTCCGAGGCGAGGATCGGCACCACGAGCGTCGCTGTCCGTGGCCCGGTCACCGATAGCGCCACGCCGTGCTCGTCTGCCCGTTCGCGCAGCCTGACGTCGGAGACTGGAGGATCCTTCACCGCGTGGGTCGTGCGCAGCACCGTGTCGATTCTCGCTGCGGGCACCTCGAACCGCACCGCCTGGATGGAGCGTCGCGTGGCGAGCACCGCGCGCACCCCGGCCATCGACTGGTCCTCGGGAAGGTTCGAGCTGGCAGCTTCGCCCAGCGCGTGGGCCACGGTCTCGGCGTCGGTCTGCGTGTCCCGCACCACGCGCACCGTCATCGCGGCCACTTCGGCCAGAATCGAGGCCTGGAGCTGCTTCTCGGCCGTGCGGACGGCGTTGCGGCTCGCCCGCATCAGGAGCCACAGGCTCGTCACCGCCGGCAGCGCCGCCACCAGCAGCAGCAGCACGACCGCCTTGGTCCGGATCGAGTACAGCGCCCGCATCTTCAGTCCACCGGCCCGTCCTTCCAGCCCGCCTCGCCGTCCACGGTCCGCTTCCGGATCAAGAACTCCACGCGACGGTTCTTCGCCCGCCCCTCCGGAGTCTTGTTGTCCGCAATCGGCCTGCGCGCACCGAACGCCCGCGTCTCGAGCCTGCGCGCGTCGATCCCGTGATCGACCAGCCAACGCACGATCGCCAGCGCGCGCCTCTGCGAAAGCTGCAGGTTTTGCCCATCCACCCCGACGTTGTCCGTGTGCCCATCCACGGCCACCCGCGCGATGTCCGGGTGGCCGAGCATCACGTCGGCCACCGACTGCAGCACGTGAACGCTCTGCTCCAGAATCCGATCGCTTCCCGTTTCGAACAGAATCTGCTCCTGGATCACGATCTGCGGCCCCAGCACCCGCGCTGCCGTCGGACACCCGTTCGTCTTCGGATCCTGCGTCGCAGGCCCTCTCTCCTGAACGCACGCGTCCTGTCCGTCCGCGATCCCGTCGCCGTCCGTGTCCTTCGGACATCCGTGCTTCGCCGGATCGGGGTTCGATGCGCCCGCCGCCGTCGGACAGCGGTCGTCTCCATCTGCAATGCCGTCTCCGTCCTGATCCGCCGGACAGCCCCGCTTCGGCGCCGCCGCCGCTGGATCGCCCGCCACCTCCGGACAACCGTCCTCCGTGTCCACCACCCCGTCCGCGTCGCGATCCACCACCACCGTCGCCCGCTGCACACCCGCGGGGCGCGCCGACGGTTGTCCGGGCTGCTCCGGATGAACCAGGTCGTCGAAAGATGATTCGTGGGACGAAGCAGTTTCCGAAGACGCGGCGGCCTCGGTGGAGAACGACAGCCCGGCGACCACACGGTAGCTTGGAGTGCCGACTCCGCGTGCGAGCCCGGGACCTCCCGCGAGCATGAACGTGAGCGGACCGAACGCGTACCGAGCCCCCAGCAGCACCTCCGTGCTCGTGGTCGCTCTGCGGAACGCGTGCGTGCGCCCGTCGGCGACCGTGGCGGCCCACCCTTCGGGCCCTAGCTGCCATGGACCTGACCGCAGCGCCACAGCGCCCGAAAGCCCCACCTCGCTGCCCGCCAGATCGGCGTGCGAGTCGCTCTCCGAGCGCACGAGGCGGGAGAGCGAGGCGCTCCAGATCCAACGCGGATACGCTCCGCCGATGGTGATTGCCGGCGTGTAGCGCAACGACTCCGAGCCGGCGAAGTCGTCGGAGGTCGCGCGCGGGAGGAAGACGCGCATCGACACTGCGACGGCAGGGATCGCGCCGGATTGGGGGGAGAGCAGCACGCGTGCGCCGAGGCGGGGCTGCCCCACGGACTGGGAGTCCGGCGCCGACAGCTCGTAGGATCCGGTCGTCATCTGTCGCCCCCCCTGCGCGAACGTCATGGGCAACGCGACGTCGAGCTTCCAACGGGAAGTCGGCTCCCACGCGATTCCCACGTGGGCGATCGCCTGGTAGCGGATCACGGAGGTCTCATTGTCGCCGAGCTTGTAGACCAGCGGGTTGCGAGCGTACGACGCGAGCAGGCTGGCGGAGAGCCGTCCCGGCGCCCCGGTCGGTGCCGCTTCCACCCCGAGGAAGGGGTCGCCTGCGGGGGCTGGCTGCAGCCGATCGAGCGCGAGTGCGAGGCTCTGCGCGGTCGCGCGTGCGCTCCAGCACAGCAGCGCGCCGCAACCAAGGAACAACGGCAGGAGTCGGAACTGGCTCATCGGGTCACGCGAACACGGAAGACTTCCACGGCGTCACGAGCAGGCGGACCCACTCAAGCGGCCGGGGACGAGGTTCGCACTTTGAGCAATTCCGTGGAAGCCTGAACGAGCGTCTCCATGATGTCCGCCGACCAGAGCTCGAGGTCCACCGCCGGCGGCAGCGCCGCCAGGGCAGCCCCGCACAGGGTCGCGGTGCGGAGCGCTGCCCGGGACGCGCGGGCGATGCGCAGTACGGGGGCATAGGCGGGCCCGACGAGCAGAGCGTCGGCAAGGGCGGAGCGGACCTGATCGAGACCGGCCTGGGGCTGCGACTTGCGCAACGCGCTCAGAATCCGGTCCAGGTTCCGCGACAGCTCCGCCGCCGCGAGCAGCGCGTCGTCCACCACGCCCACGAACTCCAGCGTCGCAGGCAGTTGCCCAGTCACGTGCCACCGCGCGCGGGCGCTGGCCATGCGCAGCCGATCGCACGCCCACCGAGCTTCCTTCGCCGCATCGACGATCGAGCGATTGAGCGCGTGCGGATCCACGAGCGTGTCGCGAAGCGCGTCGATCACCGCGTGGGAAACCCTGTCCCGAACCCCCCTCGATGCATGGATCCAGAGGATCCGCAGGTCGTCGGCGACGAACGGTGGGAACTCGCGGTTCTTGGGATCGATGACGGTGAGGGCGCCCGCGAGTCCGTCCCCGACGGCGATCGGCACGGCGAGCGCCGAGAAGCTCCCGATGAGGCGGGCCGCCGAATCGGGCATCTCCTGCTGCGGATCGACGAACAATCGGAGCGGGGGATCCTCGGACGAGGTGAAGCGGATCGGCCAGTGCGAGAGCCTCGCTCCTCCGGACAGCGACAGCGCCTCGGGCAGGCCCACCTGACTGCGAAACACGAGCGAAGGACCCGCCTGGAGTGCGATGCACGCGATGGGTGTGTCGGCGACTTCCGCAGCGCGCTGAACCAGCCTGTCCCACGGGTCCTCGACCCCATCGCCGAACATGACGGCTCTTGCTTCGTGCAGGAATCCCACGCCCTCCGAAAAGCACGGCTCATGCCACGCCGCTTCGGAAGAAATGCACGAGAAAAGAGCCTCGAATCGTCTCCCCCGATGCCCGTAGTCCGCATCCAGCTCCGCTCCCCCTGAGGATCATCGGCATCGATGCGCCCGGCTTCGAACGCTTCGGGCCTCAAACCCACCTGTTGCTGCGACGCACCCGATGTTGCACGCTGCGGGTCATGCTCGACGGTTCGACCTGCCTGCAGCGGAGCGACACTCGTGGTGAGAAGCGCGAGGCTTCCGTCGCCTGCTCGTGGATCGCTGCGCGCAGCCTCTCGCCGCTGACCTGGCTGGCCGGGATCGCCGCTTCCCTTGTGTCGCTCTCCGCCTTCGCAGCCACCTCGACCCCAGGCTATCCCGAACCCGTCGTGCAGTGGGTCGTCCAGAAGGGCGAATCCTGCGCCATCATCTCCAAGTCCGTCTACGGCTCCCCACAACACGTCGCCCTCCTGCTCCGCTACAACAGCATCGACTGCTCCTCCCGCGAACTCCCCGAAGGCGCCACCCTGGTCCTGCCGGCCTCGGTCACATCGGTCCCCGACGCGCGCGTCAAGTCGATGTCCCCTGCCGTGCAGGCTCGCCCCTCCGGCGGCGGTTGGTCCGCCGTCCAATCCGGTGCGCCGCTCTACAAAGGCCACAACGTCAACACCCTCGAGACCGGACGGGCCGATATCGAGTTCGTCGATCGCACCCGCATCTTCCTCGCCGAGAACACGCTCGTCGTCGTGTACGGGACGGCTGCCAGGACCAACGTCCGGAAGAACGTGCGACCCACGGTCGATCTCGAGCAAGGGGAGGTGCGCGCAGGACTCGCCGCTCTGCGCGGCGACTCGGCTCGTGTCGGCGTCGCGGGGGGAGGCGACGTGCAAGCCACCTCGCGAGACACCGTCGTGCAGCGCAAGGGCGACCGCACCACCGTGGCGGTCTTCGACGGCTCCGCGGCGGTGCGCAACGGCGGCAAGAAGGTCGATGTCCCAACGAACCACGGAACGCGGTTCGTGGGTACGCAGCCTCCGGTCGCGCCCCGCCCGCTCCCTCCGGCGCCGCAGTGGGAACCCGGAGGCTTTCCCGCGATCGTCATGGCGTCGCCCCAGGACGGCGCCACGCTCACGGCAGGCTGGCAGGCGGTGGAGAAGGCCAAGGCATATCGTTTCGAGATCGCGCGCGACGAAGCCTTCGGCGATCTGCTCGCCCGGCAGGAGATCCCCGCCAACGTCCGCAGCTTTCGCGCCGAGAAGATCCCGGTCGGTACCTACTACGTGTCCGTGCGCGCCATCGACACCGAGGAGTACCTCGGCATCGCTTCGGTGAAGAGAAGCGTCAGAGTCATCACCCCGGAGGTCCGGCAGGGGCATGGCGCGCTTCGCGACGGTGGCCTCGAGGTCACGCCCTACACCGTGCTCTCCCTCGGCGGCGAGTCCTCCTCGATGCGCATCGCGTTCGATCAGGGCGAGCCCATGCCGATCCCCTCCGCCATCGACTTCGGCAAGGTCCACCCCACGAGCCTTCGTCTCATCGCTGCCGGAGGCGCCGAGCTCGAGATCCCCGTCGTCTACCGCACCATCCAGGCCGCTGTCGCCGGCTCCGTCGATCGGACCACCGGTCGCGTTCAGCTCCGCGCCACGCTCTCCGGCACCGAGGGCATCGACCTGGCAGGGGCAGTGAAACCCGCATGGCGCGTGCACCTCCCGGAAGGTGCGCA
>CAYMUE010000248.1:0-7390 GCA_964393505.1 uncultured Polyangiaceae bacterium
GGCCCTGGCGCCGCGCCGCGCAGCGTCGATCGCACGCTCGACCGAGGCGGCATCGAGCACGCTCGGGTACACCTCGCTCTGCATCACGCCCAGCGGTGCCGTCCCGGGGAAAACCTCGCGATCGGTCACGCAGTAGGCGACCAGCTCGCCGTCCTCGATCCACCCGTTGACGGATACTTCGTGACCCGAAAGGAACTCCTCGACCACGCATCCTCCCCCGCCGTGCGACTGGGAGCAGGCGCGCTGCACCGCGGGAGCCAGCTCGTGGGGGTGATCGACCCGCGAGACGCCGCGCTGGCCCCAGCCGTGAGCGGGCTTGATCACCACGGGAAGGCCCACGTCGGCCACGAACTGCGCGGCCTGATCGAACCCGGCGCAGCCGGCGAAGCGCGGCACCGGGAGCCCAGCCTCGCCGTAGCCCGCCCGCATCGCGTCCTTCGCCTGGCAGCGGTGGACCGTGTCGGGATCTGCATAGAACGGCAGCCCGAGCCTGTGCGCTGCGGCGGCGGTGATCGTGAGCGCGAGCTCCGAGCCGCTCGTGGCAATGCCCCTGGCGCCCGATGCCTTGAACGCGTCGGAGATGGCATCGGCGTCCCCTGTGGACGCGCGCACGAAGTGGTCCACGAGCGGGACCCCGATCGCCTGCGGGTTGAGGTCTGCGCCCGTGATCTCGAAGCCGAGGCTCCTGGCCGCGCGGATGAGCCCGAGCTGCGGGAAACCGCATCCGACGATGAAGACGTGTCTGGACAAGGTGAGTCCTCCCGGGAATCAGGATGGGGCGTTCGCCGCGGAGCTCTCATGCTCCGTCGCGGAATCGGTGGCATCGCCGAGGGCGGGACGGGACGTGCTCGCGGCATCGCCATCGGCCGCGCTCCCTCGCTTCCCCGCGCGCCCCATGTGTTCGGCAACCATGAACAGGGGACGCTGCTGGGTCTGGACGAAGATGCGCGCGACGTACTCGCCGATGAGGCTGATGGCGGCGAGCTGCATGCCTCCGAGGGTCACGACCGCAGCGAAGATCGACGACCACCCCATCATGGTGTTCCAGACGAGCTTGGCGATGACCGCCCAGGCGCCGAGGCCGAAGCCGAGCAGGGCGAAGAGCAGCCCGGTCATGCCGAGCAGGCGCAGAGGACGCGAGGAGAAGCCGACGACGAGGTCGAAGGTGTTGTTGACGAGCTTGCCGAGGTTGTACTTGGTACTTCCGGCGGCCCTGGCAGCGTGGGCAACGTCGACGTTCGTGTACCGCGCGCCAATCCAGCAAGCGAGCGCCGACAGGAACTTGTTGCGCTCGGGCATGCTCGCCAGGAGCTTCGCGGTGGATGCCCTCATCAGCCGGAAGGTCGAGATGTCCTTCGGCAGCTCGATCTTCAGCATGCGACGCATGGTCCAGCGCATGCCCTCGGAGGCGATCTTGCGGAACAGCGGATCCCGCCGCCCCGTGCGCACGCCGTACACGATGTCCCAACCTTCGTCGCGCTTGGCGAGGAGCTTGTGCACTTCCTCCGGCGGATTCTGCAGATCGCCATCCATCTGCACGATCCACTTGCCCCGCGCGAACAGGTACCCCGCCTGCACCGCCGCTTCCTGCCCGAAGTTGCGAGCAAATCGTACGGCGCGCACCTGCGGGTACCTGTCGCACAGCGACCGCAGCAGCTCCGGCGTCCGATCCCGGCTGCCGTCGTCCACGAACACCATCTCGTACGACTCACCGATGCCGTCGAAAACCTTGGTCACGCGCTCTACGACGCGCTCGACGTTCTCCTGCTCGTTGAAAACAGGGATGACCACGGAGTAGACGAGCGCGGGCTCGGCCTGGGAACGCCCCATGGCGAGCTCGGTCGGTGACGTGTTCCACGTCGTCGAAGGAGGCCAGGAGTTCGTCATGCCGCACCGGCGATGACATCGCGCACGTGGCCAACGACGTACGCGACGTCGTCGAGGGGGATCCACGGGTAGAGCGGGAGGGTGAGCGTCCGGTCGCCGATCTCTTCGGCGTGAGGGAACGCCCCCGGCTTGAAGCCGAAGCGCTCCCGATAGTACGAGAGCAGGTGGACCGCCCGGTAGTTGACCGCCACGCCGATGTTGCGCGCTCCCAGCGCTTCGAGCATCGCGTCGCGACGCCCCTCCGGCGCGAGGAACGTGAACAGGTGGTGCGCGCTGCGTCCGGTCCACTTCAACAGACGGGTGCCCGGGACGCCGGTGAGCAGCTCCTCGTACTTGCGCACCGCGGCTTCGCGGCTCGCGCAACGCTTGTCGAGCCTCGGCAGCTGCGGCAGAAGCAGCGCCGCATCGAGGTCGCTCAGGCCGCACTTGTAGCCGAGCTCGACCATGTCCCAGTGCTTGTAGCTGCCTGTGTAGCGCGACGCGGCGTCCTTCGACATGCCGTGGTTGCGCAACCGCCGCAGGCGCTCCGCAATCGCAGGATCCCGCACCGCGATGGCCCCGCCGTCGCCGCTCGTGATGGTCTTCGTCGCGTAGAAGCTGAACACCGCGGCATCCCCCACCTGCCCCGGGGCCGCCCCGTCCCTGCGCATCTCCACGCCGTGCGCCGAATCCTCGATCAGCACCAGATGGTGCTTGTCCGCGATCTGCCGGAGCCGCTTCACATCAGCCATCTGACCGTACAGATGCACCGCGATGATCGCCTTCGTCTTCGTCGTGATCGCTGCCTCCACCGCCTCCGGATCGATCAGCGCAGTCTGCGGGTCCACGTCCGCAAACACCGGCGTGGCCCCCACGTACAACGCCGAGTTCGGCGTTGCGATGAACGTCATCGGGGTCGTGATGACCTCGTCCCCCGCCCCGACCCCGAACGCCATCAGCGCCAGCATCAACCCCTCGGTGCAGCTCGTCACCCCGACCACGTGGGGCACGCCGAGGTACTCCCCGAGCCCCCGCTCGAACTCCGCCACCCGCGGTCCTGTGGTGAGAAAGAGCGAGCCGAGCGTCTTCTGCAGCGACGCGAGCTCCTCGGCGCCGAGGTCGTGCTTGTAGAACTCGATCTTGCGAAGCGTTGCGGTCATGACGCTGTACTCCTTCACGGGCTGACCCTCCCCTGACGGGGAGGCGGGACAATCGGGGGCTCCGAGGCGCAGGTGCATAGCCGCACCTCCCGCACGGGGCAATCCTCGCCCGCCGTCCCGCCCCCGGTCATCGTCCTGTACAAGCCCCCACGTTCGCGCTAGCTGTTGCGCGTGCCGAGCCCCCTACGAGCCCGCTGCCTTGCCCTCGCTGCCGCCACGCTCGTGGCTGCCTGCGACGATGATGCCACCGAGACCTACTACCTCGGCGCCGTCGATGCCGCCGCTGCCACCGACGCCGCACCGCCCGATGTGGCAGTCGATTCCCCCGCCCTGTCCTCCCTCGCCTCCACCCCTTGCGCCATCGCTCCCATCGGTGGCCCCGACCCCCTCGCCGTCGTGCGATCCGTCGCCGCCCTTCAGAGCCGGTTGATCGTCGCCTCCCACGACGCCGTCCTCGCATTCGCCCTCGGAACCGACGCTTGCCCCACCGAGCCCATCGCGGCCTTCGGCCAGAACGGACGCGTCGCGATCGCCGCCGTCTCCGCCGCTCCGCTCCCTGCAGGCCGCGCGATCATCACAATGTCCGACCGCACCCTGCTGCTCGACAGCGATGGATCCGAAGCCGGGACGTGCCTCTCCGAGAACGCGGATGTCCGCGTGCGTTGGATCGCATCGAACGGCGACGGGCATGCCCTCGGGGTCTTCGTGCGCTCTCCCCTGCTGACCTTCGCCACGGACCTCGGAGCCCCCGCTTCCTGCGAGGTCGCTCCCCTCGAGCTCCCGGACCAGCCCCTGGCTGTCCTCGCCGTCGCCCCCGCTCCCGACGGCCAGAGCTTCGTCGCCGTCGAGCAGCAGACGACGACCGGTCCCCTCGCGCTTGCGCGCTACGACCTCACCGGGACGCGAATCGCAACGAGCACGACGCTGCCCTACCCGCTAGGTCTGTGCTCGGCTTCCGGACTCGTCGTGACCGACGACAGCGTGGTTGTCGCGGATGGGGCCTGCGGTCGCGTCGTGGCCTTCGACGGAGCCTCGCTCGCACCCAACGGCGAAGCGCAGCTCGACGGCGCTCCTCGCGGCCTCGCGTGGCCGGGAGGAAACCGCGTCCTCACCGCCGTGGCAAGAGCGACCCTCGCGGGCGCGGAAGCACGCTTCGTCTCGATCGAGCTGCCTGCGCGCTGACTCGGCGCCCCCCGTCCCTCGTGACCGCGGCTCCCTCTGCGGTCGAGAGCAACGAGAAAATTGCGTCTCGCGACCGCTCCTTCACAGCGACCGGAAGTGCTCCCGAAGCGCAGGAAGCAGCCGATCGACGTCCGACCGGAGGTCTGCCCAGGCCTGCCCGATCGCGGCGGGATCACCGTCCAACGCTGCGCGCTCCAGGCGACCGGTGGCCGCGTGCGCCGGGTGCGCCGCGAGCGTTCCAAGCGCCCCTCTGAGCCGGTGCGCGGACATCGCCACCGACTCCATGTCCCGTCGCTCCAACGCTGCCCCGATCTCGCTCATCGTGTGGGGACAGTCCTCCAGGAACACCTCTGCCACCTGCTGCAGCAGATCCTCCTCCCCGTCGAGCATGTCGAGCGCGTCGTCGTAGTCGAAGAGCGCCGGCTCGATCACGGCAGACTCGATCGTGGCTCCCAGGTCGTAATCGACCGCTTCGACTCTTCCCCCCGCGCTGAAACACCGGAAGCCGAGCCTGAAGTGACACACAGGCGTGCCCCCGCTGTCGACCTCGACCCACACGCTCCCGCCCATCTTCTCGATCGTCTTGCGAGAGAACCACGCCGCCAGCCGCGTGGACGCGAGCAGCGTCGAGTGCACGGAGGGCTCCAGATCGGCCGCGGAGACGCCCTGGCCGGAGATGGTCCCGTGCACCACGAACGCCCCACCGGCACGCGGCTGGCCGCCGACGCGAACGTGTATGGGGGAGTTGGGGACCTCCTCCGCCATGCTGCTCACCAGGTGAACCAGCGCCTGCCGAAAGTGCCGGACATCACCAGAGAGGACCTGCGGGGCATCCGCTGCGACTTCGGCGAGGATCGAGACGCCTCGGTGGTCAGTGAGGGCCCGCGCCTCGTTCATGGCCTCTTCGACGACACCCCGCAGCGAGAAGGGGCGGGTCTCTGAGAAAGGCCCTTCCATTCTGGTCCGATCGCGCCAGTCTTCGACCAGCGTGATCAAGGACTCCGCACTGGCGGCGATGGACCTCACGACCTCGGCCTGCGACGCATCCAGCGCCGAGGCGGTGAGGAGCCCGGTCAAACCGAGCACTCCCTGCATCGACGATCGAACGCGTTGTCCCAGGACGTCCAGAGCGTCGAGCGCCCCCGCTTCGTCGCCCGGCCTTCCAGAATCCCGCTGCAACTCGGACACCGCCTGAAGCGTCGCGAGGAAGCCGTCGTCCCGCTCCTCCGAGATACGTCGTAGGACGATTCGAATCGCGCGCGGACCGGATCGCGTCAGCAGCTCCAGCTCGCGTATCCGCTCCGCGTCCTGGCTTCGCGCGAAGGACCTCGCCTCCTCGACGAGCTCGGGAACGGACTGCAGCTCGAGCCCGATCCCGAGGGCGGAGCGCGCCCACAGCAGCTCCAAGGCTGCAGTATTCGCGCTCTCGAGACGGCCCTGCCGATCGAAGACCAGCGCTGGACAAGGCAGTGCCTGGAAGATCGACTCATGCGTGGTCATGCACCCGACTCCCCGGAAGTATGAGGTGCATCCGCCATGCCCCGCCCCGTCCCCGGCGACGCTCCGCCCCTCTCCCCGGGCTCGTCCCGACACAGCGCTCGTCGCTGCTGGATTGACCCGACCGGATGCCCGAGGCGCGCCCCCACGGCCCCGGATTCGACGATGCACGGTCGCACAATCCGCCCGCCGGCAGATCCCGTTCGCCGCGATGCTCCCCAACGCAACGATACGTTCTCGCCCCACCGATCGCTGCGGCGTCCATTTTCGCCGCTTTTCGCCGCTACCGGATCGCTCGCTGCCAGACCGTCGCCCGCGTCAGCCGGCCCATCCCCCCGACGCGAGGAAGCCCACGACCGCGCCCCACACAGTGGACACGTAGGGGTTGGCGGTGATGGGGCAGGCACCGGATCGGCATCCAACCAGGCGATGCCAGCCGTAGCCCGCCAGGGCACCCACGACCACAAAAGCTGCGAGGCGAAGTGTCATAGTCGGACTCCAACGGGTTGGAGCCCGCACGCGCGACGAGGGTTCCGGTCAGCCCCGGATCGCGACCTCGACCAAGCGATCGATCTCGTCCTTCGGCACCGACAGCACGCCGGCCACCTTCTCGAGGAACTCGCGCTCCTCGGCGGCGTACTTCTTGTCCGCAGCCACCGCCTCCACGAGCAACCCCAACGCCTCGCGCTGGGCTTCGGGCGACAGCGCCAGCAGCTCCTTCGCCGCCTCCTCGCCATCCATGATCGGGAAGAGCGCATCACGCTCCTCGAGCGGAAGGCCGAACCTCTTCATCAGGTGCTCGATGAACGCATCCTCGGCAGGATCCAGATCGTCGTCCGCGACCACGATCCCCGCGATGATCTGGCACAGCTTGCGGCTCATCATCTCGTCCATCGATTCCTCCTGGTGCGCCCGGATATAGCGGTCGTGGCCCGGCGAGGCAACCGGCAACAGGAGCCCGCAGAGGCATGTCCGCCCGCGGCTCACACCGCGGGAGGCTCGCTCGCCCGCTCGAGCAGGCGGACCCTTTCGATGCTCTCCGCGTCGCCGGCGAGGATCAGCACCTCACCTGCGCGCAACACACGCCCCGTCTCCAGAGGCAACGGCGTGAGATCCCCGTTCTGGTTCGCGCTGCGCAGCCCGATGCACGTGACCCCCCACCTGCCGCCCAGATCGATCTCGCGCAGGGTCCTGCCACGAAACGGCCGAGGCACCGGCACCGCGCACACCTCGTGCTGATGAGGAGCATCCTCGGGTCCCTCGGCTCTGGCCCCACCGACCCCGACGTACCCTCGCAGCAGCTCCGTCGCGCACACATCCATCACGTCGTAGCGCGTGATCACCCCCTGCAGACGGCCACCTCCATCCACCACCGGAAGAGCAGGCAAGTGGCTCCGCGTCAGCTCCGCCAGCGCGCGCTCCAGGGTGTCCTGCGCCCGCAACGTCACCACCGACGTCGCCATCTCCCGCGCGGTCCCTGCCTGCCTCGCCCCCCCACCCAGCAAGGGCAGGCACCGATCCGCGCTCACCACCCCGAGGATCGACTCCCCGGCTGCCGGTCCCGTGACCACGAGGATCCCGTCTCGGCACAAGCCCAGACGGCGCAGCACCTCGGCCATAGGCGTGTCCCCGGTCACGACATCCCGGGAATGACGAACCAGCTCCGACACACGTCGATCCCGCAG
>CAYMUE010000249.1:0-7332 GCA_964393505.1 uncultured Polyangiaceae bacterium
TGGCCCGACGCGCCGCCCGCGCTCGATCCCCCCTGTCCCGATGCGCCGCCCGCGCTCGATCCCCCCTGTCCCGATGCGCCGCCCGCGCTGGAACCGCCTTGTCCCGATGCACCCCCCGATGCGTCCCCCGCCGCACCCGATGCGCCTCCTTGAGACACCCCGCCGCCAGCGCCTGCCGCGCCCGCGCTGCCCGCAGCACCTCCCTGCGACGCCCCACCGTTCCCAGGGTTCGCTCCACCTGCGGACGCGTCGAGCGACTCGAGATCGAAGGCGTACTGGTCCGGATACCCGCACGACACGACGAGGGCGCCGACCGTCGAGAGGATCGCCATCGCGTGGGCGTTGCGACGCATCAGAAGCTCCCTCCGACACCGGCGCCGAGGCCGTTGGAGAACGCGGGGACGAGCACGGCGCGCGAGGCGCTTCGCCCACGCGCCCGGTCTCCCCACAGCACGAGACCTCCGCCCGTGGCGACGCCGACGAGGCCGACGGTGAGGAAAGCGTTGCCGAGGGTGCTGTACCTGTTGCCTCGATCCCAGGTGTCCTCGAGTGAGGAGGGGCAATGATCTCCCACACACTGGTCTTCGATGGTGGCGAGAGTGGAGCTGCGCAGGGCGTAGAAGGTCGCACTCAGCGCGAGGGAGGCGAGGCCGACGCCACCGATGGCATAGCCTGTGTGCCTCCTGGTCCAGACGAAGGCATTCGGTGTTTCGGGTGCAGAAGCAGACGTCGCAGGAGGTGGCTCGAGATCGATCGCGACGGGTTTGACTTCGCCCTCGAGAGCATCGACGACGAAGGAGACGGGGCGCTGTCCGGGCACGGAGGCGACGACGGTGTGGGGGCCGGGATCGACGGGGAGCTCTTGGCCGATCGCAGCGCCGCCGAGGGGGACGCCATCGAGGGAGACGAGGGCAGCGTGCGCGCCTCGACCGCGACGGATGACCATCCTGGGGAGTCTCGACTCGAGAGCCTTGCGAGCGGCATCGGCCTCGCTTCCGGCTTCCGCAGCGCGGGTCTCCTCGGCCTGCTCGATGGCGAGCCGGTAGTTGCCGATGGCCTCGGTCCACTTGCCGAGGCGCTCGAGACAGCGGCCGACGTGGAACAGCGCTTGAGGAGTGGCCTTGACTGCGGTGACGTCGCGGAATCGGATCAGGGCCTGGGCGAAGTCGCCAGCCGCCTCCAGCGCGAGACCGGCCTGGAACGAAGCCTTTGCAGAGGCGATGTCCTGGGGCTTGGGGCCCTGGGCCCGCGCGGTGTCGATGGGAACCGTGAGCAGTGCGAGGCCGAGGCCGAGGGCAACGGACGACGAGAGGCGGCGCAGGGAAACGAAGACGCGAGGCATGCGGCAAGAACACCTGTATCAAACAGTGCGAGCGGGCTCAACGACGGGTCGGGTCGATCAGAGTCCGGACTCGGACACGGGCGGAGTCCACTTCTTGCCGGAGGCTGGCTTGCGCTTGGGCTGATTGGGGACGGGAGCGGGAACGCGGCGCGCCACGGCTGTATTCGCCGGTGAAGCGGATGCGACCGCTTGCGTCGACGAGTCAACCGGTGCCGTCGAAAGAGGCTCGACCACCACCGCCGACGGGCCGGGTGCTGCCGCGGACGTCGCGGGCTCGCTCGCTGGTGTGGAGGCGGGAGCGGCGCTCTCGGGAGGAAGGGAGCCGGACGGCGGAGGTCGTCTGCGCAGCTCGTTGCGCAGGGCGAGGACGACGAAGACGAGGGCAATGGCGAAGACGGCGCCAGCGACGAGGGAAGTAGTCGGGGGTCGCTTGGACCTGTCGCGGGACCCGGTGGGCAGAGAGGCACCGCCGTGAGCGCTGGAGGGCTCGGGCAGCGGCTCGGAGCGAATCGCGGCGTCGACGGATGCAGCGCGGGGAGACACCGCTGGATCGGAAGGGACCCTCAGCGGCTGCGTGACGGGCGTGCGTTGGGCGGCATGGGAGAGGTCGGCGAGGAAGCGCTCGACGCGGGAGCCGATGATGGGTTGCACGAAGGAGGCGAGGTCTTCGGCAGTGGCGCGTTGCTGCGGAGGCAGGACGGCATCGAGGGCGCGGAACATGTCCGAGGCGGTCTGGAAGCGGAACTCGGGCTCGCGCTCCAGGGCGCGCATCACGACGGCCTCGAGGGCCTCGGGGTAGTCCGGGCGAAGTGTGGAGGGCTTCTTGACGGGCTTGCGCAGGATGTTGTGCAGCGTGGCGCCGTCGGACTCCGCGCGAAACGGGTGAGTGCCCGTGGTCACTTCGTAGAGGATGACGCCGAGGGCGAACAGGTCGGTCCGTCGATCGAGCGAAGCATCGACGACCTGCTCGGGAGCCAGATAGCTGGTCTTGCCGCGGACGAAACCGTCGGCGGTTTCCTCGGCGAGGCGTCCCTTCATCTTCGCGACGCCGAAGTCGACGAGCTTCACGTGCCCCTGCACGGAGAGCATGATGTTCTGGGGGGAGACGTCGCGATGGACCAGGTCGAGGGAGCGGCCGTCCTGCTTGAGCTCGTGGGCAGCGTGCAGGCCCGCGCAGACGTCCATGACGATCTTGACGCCGAGATGCACGGGCATCGCGGGACGTTTGTGGAGCGTGTCGATGACGAGCTGGAGCTGCTCGCCTTCGACGTATTCCATGACGAGGTAGAGCAGGGCACCCTCTTCACCGAGGTCGAGGATCTCGACGACGTTCGGGTGGGAGATGCGGGAGGCGACGCGAGCCTCGTCGAGGAACATCCGCTCGAAGTTGGAGTTCTTCGAGAGGGAGGGGAGCATGGTCTTGATGGCGACGGTCTTCTCGAACCCGCGGGCGCCGGAGATGCGGGCCGCCCAAACGGAAGCCTGTCCGCCGCGGGCAATCGGCAGCAGGCATTCGTAGCGTCCTCCGAGCACGAGCCCAGGGGTGATCTCGTCGAGCGACCTCACCGTGTCGCAAGGGTGGCAGAAGCAGCACCGCAGCACAACCATGGCCGCCTGCCGCGAAGGGGTGGTTGCTGACATCGAGCGAGCGGTCGGGTACAACGGCGTTCTCTCGCCCGAACAGCAGGGGGTCCATCTTGCGCACCTCGAACCGTCCCACCCAAGAGCCCAGGCCCGTCATGGTGATCGAGTCGATTCCGGTCGGCGGAGAGCACGAGCCGACCGCCGACGAAATCGCCGAGGAGATGATCCCGTGTCCTTCCCACCTGCGGGTGTTCCGCGAGCTGGGACACGGCGGGATGGGGCACGTGCATCCGGCGACGGATCGGAATCTGTTGCGGCACGTAGCGCTCAAGCGGCTCGACAAATCGCTTGCGACCGACGGGTTCTACCGGGAGGGGTTCATCGCGGAGGCGCAGATCACGGGGCAGCTGGAGCACCCGAACATCGTGCCGGTGCACGAGCTGGCGATCGACGGCAACGGGATCCCGTACTTCACCATGAAGCTGGTGCAGGGGGTCGGGTTCGACCGTTGGCTGGCAAGGAACCCCGTGGGGAGCAAGGAGCGTCTGGAGGAGGGACTGGAGATCCTGCTGAAGGTCTGCGACGCGGTGGCGTACGCGCATCACCGCGGCGTGGTGCACCGCGATCTGAAGCCCGCCAACATCATGGTCGGGGAGTTCGGTCAGGTGTACCTGATGGACTGGGGTCTCGCGCGTCTCACGCGAACGCGTCCCGCATCCGGGGGCGAGTCGCAGATGGAGGCGCCGGGCCCGGTGGGAACGCCGGACTACATGGCGCCCGAGCAGGCGCGGGGCATCCCTGCGGAGATGGACGAGCGCTCCGACGTGTTCGGCTTGGGCGCGTTGCTCTACGAGCTGGTCACGGGAAAGCGTCCTTACGGCTACGACCCCGACGTCGACGAAATGCTGGCGCGCGCACGCGAGGGGAAGGTGATCCCGATCGACGATGCGTGCCGTGGGGTGGGGGTGTCGAAGCGGATCCGGACGATCGCGGCGAAGGCGACGTCGCCGAATCCCGCGGACCGGTACCCGAGCGTGGCGGAGCTGCAGCGGGAGGTGCGCGACTTCCTGCTGGGCGGGTTGCACCTTCCTCGCAAGGCGTTCCGGGCGGGCGCTTTGATCATGCAGGAGGGCGAGGCGGGGGATGCGGCCTACATGATCGTCAACGGCCGCTGCCGGGCGTTTCGAACCGTGGACGGTCAGCAGGAGACGCTGGCGATCATGGAGCCCGGGGACGTGTTCGGGGAGATGGCGTTGCTGCTCGACGAGCCGCGGGCGGCGAGTGTGGAAGCGGTAGATACGGTCACGGTGCTGGTGCTCGACGCGGCGACGATGAACGAGGGGCTGGGGTTGGAGGGGTGGACGGGGGCGTTGGTGAAGGCGCTGGCGCACCGGTTCCGCAATCTGGAGCAGCGCGTTCGCGATTCGGGGTTGCGCCGGTGAGAGAGGGCCTCGGAGGACGGACGCGGCGCGTGCCGGGGTTGTGCTAGGATCCGCGGCCCACACAACCTGGCGGCTCGATGAAGTTCCCCGGCCAACGCAAGACCAAGCACTACTTCCCGGTCGATGAGCGAGATCCGTTGCTGACGCGCGCGGGGATCGAGACGGCGCCGCACACCACGCAGGTGGTGGGCATCGATCAGATCCTGGTGGACATCGAAGCGCGGGTGACCGACGAGTTCCTCGAGCGATACGGGCTGTGCAAGGGGCAGTCGGTGGTGGTGGAGGGGGACAAGGCGGAGCGGCTGTACCACGAGATCAAGTCCGCCGGGCTGGTGTCGCACGAGTTCGCCGGAGGGACGATCGGCAACACGCTGCACAACTACTCGGTGCTCGCCGACGACATCTCGATCCTGCTGGGCGTGATGAGCGCGGACATCCGGATCGGCAGCTACGCCTACCGGTACCTGTGCAACTCGTCGAGCCGCGTGAGCCTCGAACATCTGCAGCCGGTCGAGGGCCCGATCGGCCGCTGCTTCGCGCTGATCACGCCGGACGGCGAGAGGACGTTCGCGGTGAGCGCGGGGCAGATGAACCAGCTTCGCCCCCAGAGCGTGCCGCACCACATCTTCCAGAGCGCCTCGACCCTGGTGCTCACGGCGTATCTGATGCGGTGCCGCGAGGGCGAGCCGATGCCCGAGGCGACCATGACGGCGATCCGTCTCGCGCAGGAGGCGGGGGTGCCGGTGGTGCTGACCCTCGGCACGCGCCACATCGTCGAGGACCGCGTGGGGTTCTGGCGCAGCTTCATCTCGTCGCACGTGGACGTGCTCGCGATGAACGAGGAGGAGGCCGCGGCCCTGACCGGGCAGGCCGATCCGCTGCGCGCCATCGACCAGGCGCTCGACTATGCGGATCTGGTGCTGTGCACCTCGGGGCCCATCGGCCTGTACATGGCGGGCTACACCGACGACGCCGTCAAACGTGCGACGAAGCGTCCGCTGCTTCCGGGCAGCATCCCCGAGTTCAACCGCTGGGAGTTCTCCCGCCCGATGCTGCGCCGCGATTGCGTCAAGCCCGTGCGGATCTACTCGCACATCTCGCCGTACATGGGCGGACCGGCGCGCATCAACAACACCAACGGCGCGGGCGACGGTGCCCTGGCGGCGGTGCTGCACGACATGTCGGCGAACCGCTACCACCGCGCGAACGTCCCGGGTTCGGTCAAGCACGCGCGCAACTTCCTGACCTACTCGTCGCTCTCGCAGGTGTGCAAGTACGCCAACCGCGTGAGCTACGAGGTGCTCGTGCACGCCTCCCCGCGCCTTCACCGCGGGCTGCCGGAACGCGAGGACTCCCTCGAGGAAGTGTACTGGGCGCGCTGAGCGCGCGGCGCGTCAGCCGCGCTCGCACGCGTGGGCGAGCAGGACGTCGATCGGGTTCGGCTTGAGCGCGCGGGGATTCGAGTCCTGCCACGAGCGGGGCGAGAGCACGTAGCTGATGTGGCCAGCGTGCAGGTGCACCACGTGCTTGTAGCGATCGCCGAGCAGCAGCTGCAGGCAGTGCGCGGTGCGATCCGGAACCATCGCGTCGCGGGCGCCGTAGAAGCCGAACACCCGCAGCGTGGACCGATCGCGCAGATCCCGGAACGACAGCGGCGTTCCCTTGTACGCGTAGGGAATCGAGCCGTCCGCGCCCACGCCCTTCGTGAACAGCGCGTTGGCGTACGAAACCAGATCCGCCGCCACCGGGTAGCGCGCCGAGTTCTCGTGCGTGATCCACCACGCGCCCGCGATGTCCCGCTTCTGCGATGCGGTCAGCGCGTCGGCCGTCGCCACATCGGCAAGCTCCGGCTTGTCGAACCCCGCGCTGAAATGCCCCATCGGCGTCTTGTAGAACAGCGTGTTGAGCGGCATGTCGATGCCGAACGCCATGCTGTCACCCGGAACGAACCCGCCCAGGGCCTTGAAGATCGCCATCTCCGCCTTGACCAGCGATCGCGGCGTGAGCTGCACCATCTCCGCAAGCTCGGTGCACTGCGTCCCGTCCACCGGCGCCACGAACAACGCGATCGCCTGGAACTTCGCCTCCGCGTCCTCCGGCATCGCACACGCGTACGCCAACGCCTGCATGCCGTGCCCGCAATAACCCTCCAGAATCATCTTGCGCCTGCGGTTGTGCTCGAACGCAATGTTCGACATGTGCTTGATCGTGTCGATCAGCCGATCGAGCGTGTAGGCGCGGTAGTTGACCGCCCCGCGATCGCCCCGCAGCTCCATGGCGTAGACGCCGATGCCGCGCTCGAGGAACCGCCCGTAGAAGTTCGCCTCGGGCAGCATGCGGAAGAGCCGGTCGCTGTACGGCAGCCCCCCTCCCGCGTGGAACAGCGCCACCCCCTGATCCGGACCCGTCGGCGGCATGTAGCTCAACCGCAGGATGTCGTCCTCGTACAGCACCTCTTCCCCCTCGAACCGCGCCGAGCCGAACAGCTCCGGTCCAAGACGGTGCACGAGCTCGTAGTAGCGGAAGCCGGCCCGCACGCGCCGCGAACTCTCGACCACGGCTTCGGGCAACGTGGTCTTGCCCTGCAGCGCCCCCGCGAAGGTGTTGCCCAGCGTGGCCTGCATGCCGATCCAGGCCTGCAGCGCGGGCACCACCCCGCCCATCATCACGTGGTGGCTCGCGTAGCTGGTCAGCCCCACCATCCGGACCGCGTCCTGCGCTCCGGAGAAGTACTTCTCTCCCCCCCGAGCGAGCAGATCCCCGACCTTGTTCGTGAGGCGGGCGGCCTTGCTCTGCGCGTTCGGATCCATCGCGTTCTCCTTTCGACCAACCGCGGTTTGCTGCACCGCAGCAATCCAGGACCTAACGCGTTATCGATCGGTTGTCAACTTCTGCAAATCAAGCATTCCACGCCGCACCCCGGCGTTGGTGCAAAGCAGCATCCCGCCCCCTCGCGACACCTCC
>CAYMUE010000250.1:0-7178 GCA_964393505.1 uncultured Polyangiaceae bacterium
GGGGCCCGAGCTCTACGGCAGCACAGTCGTCTCCGAATCCGGTGCATTCTTCTCCAAGCGAGCGACGCCGGTCGAGGCCATCCTGGGTGCACACTACACCTTGGGTGACGACTGGCGCATCGGCGCCGGGGTCGGCCCCGGAATCACGCGCGGCTATGGGTCTCCGCAGGTTCGCGTACTCGCCTCCATCGAATGGGTGCCCGGGTTCAAGGAGAAGCCGGTGCCGCCGTCCGATCGGGATCGCGACGGGATCATCGACACGCAAGACGCGTGTGTGGATGAGCCTGGGCCGAAGACCGAGGATCCGAAGACCCACGGGTGTCCGCCGCCGCCGGATCGGGACAAGGACGGAGTGCTCGACGGGGCAGATGCTTGTCCGGACGAGCCCGGTGTCGCGTCGGACAGCCCCAGGACCAACGGGTGTCCGCCGCCGCAGGATCGGGACAAGGACGGAGTCGTGGATGCGAAGGACGCCTGCCCGGATCAGGCGGGGGTCGCGTCGGATGATCCGCAGAAGAACGGGTGTCCACTGCCTCCTCCGGATCCGGACCGGGACAAGGACTCGATTGTCAATGAGCAGGATGCCTGTCCGGACGAGGCAGGCAAGGCCGACCCCGACCCGAAGAAGAATGGCTGTCCCAGCGGCGCCGTCGTCGGCGACCAGATCGTGATGATGGAGCCGGTTCTCTTCAAGACGGGGAGCTCGGTCATCCTCCCGGCGAGCGACGCGGTGCTGCAGAAGGTGTTGGCGACGATCAAGAAGCTGCCCGAGACGAACCGGTATCGTGTCGAGGGACACACCGACAACCGCGGGAACGCGGCGATGAACAAGACGCTCAGCAAGGCGCGCGCGGGGTCAGTGGTCAAGTGGATGACGAAGAACGGAATTGATGCCAAGCGGTTGGATGCCGCGGGATTCGGTCCGGATCGGCCCATCGCCTCCAACGACACGGACGAGGGGCGGCAGCGCAACCGGCGTGTGGAGTTCCACATTGCCGCGGCGAAGTCCGCCGCGGACGGGGGTGCACCTGCGAAGCCGGCGGCAGCGACGAAGTCGGCTCCAGCGACGAAGTCGGCCCCTGCGCCCAAGAAGTGATAGTGTGATGATCCGGATGGACCGCCTTCCTGCGAGCCATCCCCGCTTACGGTTCGGCAGGCCGGGAGTCACACGAGGACGCTTCCGGCGATCGGCCGCAGACAGTCGGACAGGTGACACGAGATCAACGAATCCTCGCACAAGGGAGAAGGCAAGATGCCAATGAGCAAGCGAGCAGTCGCGGAATTCCTGGGCACTCTGTGGCTGGTCTTGGGAGGGTGCGGCAGCGCCGTCCTCGCGGCCGGCTTCCCCAAAGTGGGTATCGGACTGTTGGGCGTCGCGCTCGCCTTCGGTCTCACGGTCCTCACCATGGCCTACGCGATTGGCCACATTTCGGGCTGCCACTTGAACCCGGCCGTCACGCTCGGTCTCTGGGCCGGTGGCCGATTCCCTGCGAAGGACATCCTCCCCTACATTCTTGCGCAGCTCGCGGGCGGCGTGGCCGGCGCAGGCATTCTGTATGTCATCGCCACGGGCGTGGCCAATGCCGATATCGGCGGATTCGCCACCAACGGTTTCGACGCGCTCTCTCCGGGCAAGTACACGATGATGGCCGCGCTCGTGACCGAGATCGTGATGACCTTCTTCTTCCTGGTGATCATCCTCGGGGCCACGCATGAGAAGGCGCCAGCCGGCTTCGCGCCCATCGCGATCGGCCTCGGGCTCACGCTGATCCACCTGATCAGCATCCCCGTCACGAACACCTCCGTGAACCCCGCCCGCAGCATGGGCGTTGCGGTCTTCGTCGGCGGTGAGGCGATCTCCCAGCTCTGGCTCTTCTTCGTCGCGCCGATCGCCGGCGCCGTCCTGGCCGGCTTCGCCTACAAGTGGCTCGGCGCCGCGAACCCCGCCCCCGAGGCCAAGAAGGCCTGATTCCCACTGCCCCCGGGCGCGTCCGTCGCCCGGGGTCCTTCCCCACGAAGCTGCCGCGAATCTACCGGTCGATCTCCGGCGCGATGACGTCGAGAGACGAGATCAGGGCGACCATGTCGGCCACGAAGAGCCGTGGGCTCTTGGGCTCGATGATGGCCATGCAGGTGAAGGAGCCGGTGCGGATGCGCACGCGATAGGGCTGGTCCTTGCCGGTGGCGACGATGTACACGCCCATGTCGCCGCGGGCGCTCTCGACGTGGGCGTAGACCTCCCCCTCGGCGCGCAGCTTCTTGGGGATCGCGCTCCGGATCTCGCCGGCGGGGGCGGAGTCGATCTTCTGGAGGCACTGGCGCACCATGCGGGTGGACTGGCGCATTTCCTCGATACGGACCCAGAAGCGGTCGAAGCAATCTCCGACGGTCCCCAGGATGCCGCGTCCGACCGGCACCTCGAACTCGAGCTCGGGGTAGGCGCTGTAGGGGTCATCGCGCCGCAGGTCCCAGTCCACGCCGCTGGCCCGCAGGTTCGGTCCGACGAGGCCCCAATCGACTGCTTCGGCCGCGGAGATGACCGCGATGTTCGCGGTGCGCTTGACGAAGATGTCGTTGAAGGTGATCAGCCGGTCGAACTCGTCGATCATGGGCTCGAAGTGGTCGCACCACTCGAGGACCTTGTCCTTCCATCCTTGGGGCAGGTCGAAGGCGACGCCGCCGATTCGGCAGTAGTTGTAGGTGATGCGGGCCCCGCAGAGCTCCTCGATGAAGTCGTTGACGAACTCGCGTTCGCGCAGCGCCTGGACGAAGGGGGTGAAGGCGCCCAGGTCCATGGCGTAGCAGCCCAGGGAGATGAGGTGGCTGATGATGCGGTTGAGCTCGCCGGCGATCACGCGCAGGTACTGGGCGCGCTTGGGGACCTGCACGGCGTACAGCCGCTCGCACGCGCTCGCCCAGGCCTCGTTGGCGAACATCGACGCCAGGTAGTCCACGCGATCGGTGAAGGGCATGAAGCCCTCGTAGGACACGCTCTC
Organism: uncultured Polyangiaceae bacterium; assembly: GCA_964393505.1. GTDB lineage: Bacteria > Myxococcota_A > Polyangia > Polyangiales > Polyangiaceae > JACRCQ01. The sequence continues at coordinate 2,997 of CAYMUE010000250.1, forward strand.
GGCGATCTTCTCGATGCCGCGGTGCAGGAAGCCGACATCGGGAATCGCCTTGCGGATGATCTCGCCGTCGGTCTTGAGCACGAACCGGAGCACGCCGTGGGTCGACGGGTGATGCGGACCCATGTTGAGGGTCATCTCGTCGCCGCTGGTCTCGTTGTCGAGGATGACTTCCATCGTGTCACTCGCGATCGGTTGTCGGCTTCAGGTTTCGGCCTTGGTGGGGGCCTTGGCGGGGGCGGCCGCGGGCTTCTTGCCCGAGAGCAGCACGAGAGGATCCTCGCGGCGCGTCGGGATGCCGTGGTACTCCGCGCCCTCCTTGTAGTCCTTGCGCAGTGGGTGCCCCTCCCAGTCCTCCGGGAGCACGATCCGGCGCAGATCGGGGTGCCCGTCGAACACCACGCCAAGCAGGTCGAAGCACTCGCGCTCCTGCCAGTTCGCCGCAGACCACACCGTCGTCAGCGTGGACATCTTCGGCTCGGATCGCGGCAGCGCCACCTTGAGCACCACGCGGTGCTTGTGCTCGTAGCTGAAGGCGTGGACCACGACGTGGATCTCGTTCTTGTCGGGCCAGTCGATGCCGGTGAGGCACTCCATGTACCCGAAGGCGAGCTGCGGGTCGTCCCGCAGGTGCTTGCACACGGCGACCACCGAGTCCGCCGTCACGAAGAACCACGGGTCGAGGTCCTTCTTCTCCTCCGCGTGCAGGTCAAAGACCTGCTGATCGCCGAACTTGCTCTGGAGCGCTTCGAATATCGCCTTGGCATCCATGGGGGGACCTGGAGTTCGAGTGGGCGGGGATCGTCTCACACCGCGCCGTAGCGCTTCTGGATGTATCGCTCGCCCTTGATCTTCTGCTGGATCTTCACGAGCCCCTCCAGCAGCGCCTCGGGACGCGGAGGACATCCCGGGATGTACACGTCCACCGGGATCACCTGATCGACTCCCTTGACCACCGAGTACGAGCTCTGGAACAGCCCTCCGCAGTTGGAGCACGAGCCCATAGAGATCACGTAGCGCGGCTCCGACATCTGGTCGTACAGGCGCCGTACCCGCAGCGCCATCTTGTACGTCAGCGTGCCCGCGATCATGATCAAGTCGCTTGCCCGCGGACTCGGCCTGGGCGCCGCACCGAATCGCTCGAAGTCCGCCCGCGGACCTCCGGTCTGCATCAGCTCGATGGCGCAGCACGCCAGCCCGAACAGCAGGTACCAGATGCTGTGGGCGCGCCCCCAGTTCAGCAGCCAGTTCACAGTCTGATCCACGTTCGCCTGGATGACCGTCCCCCCTCCCGCTCCCGGGAGGAGGGCCTCGCCGCCTGCGCCCGCTCGTTTCTCTGCCGTCACGTCAGCTCTCCTGCGTCGCGGCGCCCGCCGCCTTCTCCGCGTCGCCCTGCCCCTGCTCGCGGGTCGTCACGTTCTGCACCCCGCGGCGATCCGCCTGACGGATGCCACGAATCCAGTTCAGATCGCCCTTCGCCCAGACGTACGCCAACCCGAGCAGCAGGATTGCGACGAAGGTCGCGATCTCCACGAGCGCGAACACTCCGGAGCCCTGAGTCACCCACCGCTTGAACACCGACGCCACCGGGTAGATGAACGCGATTTCGACGTCGAACACGATGTAGATGAGCGCGATGATGTAGAAGCGCGGGTTGAAGTTGAACCACGCCTGGCCGATCGGCTCCTCGCCGCACTCGTAGGTCACCAGCTTCTTCTCGTAGCCCTTGTCCTGTCGCACGAACCAACCTGCGACCATGGCTCCGAACACGAACACTATCGCGATCAAGAAGAACGCGCCGACGCTCGCGTAGTCCATCAACATGACAGCCGTGACCTCCGTGGTCCGGAGGCGCACGCGCCGCCACGGACCGTGCCGCTTGCAGAGCGATCGCTCGGGCGGCGTGCGGAAACTTAGGGGACGCCGTGGGTGCGGTCAACCACGCAGTTCCCCCTTGCAACACGGCGTCCGCAGCGTCTATCCATCCTCGGATGCACTCTCACAGGTACGCGGTCGTCATGGCCGGCGGCGCCGGGACCCGCTTCTGGCCCGCCTCCCGACGGCGTCGCCCCAAGCAACTGCTTGCCCTCGGCCCCCGCGAGGACGAAGCCCTCATCCAGGGGACCGTCCGACGCCTCGAGGCGATCTGCCCCGCGGAGCGCATCTTCATCGCTACCGGTGAGCACTTGCTCGACGTCACCGCGGCAGCCCTGCCCCAGCTCCCGCGGGGGAACCTCCTCGCCGAGCCCGCTCCGCGCAACACCGCCCCGTGCATCGCCTGGGCGACCGCCACCATTCGACGTCGTGACCCCGATGCCGTCGTGGCCGTGCTCTCCGCCGACCACCTCGCCGAAGACGAGCCCGCCTTCCATCACTGCCTCGACCACGCCCTGCGCGTCGCCGAGTCCGGCACCGTCACCACCATCGGCCTCGTCCCCACCCGCCCCGAAACCGGCTACGGCTACATCGAGCTGGGGGGCGCGCGCGCCGACGGCGCCCGCGAGGTCCGGCGCTTCGTGGAGAAACCCGATCGCGAACGCGCCGAGCAGATGGTCCGCAGCGGCTCCTTCCTCTGGAACAGCGGGTTCTTCTTCTTCCGCGCCGACGCGATGATGGACGCCATCGAGCGGTTCCTGCCCGCCCTTTCCGACGGGATCCGACGCATCGATCGGGCTGCCGCCGAAGGCCGCGAGACCCAGGCCCTGCGAGAGCTCTTCCCCACTCTCCCGTCGATCAGCATCGACTACGGCGTCATGGAGAAGCTCTCCCCGCTCGCCGTCGTGCCGGGCAACTTCGGCTGGACCGACGTCGGCAGCTGGCAGACCGTTTGGGAGCTCGCCCGCCGCGACGCCGCCGGCAACGCCGCTCCGCCCGAAGCGATCCTCGTGGAGAGCCGCGGCAACTACGTCGCCGATCTGCGAACCTCCCCCTCGGGGAAGACCCTCGCCCTGCTCGGCGTAGACGACCTCGTCGTCGTCGAGACAGACGACGCCCTGCTCGTGATGCCGCGCAGCCGCTCCCAGGACGTGCGGCATATCGTGGCCGCTCTCGGAGCCAAGGGGCTCGAAGACAAGCTCTGATGACGCGTTGGATGTGCGGGCGACCGCACGGTGAGGAGGCTTCAAGATGAAGATGGCTGGATGGCTCGTGGCTCCCTTGGCTCTCGGCGTCGTGATCGCTCTCGGCGGATGCTGCGGCAGCAAAATCGCTGACTGCAACAAGGTCATCACCTCGATCAACAAGAACGGCGACATCATCAAGAAGGCCACCGACGAGTTCACCGCGTCGAAGAAGACCGCCGCCGACGTCGAGAAGTTCTCCAAGGAAGTGGACAAGGTGGGCGACGAGATCAAGGCGATCGACGTCAAGGACGAGACCCTGAAGAAGTCGACCAAGGACTACCACGACATGCTCGAGAAGCTCGCCAAGGCCGCCAAGGACGTCAACTCGACCAATCCGACCGTCCAGTCCAACGCCATCAAGGAGCTGAACAGCATCGACGCGACCGAGACCAAGATCATCGGCGAGATCAACGGGTACTGCGGGGCGAAGTAGCCCGCAGCGCGCCGGCTGCGCTTCCCTCGGCCCGCGAGCCGATTCGTCGTCGGTCTCCGGTTGACGTTCGCCCCGGCCGTCTCAACACATCCCCGTGGTGATGGTCGTCCCACAGAGCCGAGACGGAGCCAGGAGCGCGCAGGCCCTATTTCAAGGCGTGTTCTGGCCTCTCTACCCCGCAGAGGCGAGGCGCGACCTCGCGGCAGTCCGCGAATCCTTCCTGAACCCGGCCAACGACTGCTTCCTCACCGAGCTCATCGACGAAATCGCGGAGGCCTTCAAGTTCCTCGCCCCATCGCTGCTCGGCCTCGATGCCGGCGCCCTCGACGACACCGATGCTTCCGTGCACCGGCTGGGAGCTGCCCTCACACGCAGCCGGCGAGACTCGCTCCTCAACGAGCGCACCGTCGGAACCCATCGCACCCCGCTCCTCGCCATGATCGCCATCCATGGCACCCTGTACGTCGAACGCTGCATCGTCCGAAATCACCGCGGCCAGTGGTTCATCCGAAAACCCCTCTGGGAGTCCTCCGTCGGCATCCAGACCGTCCACGGAGACTGCGAGATGTCCGTCTTCCAGTGGTGGCTCAAGTCGCTGTCCGATGAGGAGATCGACCTGCGCCCCCTCGG
>CAYMUE010000251.1:0-7149 GCA_964393505.1 uncultured Polyangiaceae bacterium
GATGGGCTATCTCGTGCCCGGGCGTGGCCGCCGCGAGCTGCGAACGGACCGCATCCTCGCAGTCGAGCCTCCGGAAGGTTCGCAGGACGACCAGGCCCCAGGACGGACGTGACGCAGGAAAAATCCCCCAAGAAGACCTACCGCGAGGCACGGACGGGTTCGGTGTCGCTGATGCTCTTGGCGTGCCTGGTGGGCAGCTGGGTGGTGACGGGCTGCATGGAGCCCGAGGTACCGAAGGCCACGCGCGATCCGCGAACGCAGAAGTGGTTGGACCGGGCGAAGGCGAGCTTCCGCGTGGTGGACATGGACGATGCGAGCGACGCGGCGGAGGAAGCGCTGCGGGCCTCTCCCAACGATCCCGAGGTCCGGATGGTCGCGGCCCACGTCGCGTTGGCGCAGCTCGACTACTCCAAGGCGTTGCAGTTGACCGAAGGCATTGCCACCTCGGAATCCTACGCGCTGCGCGGCCGTGCCCACTGGTACGCCGGCAACGTGGAGGAAGCGGGCAAGGAGCTCGGGCTCCTGCTGCGCGATCCCGAGGTCCACGATGACTGGGCCAAGGCAGTGGTTCAGCTCGCTGCGCGCGGAGCCGGACGCAAGCCGTTCACCTCGACCGGGGGGATCGTCGCCACGACGGAGATGCCGCGCATCCGCGGCACGGCGATGGCGATCCCGGTGGAGATCGACGGAGAGCAGGGCCTGGCGCTGATCGCGACCGGCACGGCCGAAGTGGTGCTCGACAGCTCGCAGCGCAAGGAGCCGTCGTGGGTCTCGATCGGCATCGGCGGCCGGATCGAATACCAGGACGTGCCGGCGCTGACCCGCGATCTCTCGGGCGTGGCCAAGCAGCTCGGGATCCCGTCGATCAAGGCGATGCTCGGGGTGAACTTCCTGCGGCACGTCAACGGCACCTTCGACTTCATGGCGCAGCAGTTCGTGGCACGACGCTTCGAGCCGCCGCGTCCTCCGAACGCCACCGACGTCCCTCTTTCGTACGTGCGCGGAGGCGGGATGGTGTTTCGCACCTCGCTGAAGCCCGATGGCCAGGCGCCCGCGGCGGTCATGGTGGACACGGCGATGGCGTTCCCGATCGCGCTCGACACGCCCGGTTGGAACAAAGCCGGCGTGGATCTGGCGAGCCTGCGCCCGATCCCCAACGAGCCGAAGCTCAAGGAGGGCGTCGTCTCCATGCTGCGGATGGGGGCCTACGACCTGCCTCAGGTCGCTGGCGTGGCCGGCGTGGAGTTCGGCGGAGTCGAGAGCGTGCTCGGGATCGACCTCGACGGGGTCGTGGGGTCGGGGCTCGTGGGTGGCTTTCGCGTGACGTTCGGGAATGGCGGCCGGACGATGTGGCTCGAGGACGAGGCCGCATCGGGCGCCGTGCCCGTGGGGGGTGCGCCGGAGGAGCCGCAGGGACCGCCTGGATCATCGGCGCCTCCGGTCTCGGGATCGGCCCTGCCACCACCGGCGTCGCAGCCGCCCCCCGGAGGGATCCCCGGGAGCGGACCGATCGACCCGTCGGCCAGGCCGCCCGTGCCGCCGGGCCGGGCCCCCAAGTAGACACGAGGCTCTCATGCCGCAATCCATGGAAGCTACGAACGAGTCGGGCGGGACGCGGCGGCTGGGCAACCAGCTCGTGGTCTACGGTGGCAGCTTCGACCCGGTGACCATTGGTCACCTCGATGTGATCCGGCGCGCGTCTGCGCTGTTCGATCGCGTGATCGTGGCGTTGGGGAAGCACCCGACGCGCAACCCCCTCTTCACGGTGGACGAGCGGATGGACCTGCTGCGGGAGGTCACGCGGGGAATGCCTGGGGTGGAGGTGACCGCGTTCGAAGGGTTGCTGATACACTTCTGCAAGAGCGTCGGGGCGCGGGTGCTGGTGCGCGGGCTGCGAGCGGCGACGGACTTCGAGTACGAGCTGCAGATCGCGCACGCCAACTCGGATCTGGAGCCGGGGATCGACACGATCTTCCTGCCCACGCGGACGAACTACGGGTTCATCTCGGCGTCGCTCGTGCGGGAGATCGCGAGCCACGGCGGCGACGTGTCGAAGTACGCGCCGCGTCCGGTGTGCGAGGCGCTCATCCGCAAGCACGCGAAGCGGTAGATCGGGCCGAGAGGAGCCTTCTAGGAGCGCTCGATCTCGAGGGACTTGGGGTCGAGGACGAAGTCGAGCTTCGCGGTTCGGCCGTGGCGGTCGAGCTGAAGGCACACGACCATAGACTTCAGGAACGGCCGGGTGAAGGGACCGCCGAGGAGTGCGTAGACGAAGTCCGACAGGTCGGGCTCGTGACCCACGATCATCGCATCGGAAGCGCCACTCGAGGCGAGCTCCACGGCGAGGGCCCGCAGGTCCCCTCCGGGGGCGAGCTCGCGTCGAGCGATGACGGGGCGGTCGGGATCGAACGAGGACTGGAGGATCTCGGCGGTTTGCAGGGCGCGGACGAGGGGGCTGGAGAGCACGACGCGAGGGACGGCGGAGGCGTGGCGCAGCGTCTTGCCGACCTCACGCGTGCGCTTGCGCCCCTTCTCGGTGAGCGCGCGATCGAAGTCCTGCATGGACGGGGCGAGGTCATCGGCAGCGCCGTGTCGGACCACGTAGAGCTTCATGGTTCCTGCCTAGGACGGCGGGGAACGGTGGGCAATGGGGACGAGAGGAGGGACGGGGGCTAGTTCTTGCCGTGCGGGGCGCTGGCCGGCGCGGGCTTCTTCGCAGGCTTGTCGGCCTCCGGCGCCGGGGCAACCTGGGCAGCGGGCTTCACCGCAGGCTTGGGAACCAGTCCGTGCTTGGCGAGCACCTCACTGCGAATCTTCTCGGCCACGGGCGGGCGCTCGGCGATGAACTTCATGGCGGCGTCGCGCCCCTGACCGATCCGCTCGCCCCCGTAGGCGTACCAGGAGCCGCTCTTCTCGACGATGCCGTCCTCGGCAGCCATGTCGAGCAGGTCGCCGGTCTGGTTGATGCCCTGACCATAGACGATGTCGAACTCGACCTCGCGGAAGGGGGGGGCCATCTTGTTCTTGACGACCTTGACGCGGGTGCGGTTGCCGACGACGGAGGGGTCACGTCCGCCGGTGGCGGCTTCCTTGATGGCGCCGATGCGGCGGATGTCGAGGCGCACGGACGAGTAGAACTTGAGGGCGTTGCCGCCGGTGGTGGTCTCGGGGCTGCCGAACATCACGCCGATCTTCATGCGGATCTGGTTGATGAACATGAGCAGCGTCTGGGAGCGTGCGACGGAGCCGGTGAGCTTGCGCAGCGCCTGGCTCATGAGCCGCGCCTGCACTCCCATGTGCTGGTCCCCCATGTCGCCTTCGATCTCGGCCTTGGGGACGAGCGCTGCGACCGAGTCCACGACGACGAGATCCACGGCGGCCGATCGCACGAGCATGTCGGCGATCTCCAGGGCCTGCTCGCCGAAGTCCGGCTGGCTGATGAGCAGCTCGTCGGTCTTCACGCCGAGCTTCTTCGCGTAGTTGACGTCGAGCGCGTGCTCGGCGTCGATGAACGCCGCCACGCCGCCCTGCCGCTGGCAGTTGGCGATCGCGTGGAGCGTGAGCGAAGTCTTGCCGCTCGACTCCGGACCGTAGATCTCTACGATGCGCCCGCGCGGATAGCCGCCGATGCCCAGGGCGATGTCGAGGCCGATGGAACCGGTGGGGATCACCGGGATGTCGTCGTGAAGGCTCTCGCCATCCTTCAGACGCATGATCGCGCCCTTGCCGTATTCCTTTTCGACTCCGGCGATGACGAGCTCGAGGGCCTTCTGCTTGTTCTTGTCGTCCATGGCTGACTCCGTGGGCTGCCCGCGGTGGGGTTTGAGAGCTGGGATCTGGATACTGTGCAGCCGTTCAGGATGCAAGGGGAGGGAGACGCCCGGATGGAAGAAAAATGACCGGGATGCGGCCCCGAGCCTGCCGCCCGGGTCCCCAGCCTGTGGCATGGTCGTTGGGGTCGAAACGCGATGCTTGTGCGCCCCCACGGAACGAGTTGCCTCAGTGTCCTGGCGATGGTCGCCGGGGTGGGGTGCGACCGCTCTTCCTCCCCTCCGACTCCGCCGGAGGAGCCCCCGGCGCCGCGCAAGTTCGTGCCGCCTGCCGATTCGCAGCTGCCTTCGCTGCTGGGCCTCGATGCCGGCGAGCTGGAGCCGATCGACCCGCCTGCGCCGGCAGGGGATCTGCACGCCGAGGCGGAGGCGTTCCAGGATCTCGAGGGATGCGTGCGACAGCGCGCGAAGCTCGACCCGGTGGTCGGCGACGCGCTCGACGCGCTGGGGTACGACACGTTCCTGCGCGACGCGTGCAGGGTGATCGAGGCGGTGAAGGCGCGGTCCACGGCGCCGTGCGATCCGATCACGGCGAGATCGCTCCGCGATCGCTGCGCGATGTCGGTGGCGGTCGTGCTTGGCGACAGCCAGACGTGTCCGATGGAGGGGCAGGCGCACGACCCGTTGTGCGTGGCGCTGGCGCGTCGGGATCCGAGGCTCTGCGCCAGCGTGCCCGGGGAACGGAGGGCCTCGTGTCGCGCGATGCTCGCGAAGGACCCGAAGAAGTGCGGCGGGGAGGGCCGTTGCGCGCGGATGGTGGAGCGCTGGCGGAGGCTGCTGCCCGAGGCGGCATCCAAGCCGGAGCTCGGAACCAAGGTGACCTTGCAGCTCACGGCGACGAGCGACGGGGGCAGGTCGAAGCCGGTGGAGGTGGATCTATCCACGTACGTATACCCCGCGATGGTGGTGAAGCTGGTCGGAACCACGCGCATCCTGATCGGCGAGACGGCATCGGCGCCGTGGCCTCCCTACGCGATCGCGACCGAGCCTCGCGCGTCGGTAGTGCTGGTGGCGAGCCCGGAGAACATCAAGCAGGGCGTGCGATCGCTCGGCAGCGACGCGCTGGGGTTCGAGCTGCTCGTACCGAAGGTGGCAGCCGTGTCATCGAAGACGGAGCGTGCGCCGGCGGCCGTGACGATGGACGTGGTGGGCACGGACATCGGCTCGCCGGTCCGCTTCACGGTGGAGGCAGACGTGGGGGAAGAAGGGGCGGGCTGGCACGTGAGCCTGCGGGTGAACACGTACGTGAGGGACGTGGTGACGAGGTAGCCGGGGGAGAGGGAACGGCGCGGACTCAGCCGCCGCCGATGAGGTGGACGACCTCGACCTGATCGCCGTCGCGCAGCACGGTGGTCGGGATGTTCTCCTTCTTGACCAACTGCTTGTTCACGAAGATGACGCGCAGGGGGAAGGTGTAGTTCTTCTCGACGAGCAAGGCCTGCACGGTGAGGCCTTCGCGCCAGGGGTGGGGATCGCCATTGACGGTGAGGGGCATGGAGCAGCTTCCTTGGTGCGCAGGCGGATCGGCGTAGCAGAGAGATGCTCGCGGTGCACGGAGTGGATGGGTGAGCGGAGCGGGCGGCGAGCTATCTGCGCGGACACCCCTTCCAAGCCTGGTTGTGCTCGCAGAAGCCGGTGCGGATCGCGTCGGCATCGCGAGCGCCGAACTTGTGCAGGCGGTTGGCGACGAACGTGGGGCTCGCGACGATGCCGAGCTGCTGGCTGCGTCGGAACGACGCCGTGAGCAGGGCGCGGCCTTCCTCCCCCTCGGCGCAACGCTGCAGCACGCGAGGGTCGATCCCGGTGCGCGCGCCCGTACATGCACGCCAGTCGTCGCTGCGGTAGTCGGCCGATCGGCACGCCACGTACTGCAGGAACCTGCGCCCCAGGCGGTAGTGCTTCTGCGCGCAGATCTGGCGAAGGTCCTCGGCCACCTCGGCAGGACCATGCATGGAAGAGAGCTGGTTCGCAGGATCTACGGAGCCGATGAACTCGACGGACAGATCGACGGGGCCGAGGGCCTTGAGCAGATCGCGCAACTGCTGGACGCGCTGAGCGGCGAAGTGGCACTGGGACATCATGAACAGCTCGAGCTTGCCGGGGGACTCCTTGCGACAGACCCAGTGATTGCCGCACTCGGAGAGCGCGCAGCCGCCCCGGTCGGCGCAGCGCGGGTTCCAGCTCCCTGCGCCGGTCTGCAGGATCCGGTGCCCGCCCGCCGGGCGCGTGGCGTCTCCGAACGACGCGAGCGCGTCCGGATCCGCCTCGAGCGAGGCGTCGAAAAGCACCGCCGGCAGCGTGCCCGGCGCGGTTGCGTCGTACAGAACCCGACCTTCCGGCGACGCATAGTCCACCCAGCGAAAAACAGGGCGCTCGATCCGCATGCGAAGCATCGACTCCTGGCGCTCCGGGTGGCAGTCCTTGCAGCGCGAGTCGGTGAGGACGGTGATCGCCACGGGCACCGCAGGTGCGAGCCGTTCGCAGGACGCCGGAGGCGTGTCGGAGGCCGCGCAGATGGCCCGGGCGAACGCAGAAGGAGTGCGCACTCCCTCGTACTTGCTGCCCGCGACGAGGACGGTCGGGGTGCCGCGCACCCCGCGGGAACGGGCCCGCTCGAACGACGCTGCGAGCAACCGTGAGCCCTCGGGACCTTCGACACACGCGCGCAGGCGCGCGGACGGGATCCCGTTTTCTTCGGCGCACGCCGCCCAGCTCACGTCGACCGGCTCGGGCCGACGGTTCTGGCAGACGACGAAGTCGAGCACGCGTTCGGGAGCGATCGAGGCCGCACAGATCTGCGCGACGTCTCCCGCGACCTCGCGAGCGCCGTGCATCGATGCGAGGCCCTTGGCATCGACCTCACCGACGAACTCGAGGGAGGCTGCGATGTGGGGCGAGAGCAGGCGTACCGCACCCGCCATGGCTTCGACGGCTGCGGGGCAGAACGGGCACTCGGACATGACGAAGAGCTCGACGGGAACGCCGGGGACGACAGAGGGCTCCGCGATCGGCGCCGCCGAGGAGGATGTCGGGGGAGCCGGCGCGACGACGGTCTGCGTGACGGGTGGCGTGGGTGCAGGGGAGTGGATGACACAGGCGTCCGCGCCGAGACCGAAGAGCAGGAGCGAGGGAAGGAAGCGACGGGCGATCATCCCGGCATCGTGCTGCGCGCGGCGCGAGACCGCAACCGTGCAGCGAATCAGCGCATGGACAGCAGGACCTTCATCGCGCCCCTCTCTGCGGCGAGGCGAAGCGCCTCCTCTGCGCGGTCGAAGGGAATCACGTGAGAGACGAGCGATGCGACGTCGACGGTGCCGGC
>CAYMUE010000252.1:0-7148 GCA_964393505.1 uncultured Polyangiaceae bacterium
TGCCCCCTCGTCGAGCGACGACGCTGCCGACCCGGTCGATCTGCGGGGCACCGACCTGTCCCCCGCGTTGCCTTCCGCAACCCCGTCGCCGCCTCCCTCCCATCTCCCATCGCCCAGCCGCGCGCCACGCAAACCCTCCCGCTCCGGTTGGACCAAGACCGACTTCGCCGTCGTCCTGCTCGCCCTCATCGTCCTCGGGCTGAGTGCCGTCGGACTGCTCTGGCTCTTCCGCGGCTCCTGAGGCCCGACTCCCAACGGCTTTTCCGGATCCTTTTCTTGGCCGTCCTGAGGCGGCTCGGGTAGTCGGATGTAGGACAATGTCTTCTCGCCCCCTCCCCTTCGCCTCGGTGCTCCTGGCCCTGCTGCTCCTCGCCAGCCCCGCCTTCGCTTGGGTCGAGATGCACGTCTCCGCCTACGAAGCTCGCATCGAGCTGTCCCGCCAGGGCACCGCCAAGGTCGACAACATCCTTCGCTTCCGCGTCGGCGGAGGTCCCCTGCGGACCTTCGATATCAAGATCGCCGACCGCAACGTCACCCTCCCGGAAGGCGCCACCCTCGCCAACGCCCGCGACGGCATCGCCGCTGCAGAGCCGGTGCCGTTGCGTCTCGAGCAGCGTCCCGACGGCGACGTACGCGTCGACATCGACGGGCGCAAGGGAGTGGGACGCGGCGTGTACGAGCTTCGTTTCGCCTACACGATCGATCTGCTTCGCAGCGAGCAGATCTCGCTCGACGGTTCGATGCTGAAGGTGGTGTGGACCAGCCCGCAGCTCGACGACGGCATCGACAACATGAAGGTGACGATGCTGGTGCCGTCGGCGACGACCGAGCCTCGCGTAGCATCCTTGCGGATCGGCTCCGGCGAGGACAGCTCGTTCCAGGAGGCGGGCGCATTCCTGTCGGCGCTGAGTCGCGCCGCGCAGTACGACGAGCTCAGCCTCGTGCGACCGTACGTTGCGCGCAAGGAAGCGGTCGCGTGGGCCGTGCGCATCGATCCCAAGGCCCTCGGTGAAGTCAGCGATCCCCGCTTGCGTCCCCAGGTCGCGCAGACCGTCGAGAACGCGGGACCGGTCCAGCCAAAGCGGCGTGCGATGGGGCTCGTCATCATCGCGGCCGGAGCGGTGCTCTACGGTCTGCTGCTCGCGCTCAAGCACCGCGAGGTGGTCCGCACTGCCCGTGAGCGCGGCGTCACTCCGCGCCCCCTCACACCCGTGGGGATCGTCGTGCGGGTCGCCCTCGCCGGGCCCATGCTCGCCGGCGGCATCGCCTGGCAGATGCTCGCGCACGACCCGCTCCCCGGCTCCCTCGTCATCCTCGGCGCACTGCTGCTCACCGTGTACCTTCCGTCTCGCAAGGCCGCGCAGCCGCGTGGTCCCGGGCGCTGGCTGCCGCTGAGCCGCAGCGACGCGTTCTCCGGTTGCGGAGAGCAACCCGCATGGTTCGATATCGGCAGCGGGCGCGGCAAGGTTGCGTTCGCGGTAGCGCTGCTCGCGGTCATCGCGGGGATCGCGTGGCTGTCGCGCTGGGCTCCGTATCAGGCGCACCTGATGGCCTTTGACTCCACCGTGTTGCTGGCACTGTGGGGCACCGGCCTGCGGCGATGGCTTCCGGGCGACGCGGTCCGCAGCGCGACTCCGCTGCTCGGCGCGCTCTGCAAGGCGCTCGCGAAGTCCGAGCTGCGCGTCGGAATCGTGGGGCGCGTACCCTCCGGCGCGTCGAAGCCCGACGAGCTCCGCCTCAGCGTGCGTCCCCGAAGCGCCCTGCGCGGCTTCATCGCGCTCGAGGTCGGTGTGGGCTGGTTCCAAGGTGCGGGCGGCGCGCTGGCCGTGCCCGAAGTGCTGGTGCGGGTAGCCGAAGGCTCCGAGTGCCACGACGCGATGACTGCGCGGATGGCAGGCGCCCACTGGGTGCGAGGTCGCGATGCCTACGAGCGCGTGCTGGTGCTGACCCCCGCGCTGCCCACGTGCGACGGAGTGTCCGCGCTGGTTCGCAAGCTGGGCTCCTGGGTGGTGACCGCGCCGGCCCCCAAGGAGACCACGGCCGCTCGCCGGGCTCAGCCCCGCTCTGCAGCCTCGATCAAGGCGCGAAGGTCCTCGGGAAGGGCCGCCTCGACCTCGAGATCCGCGATGGAAGCCGTGCCGCTCCAAGCCAGGTAGCTGGCGTGCAGCGCCTGACGGCCGATGCGCTCCGTCGAGCCTCCGTAGAGCGCGTCGCCCTCGAGCGGATGGCCGATGGCGGCGAAGTGCGCGCGGATCTGATGGCGCTGGGCCTTGGAGGCGGACGCCTCGACGAGCGCGAGGTCACCGACAACCTTCACCAGGCGGTACTTCGTGGATGCGGGACGCGGGTTGTTGCGGTGCTGATCGCGTTCATGCGCACAGGCAAGCACGCGACGGTGATCCTTGGGATGAGGGGCGAGGGGGATGTCGATCTCGCCCGTCTCGGCCAACCCCTCTGCCGCGCAGACGAGCAGGTAGCGCTTGCGGATCTCGCCGGCATGGAGGGCTGCGAGCGCCGCCTGGAACGCGTCCGCAGTCCGTGCCGCCAACACGAGCCCCGAGGTGCCCGTGTCGAGACGGTGCAGGATCCCGGGCTCGCGCGGAGTGCGCCCGACACCATCCATTTCGGGATAGTGACCGAGGAGCGCTCCGGCGAGCGTCCCCTGCTCCCCCGGACGCAGCGGCGCCGTCGGCTGCCCCGCGGGCTTGCACACCACCACGAGGTCCTCGCGCTCGAGACGCACGTCGAGCGGAGCATCGGCCTCCGCCGCAGGACGCTCCCCGACCTCCTCGGGCAGCTCCACCGTGACCACTTGCCCGGACTGCGCAACATCGCCCTTGGACACGCGCTTCCCCGCGACGCGGACCGCGCCCTCGGCGAAGATCTCCTTGGCCCCCGACCGTCCGAGGCGGTGACCGAGCGCGTCGATCACGACCTTGTCCAGGCGCCGCCCCTGCATGGCATCATCGATGGTGAATTCGAATCGAGGCATCGTGCGGCGTTGGTAGCACACGCACCGCCCTCGTCGAAAGACCACCGGTCGGAATGAGGCTTTTCCTGTTCTAGAATCGGCCGTTCCAACCCACTCCATACGCGGGAACCGCCCTGCCGTCGCTCCCCCGGCTCTCCCCGATCACGCCCGCGGTCGGCAGACCGTACTGCAGCAGCGCCGCCCCCTTCTTCGGACGGCTCGACGTCCACATGTACGCGATCGCCCCGCCGGCGATCCCTCCCGCCATCGTCACTCCGAGAAACGCCCGGTCGCGTCCTTCGGTCCGGTCCCCGAACAACAGCGGGCTCGACGCCGCAGCCGCCGAAAGGCCGCCGAGCGCGACGCCGACGTCGACCATGAAGACCCTCGAGCCGGGTCCTCGCACGCGCATACCGATGAGCCCACCGGCCAACGCGCCGGCAATGGCGCCATAGCCCATTCCTTCGTAGGGCGTCGTGTCGGTCGTGCCCCGGATGAGCATGTCGATCGCGCCACCATAGCCCGCCCCGATGAGTCCGCCCGAGTAGGGGAACGCGCCCCCCGCGTCGCTCACGTGCCCGAAGGACAACGCAGTCGCCCCCAGCACGATCCCCCCGAGCCCCCCTGCGATCCCCCATGCCCATCGGTCCGATGCCGGCTCCACCTCGCGACCGCGAGCGATCATCAGTCCGCCCAGCGCGGGACTCACCGCAGCACCCGACAGGAACCACGCGTCCGAAAGACGCACGTCCCACTCCTCCGCCGCGATCAGCGATCCACCCACGCCGATTCCCGCCCCGAGCGCGAGCAGCGGATAGGTGATTCGCACATCGTCCGATCCGCTCGACTTCTGCAAGGCGTAGCCCACGAATCCGCCGAGCAACGCTGCGTTCACCGCCAGGGTTGCGCGCCCCTCGGAACGCACACGAGGCTCGACGCCGACCCAATTGGAGCCCTCGGAGGGCTGCGGAGGCGCCGCGCGGGACGGCTGGCCCTGGGCCGCGCGAACCAGGTCGCGCAGCATCACGCCAGCACGCACCAACAGGTTCTCGGGGTCCACCTGCTCCACGCGCACGAAGGCGGTGCGGGAGCCCGGAGGCACGACCACGATTCGCAGGATCAGCTTGGAGCCATACTCCTCGAGACGCGGCGAGATCTGCCATTGGTGGTCGCGGACTGCCCGCTCCGAAAGGCGTCCCTCCGTGGCCTCTGCAGGCATCACCTCGCCTCGGTTCGCGATCCGAACAGACAACCCGAGATCCTGCGCCGCGTCCTCGAGCTGCAGGTCGAGCTCGCGGGCCCGCTGCCCCAGCTCACCGTCGGCCGCGGTCGGCGCGCGCAACCACGCCCGCGAGGGGAACTCCCCGGTCGGCGTGAACGTCGGAAGAAGGTGAGCGTCGGCACCGCTGCGCGAGGCCTTCGAATGCTCCGCAGCGCTCGGGCTCTCGAAGCGCGATGCAGCGCTCGCCGGCGGTGGGGGCGGAGGAGCCGCCGAAACGGACGACGGCGCCGACGCGCTCGGAGAGGGCACGGAGGACGGGTCGGAGGGCGCAGGTTGCGCGAGCGCCTTGGCAGCGATCAGGCCAGCCGCGAGGCTGGCGAGCACGCCGAGGCGGGAGGCGCGAGCCATGATCAGAACATGACGATCGCGTTGAGCCACAGGTCGATCAGGCTCGTGTCGTCAGCGCGGAACCGGCTGCCAGGGTGGTTGATCTGCGGACGGTAGTTCGGGTTGGGGATGCCCGTGGAAGAGGAGGTCCCAGAGGTGTGGCACGGTCCCGACTTGCCCGGATCGTCCTTGAAGTCCGGGTTGCAGGGCTGATCCATCGTGATGAAGTGGCCCTGGACGTAGGTGTATCCGATGCCGGCCTGGAACTTGATGTACTCGCCCGCCTGCCACGTCACGCTGCCCATCGCACCGAAGCGTCCGTGCGCCTGCACGTCGGTCAGGCCGGTGACGTAGACCTTCTGCGAGTTCGGGTCGGCCACGGACTTGCCGGAGTACGCGGGGTCGCCGCTGTAGCGGTAGTCGGAGTAGTTGGGGCGACGCATCGACGGTGCCGACGACGAGCCGATGGCGTCGAACAACGGGGAGTAGTCGCGCCCCTCCGAACGATAGGATCCCTGCACCCGCGCGTCGAAGGTCACGCGCTGGAACTGCTCGCGGTTCTCCCAGGGGATCACCTGCATGCCCATGATGACCCATCCCTCGAGGGGCGGGTGGTTCACGAGCGATCCCTTCAGGTCGTTGAGACCGTAGTCGCTCGAGGAGACGGGGAACTCGAAGAGCGCGCGGAAGCCGCCGTAGGGCTCGATGTACTTGATCCTGCGGGAGAGGATCGTGTGGAACTCGATGCCGGTGGTGCCGCGGCTCACGCCAGGCTTGCGCTCCCCGGCCTTGTTGCCCTCGAGCTGGTAGGTCTGGCTTCCGTTGATGTCGTTGGCCGTGTAGGTCGTGTCGCCCGCGATGCCGTTGCGGTTGACGTCGGCCGGATACGCGCACTTCACCTGCCCGGCGGCCGGGTTGTTGTTGCACGCGTGCATCGGCTCGCTGACATTGATGCGCGCCTCGGCGCCGATGAGCCAGGTCGGCTTCGTGCGATCCCTCGCTTGGTTGAAAATGTTCGCGTCGATGCCGATGGCCAGGTACTCGATGCCGCTGCGGCTCGGCGACTTGAACGGCAGGCTGAAGAGCTGCTCGCCCGGCGCCCCCGCCAACACCACGCTCTGCACCTTCTCCGAACCGTCGAGACCACTCAGCTCCCGCGAGTTGCTCAGGATCACCGGCAGCCGGAAGTACAGCGCGATGTCCTTGTAGATCCCCGCGTCGATGCGCGTGTTCAGCCGCGACGTCGTCTCGGCGAACTTCGCAACGTTCATCGCGTCGGACTTGAACCCGCCCGTCGTCAGGCCCGGCTGCCCGATCGACGTCTCCCGTCGAATCGAGGAGTTGTGCCAGGTGTGCTGGTATCCGAGCGTGATGTGGAGGTCGAAGGGGTCGTCGCCGTCGAAGGCGTCGACCACCTGGGTGACCTCCCCAGGCTCCTGCAGCACCTTTGGCTCGTTGGCGCGCACAGGCTCGTCAGCAAGCGCCTCGGGCGCCCACACGAGCGACGCCGCCGCGACCACGACCATGCATCCAGTTTGCCCCGTTCGGAGCATCTTCCAGGCATACGCGCACATATCCGTGCAGCGGACGCTAGCGGTCCGGACGGCGGAGTGTCAACGAGTATGGCGCTCGGAGATGATGTCGGACCTTCCGACCGGCCCCGGTCCAGGGGTTTGCCCGCGGAATTCCCCCGGACAGGGGGGCCGGCTCAGGACGACGACTCGCCCCCGCGGCCGACAGGAAGGTCCTCCACCCCAGGCAGCGTCACCCGCACGTCCTCCCCATCGTCCACAGTGTCCACGTCGACCTCCGGGAAGATCTCCGCCGTGATGTCGTCGGACGCGATCACCTCGCGGGCGTTGCGCAGGTCCCGCGAGGTCTGGTCCAGCCTGTCCGCCAAGACGCCGAGGAACTGCCAGAGCAGCTTCACCGACAGCTCGTGCTCCGTGCGTAGGATGTCGAAGAAGTCCGCTCGCTTGATCCCGATGATCTCGCTGGGGCCATCACTCGCCACCGTCGCCGACCGCGGCGTCGCCCGTATCAACGCCATCTCCCCGAAGTGCTCACCCATCTTGAGCGTCGAGAGCACAGCCTCCCCACGCGTCACCCTCACCTGCCCGCTCAACACGATGAAGAGCTCGTCGCCGCGGTCCCCCTCCCGAATCACCACCTCACCAGGCTCATACGGCCGCGCATGCGCCACCTGCATGATCCGCAGGAGCTCGCGCTCGCTGAGCCGGCCGAACAACGGCATGCGCTCGAGCACCTCACGCTTGAGCTGCAGCCGCCGCGCACGCTCGTCGTCCACCAGCGTGCCCACACCCACTCGGATCAGGATCGAGGTGATGTTGTCCTTGCCCCCCCGGGAGTTCGCCAGGTCGATCAACGCCCTGGGCACGATCTCCAGCTCGGTCTCCGCAAGCTGCCCCGCAAGCTCCTCGTCGGTCTTCAAGTACCCATGCAGACCGTCCGAGCACATCAGGAACTGATCCCCCGGCATGAGCTCGACCGAGAGCGTGTCCACCTCGACCCGCTCGTACACGCCAAGCGCACGTGTGATCGCGTTCT
>CAYMUE010000253.1:0-7108 GCA_964393505.1 uncultured Polyangiaceae bacterium
TCGACCATTACGCGTTCAACCCAGTTTTCAAGGACCGAGGGGAAGTCGCCTTCCCATCTGCGGGAGCCGCGCTTTAGCGCACTCACCGCCGCTGTCAACTTCTTTTTTCTGCCCTGCCGAGCGCTTGGGTCATCGGCGTTCTTCGATGCCGCGCTCGCCCGTTCGCGTCTCCGCTTTGGGGGCGGGGACCTTACCTCCATCAGCCGGGCTGTCAACCCCTTTTTCGTTCGTCGCCGAACTCTTTTACGGGGGCCGACCCGCCACTTCACTGGCTGCGGGCAGGGCGTCTCGCCAGCTTCCGCGGAACACCGCGGCTTGGTTGCCGTCGAGGGACGCGGAATCTACTCGCCTTGCCCCAAAGGTCAACCCGTTTTTTTCTGGGCCCTGTTTTTTTTCGTTTTGAGCGCGTTTGTAGCTGCTTTCTTGCGCTGCCCCCCCCCTCGGGTCCCCTTCGCTGCGCACTCTCGCCCCCCCCCTTTCGCCGCCCGGACCGCTGATCCTCGTCCGCCCAGACCGCCACACGCCGCGCACGCAGGCGCTCCGAGCCCGCCCGCAGGACCGGACCGATGTCGCTCGTCCCGTTGCACGCCCTTCGCGCAGGGACTAGCTTGTCGTGCCTTCTGCCCCCGCCGGGAGCTGTGCCCTTCGGCGGTCGGGGCTTTTTGCACACCAACGCCAAAGGGTTACCGAACATGCTCAGCTGGGCCTTGAGAAAGATCTTCGGCACATCTCACGAGCGCGCCGTCCGGCGCCTGCAACCGAAGGTCGTGGCCATCAACGCCCTCGAGCCCGAGATGCAGGAGCTCACCGACGATCAGCTCCGCGCGAAGACCGCGGAATTCAAGGAGCGGATCGCGAACGGCGCGACCCTCGACGCTCTGCTCATCGAGGCGTTTGCCGTGTGTCGCGAGGCGGGCCGTCGCACGCTGCGCATGCGTCACTTCGACGTGCAGCTGCTCGGCGGCATGGTGCTGCACAACGGCTCGATCGCGGAGATGAAGACGGGCGAGGGCAAGACGCTGGTGGCGACGCTGCCGATGTATCTCAACGCGCTCGAGGGCAAGGGCGTGCACCTGGTGACGGTCAACGACTACCTGGCGCGTCGTGACGCCGAGTGGATGGGCCGCATCTACAAGTTCCTCGGCCTGAGCGTGGGAACGGTCATCGCGCAGCAGAGCGACGCGGAGAAGAAGCACGCGTACCAGTGCGACATCACCTACGGGCAGAACAACGAGTTCGGGTTCGACTACCTGCGCGACAACATGAAGTTCAGCGCCCTCGACTACGCGCAGCGTCCGCTGAACTACGCGATTGTCGATGAGGTGGACTCGATCCTCATCGACGAGGCGCGCACGCCGCTCATCATCAGCGGACAGGGCGAGCGCTCGAGCGACAAGTACCGGGTCATCAACGAGGTGATCCCGAGGCTGCGTCGGGACGAGTCGTATGTGGTCGACGAGAAGAACCACTCGGTGACGTTGACGGACGAGGGTGTGGAGCAGGCGCAGAAGCTTCTCGGGATCTCGAACCTGTACGATCCGGTCCACCTGGAGTCGTTGCACATCCTCAACCAGTGTTTGCGGGCGCACACGCTGTACAAGCGCGACGTGAACTACATGGTGAGCGAGGACGGCAAGGTTCTGATCATCGACGAGTTCACCGGGCGCGTGTTGCCAGGGCGGCGCTGGTCGGACGGGCTGCATCAGGCGGTGGAGGCGAAGGAGAACGTGCGGATCCAGGAGGAGAACCGCACGATGGCGACGATCACGTTCCAGAACCTGTTCCGCATCTACAAGAAGCTGGCCGGGATGACGGGGACGGCGGACACGGAGGCAGCGGAGTTCCACGGCACCTACAAGCTCGACGTGGTGGTGATCCCGACGAACAAGCCGTGCGTGCGCGCGGACTACGAGGACGTGGTCTACAAGACGGAGCGCGAGAAGTTCACGGCGGTGATCAAGGAGATCCTCGAGAGCCACGAGCGCGGGCAGCCGGTGCTGGTGGGGACGACGAGCGTGGAGAAGAGCGCGGCCATCGCGAAGATGCTGACCAAGAGGAAGGTCAAGCACAACGTGCTCAACGCGAAGCATCACGAGCGGGAAGCGTACGTGGTGGCGCAGGCGGGGAAGAAGGGGGCGATCACGGTCTCGACGAACATGGCCGGACGCGGAACGGACATCATCCTGGGTGGCAACCCGGAGATGATCGCCAAGATGGAGTTCATCGAGGCGGGGCGCCTTCCCGACGCCGAGCCCGAGGAGTTCGCCAAGGTGGTGAAGCGCCACGAGGAGGAGTGCGCGAAGGAGCACGACGAGGTGGTGGAGCTGGGCGGGCTGCACATCCTGGGGACGGAGCGCCACGAGTCGCGGCGCATCGACAACCAGCTTCGCGGCCGCGCGGGGCGTCAGGGCGACCCGGGCTCGAGCCGCTTCTTCCTGTCGCTCGAGGACGATCTGATGAGGATCTTCGCGGGCGACAAGGTCAAGAGCCTGATGGATCGGATGGGGATGCCGGACGACGAGCCGATTGAGCATCCGTGGGTCACCAAGAGCGTGGAGAACGCGCAGCAGAAGGTGGAGGAGCGCAACTTCGATATCCGCAAGAACCTTCTCGAGTACGACGACGTGATGAACTCGCAGCGCAAGACGGTCTACGAGTTGCGTCAGCAGTTGCTCGAGGGGCGCTACAAGCCGGAGGAGCTCGACGAGCTGGGCAAGGGGACGGGTCGCACGCGCAAGATCGAGCCGCTGCCGGAGATCATCGAGCAGGTCAAGCCGTGGGTCGGCCAGCTGCTGGGAATGTTCCTCGAGAAGCCCGTGCAGCCGCGGACGGTCAACGGCGAGACGAAGGCAGTGGGGCGTGCGGAGCTCGAGGGAGGGAAGCTGGTCGAGGCCGAGCAGCTGCAGCGCGAGATCTACTCGCTGTGGGGCGTGAGCACCGACCCGAGCGAGCTGCAAGAGCACCCGGAGGAGCTGTTCGACCGGCTCGTGGAGCTGGTGCCGCAGTCGTTGACGGAGCAGCGCGAGCGTTGTCTCGATCTGTCGGATCGCATCGTGAGCGCGATGGTCGAGGAGTCGTGCCCCCACAACCGTCCCCCCGAGGACTGGGACTGGAAGGGCATTCGCGAGGGTTTCGAGCAGCACTTCGCGGTGGCTCCGGACCGCGTGTCCGGGCGAGCGGAGGGGCCGTACCGGGCAGGGGAGAAGCGCCAGGAGGAAGAGCGGGCGATCGACGAGTACGGCGACGCCGAGATGCTTGCGCAGGAGCTGTACCGACGTGCGGAGCGGCTGGTGCTCGCCAAGGAAAAGGAGCTCGGGATCGAGCTGCTGACGCGCGTGTTCCGTCACCTGTATCTGGAGGAGATCGACAAGGCGTGGGTCGAGCACCTCACGAACATGGACCACCTGCGTGACGGGATCGGGCTTCGGGGCTACGGGCACAAGGATCCGAAGCAGGAGTACAAGAAGGAGGGCTACGACATGTTCGTCAACATGATCGCGGCGGCCTCCTCGAACGTGGTGGCGAAGCTGATGCGGGTGCAGGTGCAGCGCCAGGAGCAGGCGGCGGAGCTCGAGGCGGAGGACGCCGCACGGCACGCGCAGGCCCTGCAGGGAGCGGTGGCGCGGCACGGCTACGAGGCCGAGGAGCAAGCGGCTGCGGAGGGCGCTGCGAAGCTCCGGCAGACTTCTGTGGCGCCTCCTCCTGCGCGCCCCGCCGCACCGAAGATCGGCCCCAACGATCCCTGCCCATGCGGCTCGGGCAAGAAGTTCAAGAAGTGCCACGGGTCGTTTGCCGACGACGAGAGCACCGAGGAGAAGTCGGAGTGAGGTCCGTCGCGAAGGCGGTGAAGCGATCGCGCGCGGACGCGGCCCCGGCGCAAGGGGGGCTGTCGGTGCGCAGCCAGGGGGGGCCGCACGCGTTGAGTGCGGCCCGGGTGCGCACGATGGCCGTGCGCATGCTGCAGGAGGCGGGGCGAGCCGGTGCCGAGCTGAGCGTGCTCCTGGTGGACGACGAGCGGATTCGGGAGATGAACCGCACGTGGCGGGGCAAGGATCGGGCGACGGATGTCCTGTCGTTCCCGATGCAGGAGGGGGAGTTCGGCACGGTGAATCCGACGTTGCTGGGCGACGTGGTGATCTCAGTGCCGACGGCGGAGCGGCAGGCGCGAGAGGCGGGACGGGCGCTGGCGGAGGAGGTAGCGGTGCTGTTGGCGCACGGGCTGTTGCACCTACTCGGCTTCGATCACGACACGTCGGCGCGCGAGAAGGTGATGCGTCGGGAGACGGAGCGGCTTGTGGCGGCCTGGGCGGCGGGTCGCTGACCCTCGCTTCACGCCGCGCGCCGTGGGGAGCGGGCTGGCATCGACGTCGGGCAGCTCCCCGCTTTGTTCGTGTCACGAAGTAGTTGGCGAGGTGGAAGCGGCCTTGGGTGCGGGGGCAGCGCTCGTGTCGAGCGATCGAGGAGGGATCACCAGTAGAAGGTGATGCCTGCGCGGAAGAGGCCGCCGCCGGAGGAGTTGGTGGTGCGGCCGGACTCGTCGACGAACTCGGGGTAGTCGCGGGCCTTGGAGTCGGTGCGTCCGCGAACGAATCCGATAAGGTCGAGGTTGAGGGAGACGGGCTGGGACAGGCGGAACTCGAGGCCGCCGCCGAAGTGGCCGCCAAAGTAGCTGTAGCGTTCGATGACGTAGGGATCGCCAGCGGACGGGGTGGCCGAGGGGTCGGGAGCGGCGGTGTTGTCGTACTGGACCCGAGCGGAGGACCAGCCCAGACCGCCGATCATGTAGAACTGGACCGGGTTGCGAGGGTTGACGAAGAACATCCCGGAGAGGGTGAAGGGGACCTCGCTGCGGGTGTTGCCGTGGTAGTCGCGTCCGCCGATGGCATCGAGACCGAAGTCGAGGGCAAAGTAGGGGACGGGCCGAGCTCGGAACGAAGCGCCGACGCCGCCCATCCCGGAGATCTGCGACTGCTGATCGTCCATGATAAGGCCCTGGAGGCGCAGGTTGAGGCCCCACTTGCGCCAGCGAGCGCGGGGAGGTGGGGGCGGAGGGGGCACGACGACGCGGGTGGGTCGTTGGACGACGTAGACGGGAGGGGGAGCGGGCGGAGCCTGTTGATAGACGACGACCGGGGGAGCGTTGGAGCGGGTCGCCGGGACGATGATGGTGGTGGCGGGCGCCGCCTGGTTGGCCGGGGGGGCGGAGGTGGCCGGGGCGACGGAAGACGCAGCGGGAGGCGGGGTGACGGTAGGTGGAGGGAGAGCAGGGGGTGGTGTGTTGATGGCGGCCGGAGGAGACGACTCCTCGCAGAACCAACTGCCGGGTGGGCAGTTGGGGCTGGACTGTTGGGCCACGACGAGGGCGGGAGCCAATGAGGCGACGAGGAACGCTGAGAGTGCCGGGAGTCTGCTTCGCATCGCACGGCCTCCTTGAGGCTACGATCGAGGTTAGCAATGTGGGTGCCAGATGCCAACGTGTCGGAAAGGTGCCGCGCGAGAGCCACGGATAGCGGGCAGGCGGCCGTCCAGTGGCCTTCCCGCCACGAGAGGCTGTGATGCACGGTTCACACGCGGGGATGCGGCGGCGGTGCAGGCGGGACCGGAGGCAAGAGGCAGGCAACCCATGCACGCAGAGGCATCCGCGAGTATGGTCTGCGCATGCCGTCCGTCGTGTTGAAGCAGGGCCATGTGCAGCCGGTGTGGTCGGGACATCCGTGGGTGTACGCCCAGGCGGTGGACCGAGTGGAGGGAGGGGCCCTGCCAGGCGACGAGGTGGAGGTGATGGACCCGCGGGGAAACCTCCTGGGGCGGGGGTACTACTCGCCGGCATCTGCGATTCCGGTGCGGATACTGGCGCGGGATCGATCGACGCCGCTGAACCTCGAGTGGTTCCGGGAGCGAATCCGGCGGGCGCAGCAGCTTCGCAGGGACATCGGGATCCCGTCGGAGCGCACGAATGGCTATCGGCTCGTGCACGCGGAGGGGGACGGGTTGCCGGGGTTGGTGGTGGACGTGTTCGGCGAGGTCCTCGTGGTGCAGCTCACGACGATCGGGATGAGCCGACGCAAGTCGTGGATTTTGGACCTGCTGGTGGATCTGCTCCATCCGAGGGCGATCTTGGATCGGACGCCATCGACACACGCGCGGACGGAGGGGTTGGCGCCGGACGGCGGGGTGATATGGGGGGATCAGGGGATCGAGAGCCTGCGGTTCGTGGAGCGGGACTTGCGCTACGAGTTGCCGTTGAATCTCGGTCAGAAGACGGGGTTCTACTTCGATCAGCGGCCGTTGCGGGGGAGGGTGGAGCAGCTCGCGCGCGGACGGCGGGTGCTGGACGTCTGCTCGTACGTGGGGTCCTTCGCGATGGCGGCGGCGCGGGGTGGAGCGACGCAGGTGCTGGCGGTCGACGAGAGTGCGCTCGCGATGGAGGTCGCGGCGCGATGCGCGTCGTTGAACGGTCTGGGGGATCGGATTGAGTGGAACCGGGCGACGGATCGGGAGGTGCTGACAGCGGCGGGACAGCGGGGAGGCTACGATCTGGTGATCGTGGATCCGCCGAGTCTGGCGCCGTCGGCGAAGGCCGTGGCGCGGGCGATGGTGACTTATCAGAAGCTCGCGGCAGCCGCGTGCCGGGCGACGCGTCCGGGCGGGCTGATGATCATCTGCACGTGCTCGGCGGCGATTCGGACGGCTGACTTGACGCGGGCGCTTGCGTTGGGGGCGCGAGACGTGGGCATGACGGCGACGATCATGGAACGGATGTTCCAGGGTGCGGATCATCCGGTGCCGGCGGCGTTCGGAGAGGGGCTGTATCTGAAGAGTCTGATTTCGCGAGTGGAGGTGCGTTGAGGATGGCGGAGTCGGGAGCGGATCCGGATCGGACGTTTCGCGGGCCGATCGTGTCACCGGTGGCGTGTCCGGGGTGCGGACGGCTGGTGGATCCGCTGCGTGCGGGGCATGTGGCGATCTTTCACGATCGCTTCCAGTACTTCTGCGACTGGTCATGCAGGCAGGACTACCTGACGCACGACCCCGAGGGGCATGCGCCGCCGAAGTCGATGGAGCCGCTGCGGAAGCCCTCGGCGCGTCCTGCGGCACGGGGCGATGC
>CAYMUE010000254.1:0-7073 GCA_964393505.1 uncultured Polyangiaceae bacterium
CGAAGAGATCGCGCTGGCGGATCCTTCGCAGTACGTGGAGACGCTGAAGCGGGTCCACGTGATCGTCGATGTCGAGCAGCGATCGCGGAGCATGGTGGAGCGTCTGCGCGGGGCGTGTGCGGAGCGCGGGCTGAC
The DNA here is from genome assembly GCA_964393505.1 of uncultured Polyangiaceae bacterium. Lineage (GTDB taxonomy): Bacteria > Myxococcota_A > Polyangia > Polyangiales > Polyangiaceae > JACRCQ01. The sequence goes on from CAYMUE010000254.1 coordinate 136, forward strand.
GCTGGTGGATGACGACTTCCTGGTGCACGAGAACCTGTTCCTGGTCGAGGAGCCGTACGTGATCGTGGGCGGGTTCGAGGATGGGTTCCTGAAGCTCCCCGATCAGGTGATCGTGGCGGTGGCGAAGGGGCATCAGCGGTACTTCTGCGCGAGGACGTCGGACGGCAAGCTGGCGCCGGTCTATCTCGCGGTAGCGGGCACAGCGGAGCAGCCCGACAAGGTGCGACGCGGCAACGATCGGGTGATGCGTGCGCGGCTGTCGGACGCGCGGTTCTTCTTCGAGGAGGACATGAAGGTCCCGCTGGAGAAGCGTCGCGATCGGCTCAAGGGCATCGTGTTCCAGGACCGTCTGGGCAGCGTGCTCGACAAGGTCGAGCGGATCGAGCGTCTGGTGCCGGAGTTGGGCAGGCTGGCGGGCTGCGACGCCGCGACCGTGCAGACCGCGTTTTCGGGGGCTGGGCTGGCGAAGTGCGATCTGGCGACGCTGATGGTGGGAGAGTTCCCGGAGCTTCAGGGGGAGATGGGGAGGGAGTACGCCGTGGGTCAGGGGCGGCCCGTGGCGGTGGCCGATGTGATTCGGGATCACTACCAGCCGAAGGGGGCTGGCGACGTGACGCCGCCGACGGACGCCGCGGCGCTGGTGGCACTCGCGGATCGTCTCGACACGCTCGCCGGGTGTTTCTCGATCGGGCTGAGCCCGACGGGGGCAGCGGATCCCTATGCGCTGCGTCGTGCGTGTCTGGGGTCGATCCGGATCCTGCTGGATCGGGGGTGGGGGATATCGATTCGGGAGGCGGTGGGGGAGGGGTATGACGGCCTTGCGGGGCGCAAGCTGAGCCTCTCGCGAGACGAGGCGGTGGCGAAGCTGTCGGACTTCTTCCGGGATCGTCTGCGCGGTGTGTTGACGGAGAAGAATCCGGCGGACGTGGTGGACGCGTGTCTGGCTGCGGGGGCGGATCGGCCGGTGGATGTGCGGGATCGGGTGATGGCGTTGGCGGAGTTGGACCCGGCGGTACGGTCGAAGGCGGGGGAGGTATTCAAGCGAGCGACGAACATCGCGAAGGACGCGCCGGCGGGGGAGCCCCAGGATCCCGGGACGGTGGCGGCGGACGCGCACGAAACGGAAGTCGCGGTGTTTCGTGCCCTGGGCGAGCTTGACTCGAAGCTGGGACAGGCGCAGAAAGCGCGGGACTTCCCGGCGGCGTTCGCCGCGATCGCGGCCTTCTCGCCCCTTCTGGGAGCGTTCTTCGACAGTGTCTTCGTGATGACGGACGACGTGGTCGTCCGAGAGAACCGATTGCGACTCATGCGCGCCATCTCGGAGCGATGCTCGGGGGTCGCGCACTTCAACCTACTCACGTGAGGTCGATATCCATGTCCAAGCACGTCTACTTTTTCGGTGGTGGCAAGGCCGACGGGTCCGCAGGGGACAAGAACCTTCTCGGCGGCAAAGGAGCGAACCTGGCCGAGATGGTGAACCTGGGGATCCCCGTGCCCCCGGGGTTCACCATCACGACCGAAGTGTGCACGGCGTACTTCGCGAGCGGGAGCAAGTATCCCGACGGGCTCACGGCGCAGGTGGAAGACGCGCTCGGGCGCGTGGAGAAGCTGCTCGGCAAGAAGTTCGGCGACGCTGCGAACCCGCTGCTGTTCAGCGTGCGTTCCGGCTCGCGGGCGTCGATGCCCGGCATGATGGACACGATCCTCAACCTCGGGCTCAACGACGCGATCGCCGAGTCGCTGGCGAAGAAGTCGGGCAATCCGCGGTTCGCGTACGACGCCTTCCGACGGTTCATCGCGATGTATTCCGACGTCGTGCTGGAGATCAAGAAGGAGAAGTTCGAGCACGAGCTCGACGCGCTCCGTCTTCAGGTGGCGAAGAAGAAGGGTGTCGACGTCGCGAAGTACAACAAGGAGGAGCTCAAGAAGGTCGTGCCGGACTCGGACATCGAGGCGGCTGATCTCAAGGCGCTCGTCGAGGTGTTCAAGGGGATCGTCAAGAAGGAGAGCGGCAAGGACTTCCCGACGGACCCGAAGGAGCAGCTCTGGGGCGCGATCGGCGCGGTGTTCCGCAGCTGGAACAACCAGCGCGCCAAGACCTACCGCAAGATGAACGACATCCCGGAGGAGTGGGGCACCGCGTGCAACGTGCAGGCGATGGTGTTCGGCAACCTCGGGGACACCAGCGCGACGGGCGTGGCGTTCACGCGTGATCCGTCGACGGGCGAGAACGCGTTCTACGGCGAGTGGCTGCCGAACGCGCAGGGTGAGGACGTGGTGGCGGGCATCCGCACGCCCTTCGACATCACCAAGAAGGCGGCGGCGCACAAGGGCAACCCCGGCACGTCCCTCGAGGAGAAGATGTCGGCGGCCTACAAGGTGCTCGAGGGCATCTATCTGAACCTGGAGAAGCACTACCGGGACATGATGGACATCGAGTTCACCATCGAAGACGGCACCCTGTTCATGCTGCAGTGCCGCGTCGGCAAGCGCACTGGCCCCGCCAGCGTCCGCATGGCCGTCGAGATGGTGAAGGAAAAGATGATCACGCAGGAGGAGGCAATCCTTCGCGTCGATCCCCACGCCATCGACCAGCTGCTGCACCCGCGGCTCGATCCCAAGGCCACCAAGAAGTTCCTTGCCAAGGGGCTGCCGGCGAGCCCGGGCGCCGCGAGCGGCGCGGTGGTGTTCACGGCCGATGAGGCGGAAGACGAGGCGAAGCAGGGCAGGAAGGTGCTGCTGGTGCGCACCGAGACCTCGCCCGAGGACATCCACGGCATGGATGCCGCGCAGGGCATCCTCACGGCGCGCGGCGGCATGACCAGCCACGCGGCCGTGGTCGCGCGCGGCATGGGCAAGTGTTGCGTCGCGGGCTGCTCGGCCATCCACGTCGACGAGAAGGCCGGCACGATGACGGTTTCGGTCTACGGCGACGGTGGCAAGCTAGTGGACACGGCCGTGGTCAAGCGCGGCGACGTGATCACGCTCGACGGCTCGTCGGGCGAGGTGTTCCTTGGCGCGGTTCCGACGGTTCCGCCGGAGCTGACGGGGGACTTTGGGCAGCTGATGGCCTGGGCCGACGCGACGCGCACGCTGAAGGTCAGGACGAACGCCGACACGCCGAAGGACGCGAGGGTGGCGCGTGAGTTCGGGGCGCAGGGCATCGGCCTGTGCCGCACCGAGCACATGTTCTTCGCGGCGGACCGCATCGCGGCCGTCCGCGAGATGATCCTCAGCAGCAGCGTCGAGCAGCGTCGCAAGGCCCTCGACAAGCTCCTTCCCTTCCAGCGCGAGGACTTCGTTGGCATCTTCACCGCCATGGACGGCTTGCCGGTGACGATCCGCACGCTCGATCCGCCGCTGCACGAGTTCCTCCCCCACGAGCAGCATCACATCGAGGAGCTTGCCAAGACCATGGGCGTGCCGGTCGAGGCGCTCGTCAAGAAGAACAACGACCTGCACGAGTTCAACCCGATGCTTGGCCACCGCGGCGTGCGCCTCGCGATCAGCTGGCCGGAGATCGCCGAAATGCAGTTCCGGGCCATCTTCGAGGCCGCCAAGATCTGCGTCGGCAAGGGCGTGGACGTTCAGGCGGAAGTGATGATCCCGCTGTCGCTCACCAAGCGTGAGCTCGACCTGCAGAAGGAGGTCTTCGACCGCGTGTACGCCGAGGTCTTCAACGGCGCCGCCAAGAAGCCCACGATCCTCTTCGGAACCATGGTCGAGTTGCCCAGGGCGGCGCTGATGGCCCACGAGCTGGCGAAGACCGCGGAGTTCTTCTCGTTCGGCACCAACGACCTGACCCAAACCACGATGGGGCTGTCGCGTGACGACGCCGGGCGCTTCCTGCCCGACTACGTCAAGAACAACATCTTCCCGAAGGATCCCTTCCAGTCCCTCGACGTCGAGGGCGTGGGACAGCTCGTGGAGATGGCGTGCGAGCGTGGCCGCAAGACCCGCCCCAGCATCAAGCTCGGCATCTGCGGCGAGCACGGCGGCGATCCGGCCTCCATCCACTTCTGCCACAAGGTCGGACTGGCCTACGTCTCCTGCTCCCCCTACCGCGTGCCGATAGCGCGGCTCGCGGCCGCCCACGCGGCCATCAAGCACAAGGGCGGCGTCAAGCAGAGCAGCACGATCTGATCGCGCTCCCCAGCCCGCAGCCAAAGGAGGCGGACCCATTGGGTCCGCCTCTCGTCTTTCGAATCACGGCGCGGCAAGCCACGACGCAGCCGAACTCGGCGGCTTGGATGAGCGCGGTGGTGTTGTGCGACAGAGGGGGAGCTACAGGACGCAGACGGTCGCAGTGCTGGGGGAGGCGCTGCTGGTGCCGATGAAGCGCTCGACGCTGACGGCGGTGGTGCCGGGGATGTTGGCGCAGTTGCCGTTGGCGGAAGACGCCTTCGACACGCACTGTCCCGTGACGCCGTTGTCGAGCGAGGTGCAGAACGTCGGCGCTGCGCCGGACTTGTCGGGGCAGTAGCCCTCGCACGCGAGCGTGCAGAACCCGTTGTCGCCGTCGAGCAGGCACGTGCCCGTCTTGCCGTTCGCGGAGAACTTGCACTCCGCGTCGCTCTTGCACGGTGTCCCGATCCACGCGCTCGGGGCTGGAGTTGCGCCGTTGAGCAGCGGGAACGCCCCCGTGTCGTCGAGCCCCACGAATGTGAAGCCCGCGTTCTCCAGGTCCGTCATGATGCTGTCGAGGTGCGAGGCCGTGAACGAGTGGATGTCGTGGAACAGCAGCACGCCGCCGTTGATGCTCTTGGCCTGCTGCAGCACGTAGCCGTTGATGTTGTTGCGGTGCTGGTCATCGACGTACTTGAACGTGGATGGCTTGCAGTAGCCGCCGCCGGCCTGGTAGCACCAGTCCGCCGAGTCGATGTGCCAGCCGGTGATCGCGTAGCCGTGGGAGCGGACGATCTTCGCCGACTCGCAGCTCGAGGAGCCGTAGGGGAAGCGGAAGTAGCGCTGCGTGAGTCCGATCCCCTCGAGCAGCGTCTCGGTCTTGGCGACCTGATCCTCGCAGGACGCCGCCGACTCGAGCTTCATGTTCTTGTGGTTGTGGGTGTGGTTGCCGATGTGATGCCCGGCCTCCTGCATCTCCACCAGCAGGTCCTTCTGCGCCTGCTGCGTGAGCTTGCTGCCGTTCACGAAGAACGTCGCCTTGGCGTTGTGCTTCTTCAGCACCGCGAGCACCTGCGGCGTCGTCGTCAGGTTCGGCCCGTCGTCGAAGGTCAGCGCGATCCGCTTCTGGAAGCCCGAACGATCCGGCACAATCACGCCCGAGCAACCGTTGGAGTCGGCCTTCCCCGAGGCGTTCTCCTCGTAGGCCTCGCTCCAGGCCGCCGACTCGTCATCCGAGGTCAAAGCAGTCGGGTCGTCGGTGTCGGAGGCGCCGCAAGCAACCGCTAAGAGCGCGAGGAACGGGACAGCCAAGAGGGCCTTCTTCATGTCACACCTCAAGCTCCCAAGAGTAGATGGGGACGGTCCTTGTGGCCAATGGAGAACTCGTGAAGCCGGAAAGCAGTCGTCTGGATGCCGTCCATCGGGAAGCTCTGAGCGTGAATGCTGACGGGCGACGCCTCCCGCGGGTGAGCGTGGTCCTTCCGGTCCACAATGCGGAGCCGTTTCTGGGGGCGACGCTTGCCTCGATTTCGGTGCAGACGCTGACCGATCACGAGGTGGTGGTGGTGCTGAACGGGTGCACGGACGCGAGCGAGGGGATTGCGCGAGAGCATGCAGCGTGCGATCCGCGCGTGCGGCTCGTCGAGCTGCCCCGGGCCGGGCTGGTGCCGGCGTTGAACCGCGGGCTGCAGGAGGCGCGGGCCCCGATCGTGGCGCGCATGGACGCCGACGATCTCATGGCCGATACGCGTCTGGAGCAGCAGGTGAGCGCGCTCGAGACCCACCCGGATTGGACCGTGGTTGCGTGCGGAGTGCGGCACGCGAGTGCAGAGGGGTTGAGAAGCGAAGGGATGGAGAGGCACGTGGCGTGGCTGAACGGGCTTCAGACGCCGGAGCAGATCCGGGCCGCGAGGTTCATCGACGCGCCGGTGGCGCATCCGTCGGTGGCGTATCGAGTGCGAGAAGTCATCGGGATCGGGGGATATCGGGATGGGGACTTCCCCGAGGATCACGACCTGTGGCTCCGTCTGCTGGGCCGCGGGCTCGCGATCGGCAAGATCCCGGAGGTGCTGGTGGAGTGGCGGGATCGCCCGGACAGGCTGACCCGTGCGGATCCGCGGTATCGGGAGGAGGCGCATCGGCGGCTGAGGCACGAGCACCTGAAGGCGGGGCCGTTGGCCAAGGGACGCCATTGCAGAATCTGGGGCGCCGGTCCGTTTGGAAGAAGGCATGCGAAGGAGCTGCGGTCGCTCGGGGTGGAGATCGACGACTTCATCGACATCGATCCTCGGAAGATCGGGCGGGAGGTTGCCGGGGGGCTGGTGGTTCGCGGGCTCGAGTCCGTGGGGGTGCCGGAGGGTCGGATGATCCTGTTGTGCGTGGGGTCCCCGGGGGCTCGTGACCAGATCATTGGGGTGCTGCAGGCGCGAGGGCACGTCTGCGAACGGGACTACGTGGCGCTGCAGTGAAGGAAGGGGGGGGCGCAGCGCCTCGCCATGCCGGGGAAGAACGGCGTGTTCGAAAGCGTCACGTTGGGCTGGCTTGACGCCGCCCCAGGTGGGAGGCTTTCATGTCCTTCCATCCAAAGCGCCGGGGAACACGCCCGGCCCTTTTTTTCAGCGAGGTATCCATGCGCAGCGTGAAGCTTGTCGGCTGGCTTGTGGGAGCAATGGCGGTGTCCATGGCGATGGTCATGGGATGCGGCGGTGATGATGACGAGAGCACGCCGGCGGCTGGCGGTGCAGCAGGCCAGGCGGGCGAAGCTGGCGCAGCGGGCGGCGGCCAGGGCGGCACCGCAGGTGGCGGCCAGGGCG
>CAYMUE010000255.1:0-7067 GCA_964393505.1 uncultured Polyangiaceae bacterium
CTTCGCCTGCCGCACCGCCCTGACCCGCGGCACCGCCCTGACCCGCGGCACCGCCCTGGCCTGCGGCACCGCCCTGGCCTGCGGCGCCACCTTCGCCTGCCATGCCGCCCTGGCCTGCCGCGCCGCCCTGGCCTGCGACACCGCCCTGACCCGCGACACCGCCCTGGCCTGCAACACCCCCTGCAGAGTCGCCTGCAGAAGCGTCATGGAATGCGCCTCCGGCCGATGCATCGGCGAGCGCGGCGTCTGCGCCGGCCGCATTGTCCAGGCCGAGCCCCTGGGAGTCGAGGGTGCAGGCAGAGGCGAGTGAGCAGGCAGCGACCCACGACGTCAAGGGGAGGAGGAGCCGACGCGTGTTGGCCATGGTTGGAGGGTAGCAGATCGGACGGTGGCGAGGGGCGCGGGGAATCCGGGAGGGGTGGCGAGGGCAGCCGTGACGGATGTATGGTGCGCCTTTCCTACTCGGAGGTACTGCATCGATGCACTCGCGCCAACGATTCATTCGCGGGCTGCTTCTCGCGGGATTCGGCTTTGCGTCTTTCTTCGTGCTGGAGTTCCTGTTCGAGTGGAACCGGCTCGGGCAGCCGGACGTCACGTCGATGACGTGGGTGGCGAAGAACAACCCGAAGCTGGTCGACGTGTTGTCGCCGATGGCGCGTGCGTACAACAACGTGCTGGCGATGCTGCTGGCGACGATTGGCCTGGCGATCCCGCTGACGGCGAACATGCACACGCCGAAGCTGATCGAGATGTTTCTTCGGGACCGGACGAACCAGGTGATGCTGTTCCTGTGCGCGTTCGGGGCAGCGAACGTCTTGTTCGTGGCATGGATGGTGGGACCCGACTTCCCGCCGATCTGGGCGATCCGTCTGGCGGTCTTCGGCGTCCTATTGGGCTGGGCGGCGCTGATTCCGTACTTCTTCTACGTGGTGCGGTTTCTCGACCCGTCGGACATCCTGCGGCGCCTGAAGGACCAGGTGTGCGAGCAAGTGGATCGGGGTCTCGACGGCGGCGACACGGAGGAGTGCCAGGACATCGTGCACGAGCGGCTGCAGCAGATCGGCACGATCGTGCTCAAGTCGATCGACCGTGCGGATCGTGGAGTGGTGCAGGAGGGCATTTGGGCGCTCAAGCAGATCCTGGACTACTACGGACCGAAGAAGGGGAGCCTGCCGGCGGCCTGGTACAAGGTTGATCGCAAGGACTTCGTGGGGCTTTCGGCCGAGGCGATCGAGATCATCAACGAGGATCGCACGTGGCTGGAGCACAAGGTCCTGCATCAGCTCTACGTGGCCTATCAGGGCGGACTGCCGAAGAGTCCCGACGCGGTGTCGTCGATCAGCGATGCCACGCGCGTGATCGCGCTGCACATGGCGGAGCGGGGCGACGAGCGTGCGCTGGTGCTCGCGGTGAGGTTTTTCAACAACTTCCTGCGCGAGGCGATCAAGCGCAAGGACGTGCACGCGATCTACGACCTGTTCTACCAGTACCGGCTCATCGCGCGCGACTGCGGGGAGGGGCGTCCGGAGCTGCTCAAGCAGTTCGGCAACTACTTCCGTCACTACGCGCAGACCGCAGCGCAGAACGGCATGCCGTTCGTCGCGCAGTTCGTGTCCTTCGACCTCGGCTGGATCGTTCGTCGCGCGTATGAATCCAAGAGCCCCGCGGCCTCGAAGCTGCTCGACGACGTGCTGGTGATCGATCACATCGCGTACGGCAAGATCGTAGCGATGGTGGCGAAGGCGAAGATCCTGCTCGGTGGTTTCTTCGTGGAATCGGGGCTGAAGGACGAGGCGGAGCGGGTGCGCAAGAGCCTGTCGAACGCGCCGGCGGCGGAGATCGCCGCGGTGGGTCAGGACCTGATGGAGGTCGAGGAGCGCTGCTTCTGGGAGGTGACCGATCGTCAGGTGAACCTCGAGTGGGTGGCCCCGGAGCGCAAGCAGAGCGTGAAAGCGTTCCTCGAGTCGTTCTCCTCCGCCAGCTGATCGCCGACGCGGCAAGCCTGCCGACGCTCTCCCAACCCTGTCGCAACGCGAAGGATCGCGTATGATGCCCCGCCATGAAGGAAGGGGCACTACGACGTTATGCGCGTCCAGCGGGGATCGCGCTGGTGATCGCTGTCGTTGCCGGCACCGCGGCGTGGCTGTTCTGGACGCGCGACCCGGAGCAGGCCAGCTATCCGTTTGCGCCGGGGCTGCCGGGCAAGACGGGCGCCTTGTGGAGCCGATCGCTCGAGGAGCTCGGGCGTCTGTCGCTCGCGGATGCGAACCGGCTCGAGCACGCGCTCGCGCGGGTGGACCTCGTGCTCGATCAGGCGCACGGGAAGAAGGAGCTGCTGGCCTCTGACGAGATCGACAAGCTGCGGGCGGAGGATCGGCAGGCGATCCGTCAGGTGTGGGCGGAGCTGTTGGAGCCGCTGCTGGCGCTCGACGACATCAAGGAGCGGTACTCGGGGTTCTGGGGGATCGACTACAAGGCGCATCCGGCGCTGCACGCGCGCGCGTTCGGGCTGACCTACGCGGCGTTGTGTGGGGAGGTCGAGGCGGGGCAGAAGCTGATCAAGCTGCTGGGGGATCACAAGGTCGCGCCGACGCTCTTCGACGAGGCGATGGCGGAGCTGGGGCTTCCCGCGGGAACCTTCGGGGCATTTCGCAAGCAGCTCGCGCGATCGCGCGACCTGTCGTACGTGCCGGTGGGAGACGGCTGGTTCCACTTGTGGATCGAACGTCACCTGAAGGATCAGGCGCAGGACGCGAAGTTCGCGGTGCTGGTGGACGGACGTGCGGCGCGGGCGAAGGAGGCGTTGGGGCCAGCGGCCGTGGTGCAGGTGGTGCGGAACAAGGGCGACATGCTGCAGGGGGAGGCGTTCAAGCGGTGGTTCCCGTTGCAGAAGGAGGTCGCCGAGTGGATGGGAGACACGCGGGTGGTGCCGGAGGGGCGGCGGCTGATTTCCGACGCGCAGATCGCGACGATGCGCAAGGCATTGCGACCGGGCGACGTGGTGATCGAACGTCGGAACTGGTACCTGTCGAACGTGGGGCTGCCGGGGTTCTGGCCCCACGCGGCGCTGTTCGTGGGAGAGCAGGCGGACATCGTGGCGATGTTCGACGGGGATGCGGAGACGCAGAAGCGATTCGGGACATTCAGCAAGCACCTTGCGGAGAAGCGTGCAGCGGGCTGGAAGGCGCTGGGAGAGAAGGACGCCCAGGGGCATCCTCATGCGATCCTGGAGGCGGTGAGCGAGGGAGTGGTCGCGTCGTCGGTGGAGCATTCCCTGGGAGCCGACTACGTGGCGGCGCTGCGTCCGCGGATGTCGGTGGCGGACATCGCGACGGCGATCGATCGCGGATTCGGCTACTTCGGGCGTCCCTACGACTTCAACTTCGACTTCGGCACCGACGATCAGGTGGTGTGTTCGGAGCTGGTGATCAAGGCGTACGAGCCTGCGACGCCGCAGGGGCCCGGGCTCCGGATACCGTTCATCACGGTGGCGGGGCGAAGGGCTGTGCCCCCCACGGAGATCGTGCGCGCGTTTGCGTCGGAGCGGGGGAAGTCGGAGCGGCAGATGGAGTTCGTGTACTTCCTCGATGGCCGGGAGGGGGGCAAGGCGGCCATCGTGGCGGACGAGGAGGCACTGGCCATCAGCGCGACGCGACCGAAGTGGGATCTGGCGCAGCCGTAGAGCGCAGAGGGAATTGGGATCGGGCCCAAGACACCGGATATCGACAGGGGCGCAGCGGGCGGAGGCGGAGATGGGTGGGGCGTGAACCCTGCTCAGGGACAGGGTGTCCCGATCGGCGCCGGGGCGGGGACCTTCGCCACACCCGTCTTCAAGAACGACGAGAAGAAGCAGCCGTACTGGTACTTCACCTCGTCGCGCTGCGAGTACAACGCATGAGGGTCGTACACGCCGTCCCCCGGATACTGCACGATCACTCCCGTGTAGGCCGCACCGCCCACGCTCGTCGAATCCTGCGACACCGGATACGGAAGCAGGCCGTCGAGCCCGTCGAGCGCGAGCGCGTTCTGCATTGCAGGCCAGACGACATTGCCGGCCTGGCGGTGTCCGTAGGCGAGGGCGATGGCGTCATAGACCTCCATGGGGAAGTAGGAGTCGTCCTTGCCGACGGGCTCGTAGATGGGTCGCACGGGATGGCCTGGGAGGGGTCTGCGAGCGAGTCTGGGCATGGAGACGATGGGATCTGCGGGCTCCCATGCGAGCTCGAGTAGGTGCATGGCGGGGTGCAGGAAGGAGAGCTTGCCCTTGGTGCCGAGGACGAAGGAGAGGGTGGTGGCGCCGCCCGGGACCTGATTGCCCTTGAGGATGAAGTAGCTCCAGAAGCCGCCGGCGCCGGTGGGGGTCACGGCCTTGATACGCGGCTCCACGGCGCCGACCATGTTGGTGTACATGCCGCCCATGGACTGGCCCTGAGCGAGCACGGGATCGGAACGAAAGCGGAAAAGGGTTTCGCCTGAGGGCAGGGAAATGCCGCCGCACGCCGCCATGGTCTGCGGCGGAATCTTCAGCTTCAGCATGGCGTCGAGGAGCAATCGCTGCTCGATGACGCCCTGCCGGAAGGTGTCGCGGAAGGCGGACAGGTTGAGCAGGTTGAGGTACTCGGTCTCCTTGGCGCCGGGGTAGCGCTCGGGATTCACGGGCAGGGCGCTGCCGACGGCCGCGATTCCGTGGAGGGACAGGTAGTGGGCAGGCCCCATTCCCTTCGTGTTGCACCCCTTCTTGCCGTCCCACTCGCTCAGGGTCCCTTCCGGGCACTTGGAGGGGTCGGTCTCCCAGTGCCACAGCCCCCGATCGACGACGGCGGTACTCAGGCCGCCGGATCCGTGGAAGAACATCAGCAGGGGGTAACCGCCCGCAGGCATGGTGCCCTTGGGGATCGTGATCGTGATGGGCGCCTCCTCCTCGCGGAGCTTGATGGGGAGTCCATCGGAGCCGATGTCGAAGCGTCCGTAGGTGTTGAAGGGCGGGCTCCCCTCCTGGAACTGGGGATAGACGACCTTGCCTCGCAGCTCGCAGTACTGCTGGTGATCGGCGCCGTCGTCGGGATCGACGGCGAGGGACTGGATTTCGACGGGATACTTGGGGCGCAGGGCCTCGGAGATGGTGGCCGTGGTTTCGACGACGTCGCCGGTGGTGAACACGGTCGCAGCGGCCACGGTGTTGGGGCAGATTCCGCGGGACTTCAGGGTCTCGATCAGGGGAGCGTATAGCAGCCTTGCGGCCTCTCCCTTGGGAGCCGCGGGGGCATTGCCGGAGAGCAGCTCGCCGATGGTGGGGGCAATGGCGAGGGAGTGACCCGCGGCGTCGCGGAACGTTCGGGTGACGACGAATGCGTACCTGCGTTTGGGAGCGAGCACGAAGCCGGGACGGGCTGCCACAGCGAGCAGGTGGTTCGGCACGTACTTGCCGTCGGGCGTGGGGGTCGTGGCGACCACCGGGAACAGCCGCCCGCGCTCCGGCGATGCCTCGTCGGTGTCGATCAGAAGAATGGACGATGTCGGCTCCCCCGGAATGACCGTCTCGTCGGCGTCGTTCAGATCGGGCAGCGCAGCGTCGAACTTGAACCACGCGACCGGGATGACGGGCCAGCCTTTGCGTTCCGGGACGAGCAGCAGCAGGTCGACGACGATCTTGTCGAGCAGGCCGTGGGGGAACCCCGCGACGTCGGGGGAGCCGCCGGCGGTCAGGCGCAGGTCGGAGGGGAACGGGAAGTCGTAGAAGCGGTTCTCGTCGTGCAGGTCTGCGCTCAGGTTGGCTACGACCTTCGTGGTGGCGAGGGGGTCGGGCTCGAGCTCCGGGCAGACCAGAGGCGGCTCTTCGGGCGCATCCTGCGCGGCCTCGACGAATGCGTCGGGACCCGAATCGTGTGTGACGGTGTCCGGCGAGGCATCCGGGGCGGAGGCCTCGGTGCCCGTGTCGGCGGACGCATCGTGAGCGACGTCGGCGGGGCGGTCCGTGGAGGAGGAGCCGCAGCCGGCGAGACAGGGAAGCGAGCACAACAGGACGATGGGGCTGAGGCGCACGGGGGCAGTGTACCGTGCCGGGGAGCGGGGGTCGAAGGAAGGCGGGCCGTTGCGGAGCACACGGGAAGCGGTGAGAGGGTGTAGAGTGCTCCGGCCATGGCGTCGCAGGTTATCACGTTTCAGGCGCACGAGCTGCTGCAGTCGCGAGCCGGAGAACCGGTTCGCGTGCAATGGTTGGGAGCCGCGGGATTCCGTATCAGCCACGGCGATTGCGCGCTCTGGATCGATCCGTTCCTGACCCGGCCGTCGCTGCTGCGATGCATCGCACGCAGGGTCGCTTCCGATCGCGAGGTCGTGGCGCGCCATGTCGATCGCGCGGACGCCGTGCTGGTGGGGCACACGCACCTGGATCACGCGCTCGACGTGCCGTGGGTAGCGCGGCTGACCGGGGCGGATGTGTACGGTTCGTGGTCAGCGGCGCGGCTGTGCCATGCGCAAGGGGTTGCCGACGGGCAGGTGCACGTGGTGGAGCGCGAGGCGGGAGAGGAGCCGGTGCAGGTGCAGATCGGGCCGCTCGAGGTGCGATTCGTTCCGAGTCGGCATGCGGAGATGCTGGCGGGGCGCGTGCCGTTTGGGGGTGAGATCGAGCAAGTGGGAAGGGGACCGCTGCGAGCGAGCGAGTACCGCTGCGGGGCTGTGTTCGTGATGGAGCTGCGCGTGGCTGGGCGGCTCATCGTGCACGTGGGGAGCGCGGCGCTCGATCGGGGTGGGGCCGGGGAGCAGGCGGATCTGGTGCTGCTGTGCGCGACCGGGTGGCGGGCGTCGCCTCGGCTACCGGAGATGCTGGTGGAGCGCTACGGGCCGCGGGCGGTGTTGCTGTCGCACTGGGACGATTTCTTCCGGGGGCTGGACGAGCCGGTGAGGGAGCTTCCGGGGGTGGGGATGGATGAGCTGGCGCGGCGGCTGGGGGATCGGAAGGTGGGGAGGGTCGGGCTGCTGCAGACGATTCAGGTGTGATCGTTGCGGGTGCAGTGGTCGCACGAGGGGGGGGCGAGAGGGGGCTCGCGGAGCGCGTGGATCGCCTC
>CAYMUE010000256.1:0-7060 GCA_964393505.1 uncultured Polyangiaceae bacterium
GGCTCGTCGTCGGCAACCGCCACCCGCAGATCGAAGTAGTACTTGATCTTCGGCTCGGTGCCGCTGGGGCGAGCCACCACGCGGCTTCCCCCCTCGAGCTCGAAGGCGAGCACGTTGCTCGGCGGCAGCGTGAGCCGGGAGACGACGCCGTCGTGCGTGCGTCGCTCGTGCGTGAGGTAGTCGTTGACGGCAACGACCCGCAGCCCATCGACCTCGGTGGGGGGATGAGCGCGCAGGCGCGTCATCGTGGCGGCGATCTCCGCGGCGCCCTCGATGCCCTTGCGCACGACGCTCTTCTGACGACTCACGTACAGCCCATAGCGACGGTAGATCCGCTCGAGCTCGTCGAGCACGGTGCGTCCCTGTGCCCGTGCGTGGGCCGCCAGCTCCGCGAACACCGCGGCGGCTCCCACGCCGTCCTTGTCGCGCACGACCGTTCCGATCGTGTAGCCGAGGGCCTCCTCGTAGCCGAACACGAACGTGGTGCCGGTCTCCTTCTCGAGATCCATGGCCCGGTTGGCGATCCACTTGAAGCCCGTGAGGGTCTCGGCGTAGCGCACGTTGTTCGCCTTGGCGATCACGCCGAGCATCGGAGAGGAGACGATGGTGGTGACGACGAGGCGATCGGGGAGCGGCTTGGGGTGATCGGCGATGACGTAGTGACCGAGGAGGACGCCGACCTGGTTGCCCGAGAGCTGGACGAAGGACTTGCGATCGCGCGAGGGGACGCAAACGGCGAGGCGATCGGCATCGGGGTCGTTGGCGATGACGAGGTCGGCGCCGGAGCGCAGGGCAAGGCCGGTGGCGAGGTCGAGGGCACCGGCTTCCTCGGGGTTGGGAAAGCGGACCGTAGGGAACTCCCCATCCGGGGCGCCCTGCTCGGGCACGGTGGTGACGTCGTTGAACCCGGCCTGCAGCAGCGCTGCGCGCGCGGTGATGTTCCCGGTCCCGTGCATCGGCGTGTAGACGATCTTCAACCCTTCGCGACCGTCGGAGTGGAGCGACAGCGCGGCGATGCGCTGCAGGTACCGCGTGGTGACCGATTCGGGCACGTGGCGCACGAGCTTGCGCGCGACCGCCTCCTCGACCGCGAGGCGAGGGACGTCGCAGGCGGGGCCGACGGCATCGATCGCCGCGGCGATTCCCTTGTCGTGCGGCGGGATGATTTGGGCGCCGTTAGACCAGTAGACCTTGTAGCCGTTGTACTCGGGCGGGTTATGGCTCGCGGTGACCATGACCGCGGCGACGGCGCCGAGCTCGGTGGTAGCCCAGGCGCTCTGGGGAGTGGTGCAGAGCGTGGGGTAGAGGTGAGCGACGATGCCCGCGGCGGCGAGCACGGACGCGGTCTCCTGCGCGAACTCGCGACTCATGCGACGGCCGTCGTAGCCGACCACGACGCCGCGCGTGCGGGCGTCGGGAGCGTTGGCGAGCAGGTAGGCCGCCAGGCCCGCGGTCGTGCGGATGATCACCGCGCGGTTCATCCGGTTGGGACCGGCCCCGAGGACACCGCGCAGGCCGGCGGTGCCGAACTCGAGGGGACCGGCCATGCGGTCCGCAAGATCGACCTCGTCGCCACGGTCCAGGACGGCTTTCAACTCCGCCTTCGATGCCTCGTCGACATCGCCGGCGATCCACTGCTGAGCTCGTTGAATGAGAAGGGTGTTCGACACGGCGGCATGGACTAGCACGGCATGCACCGGCTTTGCAGGGGGTTGTCCGACGCCGCTCCCATGGCGCCTTCCACCCGCCCCCGCAAGCGCCCCGCCCGGCGCTTCCCCTGGCTCAAACTCCTTGGACCGGGGCCCCTCGATCTGCCAGACTGCGATGATGCTTCGAACCGCCAGAACTATCGTGCTGGGCGCCGCCCTGAGCGGCGTCTTGATTTCGGCTTGCGCCAAGGATTCGGGAGAAGACACGTTTCTCCAGCCGGACCTCGACGCCGCCCCCAAGGACGCTCCGACCGCGGATCAGACGACTCCGGATGCCGCCCCCGAGGCCGCTCCCGATGTGCAGCCCGGCGACGTGATCATCGTCGACGTGTCCCCCTCGGACGCCAGTCCCGAAGGCGACGCGCTCGTCTACGCACACGACAACACCAAGATGTACTCCGTCGACCCGAAGGACCCGAAGCTCGCCGTGACGGAGATCGGTCCCTTCGACTGCATCGGCGGCACTGGCAACGACTCGTCCATGACCGACATCGCCGTGGACAAGGACGGCAAGCTCTTCGGCGTCAGCGAGACGTCGATCTTCCTCGACATGAAGATCGAGGGCAGCTCGGTGAAGTGCAAGAGCACGCAGGTCGCGATCGACGCCGGCAACAACACGGAGGCGAAGTTCTTCGGACTGACGTTCGCGCCGCCGACCGCGGAGTTGGGCACGGAAGAGACGCTGATCGGCGCCAACTCCAACGGCGATCTCTACAAGATCGACCGCAACAGCGGGAAGATCACCCTGGTGGGCAACTTCGGGAAGGTGCCTTCGGTCGATGGCCAGGGGCACGAGTACGATCCGGATCACGTGGGGAAGAACTGGGAGCTGTCGGGAGACATCGTGTTCCTGACGAACCAGGGCGGGACGCCGGTAGGGTTCGCGACCGTGCGGGACTGCCCGAATCCCCCGGAGTCTTACAACTGCTCGAAGATCGACACGCTCGTCGAGATCGACATCTCGAAGCTGAAGGCGACCTCATCGGGAGGCACGCCGCCGATCGTGACCAAGGCGATCCGCGGCCAGGTGCTCCCTGCGGGCTGCACGCAGACCTCGTGCGCTTTCGGCTCCATGTACGGCATCGCGGCGTGGAAGGACAAGGTCTACGGCTTCGCGCGCGACGGCAAGCTGCTGACGATCGACAACAACACCGGTCAGGGCACGCTGATCGCCGCGACCCCGCACGCCTTCGCGGGCGCCGGCGTCACCACGCTCGCTCCGGTCATCCCTCCGGTGAAGTAGCTCCCCTCCCCGTCTCGCGGGAACTCGCTGCACGACGCGACGGACGGCGCGGCATCCGGCAGGCACCTGCAACGGCGCCCGTGCGTGCCGGACGCCTGTCGTCCGGCACACGTCGGGGCTTCGTGCCGTGTCGGGAGGCTGCTGCAACAGTTCAAGTTCAGCCGGCGACCCAGGTGCCGTTCAACGTGGTGCACTGGGATTCGCTCGCCGCCGGATCCGCGGGGCTGTAGTAGCGAACATCGTAGTGGTAGCCGGAGATCTCCACGTAGCAGGTTCCAATCCGGTTCTCCGTGGGGCACAGACCGTCGATCCAGTGAGCATCCCCGCCCTTGCAACCAGACTCCACGTTCGCCGCCATCCCCTTGTCGTATTCCGTGCACGTGTTGCCCCCGGGGATGTTGCAACTGCCGGCGACATCGAACCCCGGATCGCCGGTCCCCCCAGCGCTACCCCCCGTGCCTGCCCCCGCCGAGCCTGCCGTGCTCGAACCTGCAGAGCCCGCCGCGCTCGACCCCGCCGAGCCTGCCGTGCTCGACCCCGCCGAGCCTGCCGTGCTCGAACCTGCGGAGCCCGCCGCGCTCGAACCTGCTCCGCCGTCGGAATCCGAGTCGTCGCCACAGGCGCCGACGAGCAGTGCCACGGAGAGAACGCTCAAGAGACGAACCCCAGTACGCATGCAGACCTCCAGTCGATAGACGCGCCCCTGTCAGGACTGCGGACAGAGGAGCCTGCGATGATTCGCTTGCCGAAACAATTCAATTCTCAGTGAGGCGACGCGGCATCGTGAGTCCTCGGGGCCGTCAGCCGACGCGTTCGGGGCAGCGCGCACGACCTCCCGGGGCGGATCCGAGGTGGGGCTCGTGACCAGGGGCGTGAGACCGCTCCGCGTGTTGACCTTCTGCGCGCCTGCCGGTAGGCGGGAGGCATGAACGACGAGGAACACGACGAGGTTGAGGCGGCCACGCCGTTTCTCGCCCGGGCTGCCGGCGGGGCGCTGATGGCGTGCGGGCTGTTCGCGACGGTGTCGGGGCTGCAGCTCTGGGGATTCATGCTGTTCGGCTGGATCAAGGTCGTGCCGATCGTACTGATCGCCGCGGGGCTGATCGCCATGGGCGTCGGGTTCCAGGCTGCGCGCGGAAGAATCGCGGCGGTGATGGCGGGGCTCTTCGTGGCGCCGGGGATTCTGCTCGGCGGGTCGGCGTGGTCCTTGTTCGGCCTGACGCGGGGGTTCGTGTCGATCTTCGGGCTGGTGCTGCCGGCGATCGCGCTGGCCTCGGTCGCGTTGCTGGCGCTCGCTGTGGGGCCGACGCGGCGGGCGAGCGAGGCGCGCAAGCGCCTGGCGGAGCAGGGGTTCGAGTTGGGAATCTGAGGGGCGCCCGCGGGCGCGCCACGGGCAACGAGGACACGCCCGCGCAGCTTCAGGCGGGGACGAGCCGGAGCAGCGAGACCTCCGGCCTGCGCCCGAATCGAACGGGAGGGAAGATGGTGCCCACTCCGCGGGTGACGTAGACACGGCAGCTCGGTCCCTGCACGAGGCCCCGCTCGCACTTGTTGCCATGACGAGAGGGCAGCACCGGAGCCCCGTAGCCCGGCACACGGACCTGTCCGCCGTGCGTGTAGCCGCACACCATCAAGTCCACGCGAACCGCCCGCGGGAGATGCTGGCTCCGCGGGCCTTCCTCAGGGGAGCACGATCCACTCGACCATCGAGGCCCCGTCGTAGTCCTTCGTCGCACACGTCGCGTGGTCCCAGTCGCCATTCATCGCCGAGCAGACGCGGAGCTGCTCGACGTCGGCAAGCGAAACGCTGGAGCCCGCCGCCGGCCCGGATACGCACGTGCCGTCGAAGTCGAGCTCGAGCCCGGAGCCGAGGTGATCGACTCCCACGCAGGGCGCCCTCCACTCCTGGCCCTTCGGCTTCACGTCCACGGAGTACTGCGCCCCTGTCTGCAGCTCGTTCCAGCGCAACGTGACGAGCCCCGTGTGTCCCCCGGGGACGGGAATGACCAGATCGTCGGAGAAGCCGTCGAACGGAGCCTCGGCGTGCTGATTCCAGACCCCGCTCCCCGCCGGGGAGTAGTAGACGCGAGCGGCCTCGATGTCCTCCTTGGCAATCACGACATCGCCGTCGACGCAGATGCCGTGAAAGGCGTGCGACAGGCTCGTTCCCAGGTGCGTCACCGAGACGCACGGGCCGACCCAGGGCTTGCCGAGCGGCTTGAGGTCGAGCGAGTACTCGTGGCCCGCAAGCCGCGACCACCGGAATCGCACGCGGTCGATCGACTTCATCGTGCGATCGGGATTGAAGAAGACGGGCTTCCGGAAGGTGTGTCGCGCGGAGATGGCGCCGTTCGCGAACACGCCGACGTGGTAGAAGAGATGGTGCTGCCCATGGCGGGAAGTCATGGCGGAGTGGCCGGAGTTCTCGAGAACGGTCCCGGTCGACGAGCGCAGGGCAGTGGAGAACCTGTGCACGGCGCGCGCCCTCGTGAGCTCCTGCACCGATTCGGCCATCACGTAGTGCATCGCGTACTGCGATTGGAAGTGCCCGGCGCTGAAGAACAAGTAGAGCTTGCCATCGCGCTCGAAGATGTCCGGTGCTTCGTTGATCGACTCCTCCCACGACGACACCGGATCGAGGTTGTGGACCACCTGCGACGGATTGCCGAGCGGGAAGGATGCCACGTGGTTGCCGCCGGAGAACCAGACGTAGAACAGCCACGGATCGGAGGAACCCCACACGGCGGAGTCGATTCGAATCGCGTTGACGCAACCGTCGGAGGGACACCCCTGCTGGGTCGTGGTGCGCGGCTGCCCCGCGGGGTTGTCGAACGGCATGGGAGGCCCGAAGCCGAGCTGCAGATCATCGGCGACGGCGTAGAAGCTGGTGACGTCCTGATTCGAGGGCGGGCATGCCTGCCCCTTGCTCACGCGGTGTGCGGAGAACGCGATACGGTACTTCCCTTCGGCGTCCTTCCAGAGCTCCGGCGCCCACATCCAGCAGTAATCGTACGCGGAACCCGGCAACGCGGAGGGATCGTACGTCGTCCGGAGGGCGAAGTCCTGCAGGTCCGACGATTCGTAGATCTGCAAGGAGGTCGTCGTCCCCGTGCCGGTGAGCAGGAACAGATCGTCGCTCACCTTCAGCACGTCGGGATCGGCCAGGTTCTCCATCACCATCGCACGCGCAGCACGGAATCCCTCGGATCCCCCCTCCGCTGCGGCATCCGCAGGCGTCGATCCATCCGCCTCCGCAGCGTCCGACGAACCCTCCTCGACCCAAGCGTCCGCGGAAGCGGCGTCGTCGGGTGGCGAGGTGGAATCAACTCCACCGTCGGGCGAGACGATCGACGCGTCGGGCTTCGACCGCGCTGTGCCGGAATCGCCCTCGGAGCAACCCATGCCCATAGCGGGGAGAGCGAGCGCAGTGGAGGCGAAGACAGCGCAGCAACGGAGGCGCGCAAGCATGCCGGTCAACGTACCCGCCTTCCCAGAACGTGTCGAGCAGCGTTCAGGCGTGACCACCGAACCTCCCCGAACCACCCCGACTCGAGCCCACGCCCCTGCCCCCGCGCCATCTCGCCGAGATCGGGATCCACTCCCACGGCCCGCGAGGGGACCGGCTCGCGGCGGTGCACGTCATGCTCACGATCCGAATCACCGCATCGAGCAGCTCGGACCGACTCGCACACCGCCCGGTCCGCCGGGCCAAGGTCGCGAACCGTGCAGGAACTCGAGCCGAGGAGTGCCCGGGACTTGTGGCAGGTGCCCGTCGCTGGAGTAAGCGCGCAAGGTGCTCGGGCTCCTGCTGCGCGATCCCGATCTTCCACGACGGGAGACTCCTGCAGGGCCGGCGCATCTAATTGTTTTGCCTGGCGTGGACCTGCATCCTCTGGCCCCTCAGCCCTCAGCCCTCAGCCCTCAGCCCTCAGCCCTCAGCCCTCAGCCCTCAGCCCTCAGCCCTCGGCCCTCGGCCCTCGGCCCTCGGCCCTCGGCCCTCGGCCCTCAGCCCTTCGCCGATCCGCGCAGGGAGCCGCAGCCCCCTGCGCATCAACGAGCATCAACGGGCCAGCGGCGTGACCATCGCGTTGAGGCGGCTGCCGAGCAT
>CAYMUE010000257.1:0-2707 GCA_964393505.1 uncultured Polyangiaceae bacterium
CTCGCAATTCGGCGCCACGCACCGCCAGCCTATTTCGGCGCCACCGACACTGAAGCAGACGGCTCGTGGGATGGTTGCGGTGCCGCGCGGTGAATGGTTCTACTACAAGTACACGCGAGGGAACTGGGCCACGGTGGAGAAGTGGCCGGGGTGTGTGGAAGCGACGAACCGCTACGGGTTCGGAGCTGCGCACCCGCTTCGCGAGGAGACGGTGTACCAGTGGGCCGATCAATGCCCCTGATGGCCGGGAGGCGGATCGCCGGACGAGGTGAGCGAGACGTTGTGGGGCGTTCCGCCGTGCGAGGGGCTCAGCAACCGAGCTGCCGGTAGAAGTCGTTCCCCTTGTCGTCCACAAGAACGAACGCCGGGAAGTCCTCGACTTCGATCCTCCACACGGCCTCCATGCCGAGCTCGGCGAGGTCGACACACTCCACCTTGCGGATATTCTCCTGCGCGAGCACGGCGGCAGGCCCGCCGATCGAGCCGAGATAGAATCCACCGTACTTCTTGCACGCGTCCGTAACCTGCTGGCTGCGGTTTCCTTTCGCGATCATCACCAGAGAAGCCCCGAACGACTGCAGCAGCTCCACATACGAGTCCATCCGTCCCGCCGTCGTCGGCCCGAACGAGCCCGAGGGTTTCCCGGGCGGCGTCTTCGCAGGCCCGGCGTAATACACCGGATGGTTGCGGAGGTAATCCGGAACCCCCTTGCCCTGGTCGATCAGCTCCTTGAACTTCGCGTGCGCGATGTCGCGAGCGACCACGAGAGTGCCGTTCAGGAGCAGGGGAGTGGAGACCGGGTGTCGGGTCAGCTCCGCGAGGATCTCCTTCATCGGACGATTGAGGTCCACGCGCACGCCGTGATCGTGCTTCCCGCGGTATTGTGGAGGAATGAGGCGGGCGGGATCGCGGTCGAGCTCCTCGAGCCACAGGCCCCTGCGATCGATGCGGGCCTTGATGTTGCGGTCCGCGGAGCAGGACACGCCGATTCCCACGGGGCACGACGCCCCATGCCGAGGAAGGCGAATGACACGCACGTCGTGGGCGAAGTACTTGCCCCCGAATTGGGCGCCGATCCCGAGGGCGTAGGTGGCTTGCAGCAGCTTCTCCTGCATCTGGAGGTCCCGGAATGCGACGCCGTGCTCGTTGCCCTCGGTGGGGAGGCCATCGAGGTACTTGGTGGAGGCGAGCTTCACGGTCTTGAGGCACAGCTCGGCGGAGCTTCCGCCGATCACGATGGCGATGTGGTACGGCGGGCAGGCTGCGGTGCCTAGGTGCTTCATCTTGTCAATCAGGAAGTCCTCGAGCTTGCCTGGAGCGAGCAGCGCCTTGGTCTCCTGGAACAGGAGCATCTTGTTCGCCGAGCCGCCGCCCTTCGTGACGAACAGGAACTTGTACTCTTCTCCCTCGGTCGCGAAGATGTCAATCTGCGCCGGCAGATTCGTCCCCGTGTTTCGCTCCGTGAACATGTCGAGCGCCGCAGTCTGGGAGTACCGGAGATTCTCTTTCGTGTAGGTCTCATACACGCCGCGCGACAGCCACTCTTCGTCTCTCACTCCAGTCCAGACTCGCTGCCCCTTCTTGGCGAGAATCGTCGCCGTGCCGGTGTCCTGGCAGAGCGGAAGCTCGAAGCGCGCCGAGATCTCCGCGTTGCGCAGGAAGGCGAGCGCCACCCCGCGATCATTTCGCGAGGCCTCCGGGTCCGCCAAGATCGCGGAGACCTGCTCGTTGTGGGAGCTCCGGAGCAGGAAGGAGACCTCGCGGACCGCCTCGCGCGCCAGACGAGTGAGCGCCGCGGGCTCGACCTTCAGCACGTCCTGGCCTTCGAAACTGCTCACTGCCACACCGTTTGCGGCGAGGAGACGGTAGCTGGTGGTGTCGGGGCCGAGCGGGAAAGGATTTTGGTAGTGGAACTCGGGGGTCGCCATCGCGGATCTCCTTGTCCGGAACACCGCCCTTCGTCGCCCGAGGAGCAGCGCCTTCCTGGATGTGGAGCAGAGCACAGGACACGGCCGCGTGTCGAGGCTCGGCGGTGGGGGATCTCGGGGTACGTCAGCGACACTGGCCCGGTGGGCCGTCACACTCAGAAGGACACGAACGATGCGAGGAACGATTCCCAAGGCAGGATGATCATGCCAATGCCGACCAGCAGGCCGAACGCCATCGCAGCGCCGAGCCCGATGCGTGCCCAGATCGGCGCGGGCGTCCCATCGGCCGCGGCCTTCGGCTGTCCGGTGACGACGAGCCAGGCGCCGCCCCAGAAGAAGATCGCGGCGAGGCCATACAGATACGGATAGAACCGGTGCAGCCCGAACACGAGCGCGGTGTTGACGATGCCCAGGAGGATCGACAGGCCAACCATGATCGCGCCCATCATCCTTGGATTGTGGAATCCCTTGCCGCTGACGACGGCGCCCATCAGCGCGTCGCCGCTGAAGTCCGACATGATGCCGCCCTGCGCCGCCGAGGCGCCACCGGCTGCCGTTGGAGCGTGCATCGGCATGCCGGGTTGAGGTGCGCCGTAGGGCTGCTGCACGGGCATGCCGGGTTGAGGTGCGCCGTAGGGCTGCTGCACGGGCATGCCGGGTTGAGGTGCGCCGTAGGGCTGATGCGCGGGCATGCCGGGTTGAGGTGCGCCGTAGGGCTGATGCGCGGGCATGCCGGGTTGAAGTGCGCCGTAGGGCTGCTGCACGGGCATGCCGGGTTG
>CAYMUE010000257.1:2807-7037 GCA_964393505.1 uncultured Polyangiaceae bacterium
CGGGCATGCCGGGTTGAAGTGCGCCGTAGGGCTGCTGCACGGGCATGCCGGGTTGAGGCGCGGCGTAGGGCTGTTGCGCGGGCATGCCGGGTTGAGGCGCGCCGTACGGCTGTTGCACGGGCATGCCGGGTTGAGGCGCGGCGTAGGGCTGTTGCGCGGGCATGCCGGGTTGAGGCGCGGCGTAGGGCTGTTGCGGCTGCATGCCCGGTCGAGGTGGATATCCAGGTTGCGCGGGTGGCCACGGGGCGCCAGGCGGCCCGGCGTGTCCAGGGTACTGTGGGTTCATGCCTCTCTCCTCGGTAGTTTCGACGCAACGAGGCTAGTCCCGCGTCCTGGACTCCCGCAATCCCGAACGCGTGACATTTTTCAGCGCTCGAGGCCGAGGCTGTGTGGTCCGCTTGGCTGTGTCAGTGTCCTGCCACCCGTGCCGCAATGACGGCAAGTCGGGAACGTGGCAGGTGGAAGGTCTGGGCGCGTGTCGTCGGCCCCGCACGAGTGGCTCGCAGCAAGCCGGCAGATGCACGTTGGAAGACCCCGGGGCTGGTCCCCGGTTGTACCGCGCCGGGGAGAGCGCTGTGCGCGACGGATCGTGACCGATGCGCGGCCGTGACGAGTCTGGGGACGGGGGGCGAGCGGCAGAGCAGGGCGGATCCCCGGTTGTTGACGGCACGTGCGGTCCTGGCTTGCCTCCGAACGCGGAATTGCCTCTAATCGTTCCGAGGTGGATCTTTCCGGCCGCGCACTCTGCGCGAGTCGGTGAGTCGATTCGTGGGTGGAGGATGGCGACCGAAGACGACGAGAAGCGATGGGAAGAGGAGCTGAGTCGGCAGCCGGTCGAGGTGCGTCGAATGATTGAGGCGCTCACGTGTGCTGTCGGGGAGGAGAACCGCGAGCTCAAGGCGCGGCTGGTTCAGTCGCGGAAGGAAGATGACGAGCGTCGGCAGGAAGACCTCCTCTCCGCGCACCGGCAGAAGCTCGAGGCGCTCGGGCGCCTCGCTGGCGGCGTGGCGCACGAGTTCAACAACCTGCTGACGGCCATCTCCGGACACGTCTCCCTCGCACGGTACGAGGCCCGGCCCGGCTCTCGAGTCGAAGCCTCGCTCGACGGGATCTCCGAGGCCGCGCGGCGCGGCGCCCGGCTCACTGGCGAGCTCCTCGCTTTCGGGTCTCAGCAGGCGATCGACCCGCGCGTCGTCGATTGTGGATCGATCATCCTCGGACTGCGAAGCAAGCTCCTGCCCCTGCTGGGGGCGGACATCGAGCTGGTCACCTCGGTGCAGGACGGTCTCTGGCCCGTGCTTGCCGACGCGGCGCAGATCGAGCACGCCCTGGTGAACCTCGTGCTCAACTCCCGCGAGGCGATGCCTTCGGGGGGAACCCTCGGCCTGCGGGCGGAGAACCTCAAGGTGACTCCCCAGGATCCTCCGCGCGTCAGCGCATTGCGGATCGGTGACTACGTCGTGCTGCGCGTGACGGACACCGGTGTCGGCATGTCCGCCGAGTTGCAGAAGCGCATCTTCGAACCTTTCTTCACCACCAAGCCGGTGGGTTCGCGCACCGGCCTCGGACTCCCCACGGTCTATGGCGTCGTCCAGCAGCACGGTGGCGCGATCGAGGTGCAGTCCGAGCCCGGACGAGGCGCCTGCTTCCAGCTCTGCCTCCCGCGGCTCGCAGCGGGTGAGGCGAGGGTCGGTCCCGCGAGTGATCGTCCACCGCGTCCCGGAGGCAACGAGACCATCCTGTTGATCGAAGACGATCCCGCGGTCGGAGAGGTGACCCGGCTCATGCTCGTGGGGTTCGGCTATCGGATCCTGTCGACCTCACGCGGCGAGGAAGCGCTGGCGATGCTCTCGGATCCGGACGAATCGGTGGACCTGGTTCTGGCCGACGTCGTGATGCCGGGGATCCGTGGCAAGGAGCTGCAGGAGCGCGTGCGCTCGCTGCGTCCTGGATTGCGGGTGCTGTTCACCTCCGGGTATCCGGACGACGAGTTGGTGCGCCGGGGTGTGCTCGAGGACGGGATGCTCTTCATCCAGAAACCCTATTCGGACAGTACGCTGGCCCGGAAGGTCAGGAGTGTTCTCGACGGCGATCCGAGTCGCGGGGTGCGCAGGTCACGATGACGGGAGCGAGGGCGGCTTGGGGCGAAGCGCCATGAGCGTGAGATAGGGGGGGGCAAACGCGAGGGTCCAGAGCACGAGCCGCAGGTTGTTGCGGCCGTGAATTGCGAGCAGCGCGAAGAAGAACGTCGCGGCGGGGACGCGCGCGAGCAGCTCCCGGACGGGCACGCGATGCCGGAGCGCGGCCCGCCAGGACAAGACGGCGATGCCTCCGAGCACGAGCCACGCGAGGGCGATTGCGAAGTCGGAATCGATGGGACGGTTGACCCAGCGCAGCGCACCCCACCAGCACGCGAGCAGCATCGCGTGCGTTGCGAGCGGCGCGAGGAGCGGCGTCAGCAGCGCGAGCCTCCGTCGCGGTTCTTTCGCGTGCAGCGGGCGAACGAGCAGCAGGGCAGCGAAGGTGAACAGCGCCCATCCCAGGATTCCGATCAGCGGGACGCGGAAGACGCCGGGGTCGTTCCACGACCAGAGTCCGGCCTGGACCGACACCGGCTCGATGAGGGAGGCATCGGCGAGGACGAAGGCTGCGCCGACTGCAGGTGCTGCGAGGGGTATGCGGCGGGACGACCCGTTCGGCGGAGCGAGCAGGTGATCGGCGAGACGGGAAGCGGAGTCGATGACGATGGGCCAGATGACGACGACGAGCAGTGGCACGCGGTCGAGGAAGGGCCACCACTGCGGGGAGTACTGGTAGAAGCCGTAGGCGTGGATGATCGAGTCTTCGCCGATCCAGCTTGCGGTGGCGATCAGCACGAGTCTGAGCGCGGAGGTCCCCGGATCCGGATCGCGGCGGAACCGATCGAGCAGATACAGCGCGACGATGGCGACGCAGGCGATCTGAACGGCGATCATCGGGGACCTCGAGGGCGGCGGCGGTCGGGTCAGGGGAGGGAGGCTCGGGAGGAAGCTGCGCCGTGAGCACCGGCGCGGGGAACACCCTGGGGACGCGCTATCAGGGCGCGGTTCCGCGCTTCATCGCCACGAAGCCAGGACCGCGCGTTCCAGTGTTCTGCGGCATACCTGCGATCCGCGCGAGGTAGGCGTCGCCCAGCTCCTGCAAGTGCCGCGCGATGTTGGAGAAGTGATCGGCGTGGAGCTGCTCCTCGTCGATGATGGTCTGGAACAGCTGAGCGCTGAGCGAGTCGCGCCGCTCGAGACACACGTTGTAGAACTCGTTGTAGTCGCGAACCGCGGCCTCCTCCAACTCCACCAGGAGCTTGAAGGTCTCGCGCACCGGCAGGCCCTTGCGGACTTCGGACGACGGCTTGCTGGTCGGGACCCCGCCGATCACGTGGATACGCTCGGCGAGCATCTCGGCATGGCGCATCTCGTCGATCGCGATCAGCTTCACGTCCGCCGCCAGGGGACCGTAGTCGTGGGCGTCCAGCTCGTAGTGCATGGACATGTACTGATGGATGGCTGCGAGCTCGTCGGCGCGCGCCCGGTTGAGTACTTCGATCACACCTTCGCGGTTCTTGACGGTCTTCGCCATGCTTTCCTCCTTGCACCGCCGCTGTATCGCAGCCGCCCGCGTCGCGCAACCGTGAGGTTGTCGCAGCGTCCCGTGCCGAGTGCCATCGTCGAGGAACACGGGAGCGAACTTCGTTCAGGCGACCCCTCGTGATCGGATACGGTCTCGCCCTTACTTCGTCAGCACCAGGTCAATCGGCGTGAGCCCGACCTTCAGCTTCTCGATGGTCACCTCACCGTCTTCCCCCGCCACCGCCTTCCCGCTCGCACCGCCATAAGACCAGTCAATCGTCTCTCCCTTGCGGCACACGAACCCCCTCGATCGACGGATCGTCACGTCGACCTCGAACGGAAGCGTCCGATCGATTCGGTCCCCCGTGCTCGGGTACCCTGCCTTCGGTGCGTCGCCTCCCTGGCCGTCCACTGCGTAGAGCGGTACGACGAGTTGCGTCGCAGAATCCTTGATCGCTGTCGAATCCCAGCGAAGGAACCGGTTGCGCGCGCCGGCGATGTCGCCGCTCCAGCCCGTGTCCCCCGCGACGCCCTCCTTGCCGGCGTAGCCGGTGTCGTCGTTCCAGGGCTGTTTCCCGTTGCCCGAGCCGTCACCAGGATTCCAGTCGTGCGACGCCATGGAGAA
>CAYMUE010000258.1:0-7035 GCA_964393505.1 uncultured Polyangiaceae bacterium
ATCGAGATGACGATGCGCTACTCGCACTTGTCGCCGGACGTGAAGCGAGACGCGGTGGGCGTGCTGGACAGCGCGCCGGAGGAGGTGATGCTGCCGGGCACGACAGCGTCGACGCTCGCGAAGACCGGGTAATCCGGGCGCACGACTCCCGACCTGGCCACGGCAAATTAACGGCAAATGGAACGCGCCGAAGCGAAACGCAGCCAGAAATCCGAAGAAAAATGGTGGAGGCGCCGGGAATCGAACTCCTCACAAAACCACACTTTGGAAGGCGATTCCAGCCACACTCCGCCATGTCAAGAGGTCATCGTCGGCCGATTCGAGGGCGACACGGGGGAGACACCGGAGCCACCGGCCGATCCGCTGGCCCATTCCGTGGACAGTGGAACCAGGGCCGCCATCGGGGCGCTTGTCGCAGCCCTCGCCGTCGCGACGCAAGCCGGTAACCTCGACACCATGAAGTCCGTCGCCACCGCGCTGGCCCAAGTCCTCAACACCGAAGGCGCCAATCGGACCCGGCAGACCCCTTGACAACCACGCAACCGATGGCTGCTCAAGTGGAGCACGGGGCGATTTTCACCCTTGATCTTGCCGGCGGGGCGCGGTTTCGGGCCAGAACCGCTCGCCCCCCCCTCGACTCACGGGGAGATTCCTGCGCACGCTACCGAGGCGCCCTCTGATAGTGCTGTATTGACTCGCAAAGATCGGTTTCTGTTCAACCACTTGCGCGATCCGTGGTACCCAGAGCTTGCCTGGCCACTACATCTTGGGGTAACAGAGTCTGCTAGGGGCAACACGTCATTGCAGCAATATTCGCCGGGGAATCGGCGCGATGGGACCGACCCGCACCGGAACATCACCACCGGTGAGGGCTCACGTCATGGGGCACCCCGGGCGAGCGCGCCCAAAAAAACAGAAAGGAAGGCTAATGACGAACGCAACAATGGACGACTCTGGACCACTGTCCACGCTGGTCACAGCGCTGGCCGATGCTGTCGCCGCACGGCTGGCGACCCGCCGCGCCGACGATGAGCTACTCGACATCCGGACCGCCGCCGCCGAGTCCGGCACTGGGCAGGATCGACTCCGGTCCGCGGTGGCAGCCGGACGACTCGCCGGCTACAAGCCCGGCCGCAAGATCATGGTCCGACGCGGCGACGTGCGGGACTACGTGCTATCGAGTCCTCGCCGTCCGCGCGCGGTCCCCGTCGACAGTGACGCGGTGGATCGACTCCTCGGGGCCAGCGGACTGTAGGGCATAGCCCCGGAGGGGAGGGACATCATGATCGAGATACTACGCCGGGCGGCGTCCGGGTCGGGGTGCGTCCTGCAGGCGACGGCGGCGACGCTGGACGATGCGCGGGAGATGGCCCGCGGGTGTGAGGGGGTCGTGCTGCGAGACGATGCCGGCGACCTCTACCCCGCCGATCCGCCCATGGCCGCAGACTGCCCCCGGGGGTGGGTGGACCTCGAGGTAGGCATCCTCGAGGACATCGCGAGCTATCAACACGAGGTGGAGACTGCGGCGCACGTCGCGATGCTCGACTGGAGCTGGGATCAGTGCCAGCGCTCGAATGCCCGATGCCGCGTGCACCGCGCGAAGGTCCGAGCGCAAAAGGGGACCGTGCGGCGAGAGCACAAGTGCCAGGTCTGCGGAGCCGCCATTGTCGAGACGATCGCCAGGACCGGCGGACGGCCGCGAACTGTCTGCGCCTCGCCTGAGTGCCAGAAGGCCGCGGAACTGGAGCGCAAGCGTCGCCAGCGAATGCAGCACAATGTCCCGGAAACCCCGCCACCCATGAAGGTAGAGGGGCAACGGAGCGGCGTCGGGTCGGAAGGCTCGACGCTTTCTCTTGCGGCCTGAAACTGAAACATTCCCAAACAATGCTGAGGACAACCATGTCGGATGACGCAATCCGGGCGGGATTCCTTGACCTCATGGATCGGTGCGGAGTGCCCTACACGGCCGCCGCCGCCATGGCTGGCGTGAGTCCAACCACGATTCGCTTCATGGTCGTGGGCGGAGTCGTACCGGGCCGGCGAGCGGTCCGAGACGCCCTGACCCGATTCCTGGACACGAACCGCAACGCGCGCAGCCGGACCGATCTCCGGATGCCCTGAACCGCAACCACATAGAAGGATAAGCATGTTTCCAGAGGCAAAGGCAACGTCACACCCTGAAGCCAATACCGCTGCATTCGTGCTCCGGCACCTGATCGGCGCACCCCTGATCGGCTACAAGCGCATGTTCGCCGGCCGGGAGGGCATCGCCTTGCACATCGCACTGAGGGGATTCGACGGCTCGCTCACCCCGAGCAGCCGTTTCATCTTTCTGGGCTGGGATGCGCTCCGCCCCCTCGCTGCGGAGCTCGTGAGGCTGGCCGATGCGCACGAGGGCGGCCGCGATGGCCTCGAATGAGGCCGGGCCCCTGGACTGGATGCGCGCCGTGCGGGACTGGACCGCGCCGCTCGCGCGGAAGGCGATCCTGTGGAGTCTCATCCTCCGGGCCGACAGGGATGGTAGGGCGTGGCCGTCGCTCGAGACCATCGCGCGCGACGCAGGTACGTCTCGCGCGTCGGTCACCCGCGCTATCTCGGCCATCGAGTCAGACACCACCTGTCCGCTCGCCCTCTCTCGGACGCGACGGTGCGAGACTGGCAGGGCGGGGGACGCCTCCAACCTGTATGCCCTGAGACCCCGTCGTCATGCCACCACCCCGGCTCACGGTGAGACCGGGTCTCAGGGTGATACGGGGTCTCAGGGTGAGACCGGGTCTCAGGGTGATACGGACCCCGGCTCAGGGTGCACCATGACCCCGGCTCAGGGTGAGCCGCTAACTGCCCATAGAACTGCCCATAGAACTGCCCAGGGATCTCTGCCCGGTCTCGCTGGCGCTCCGACCGGTGGCAATGGGCCGGTGAAGGTCAAGACGAAGCAGAGGCAGGCGAAGGCCGAGCCGGAAGCAACCCCCGGCTTTCTTGCTGTCCGTGACTGCTACTTTGCAGAGTACGAGAGTGCACGAGGCGTCAAGCCGCCGTTCGGCAGCCGTGAGGGCAAGGCCATCAAGGTGCTACTCGAGAGCATGGACGGCGATGCCGAGCGAGCGTGCCAGTGCATCGTCAACGCTTTCGCCGATCCCTTCTGGCGCGACAAGGTGACGATCAACTCGATAGCCAGCGACCCGGCCAAGTTTGACGGGAAGCGCTCCGCACCAGACGTTCGCCGCTCCGGCCACCCCAAGCAGGGCGGCGGGTTTGTCGACACCAGCGTCGATATCGACGACCTTATGAAAGACAACGACCGATGAAAGACCTGAAGGAAGAAAGCTCACAGCTCGGTTACGGGGACCAGTGGTCAGAGGTCAAGGCGGAGATTGCGAAGCCAGCCGCAAAGGAGTATCGCCACTGCGAGACGCCTGGATGCGTCTATGAGGTAACTCTCCCGGACCGATTCTGCGACGTATGCGAACGGGAGCGACACGAGCGACTTTCGCACGCGCGATCCATCCCGCTCTGCTACCAGTGGGCCACGTTTGACTCCGCGGAGCTACCAGGACGCTGCGGGGGGACGAGCATGGTCGCAAAAGGGATTGCCGCCATCGACGCGCTGATCGCGGGCAAGTCGCCGACCGTCGTGCTGCATGGTCCCGCGGGAAGTGGCAAGACCAGCATTGCAGCGGCCATGCTCCGCCGATGGTTGCACAAGGAACGGGGATTGTTCGTCGATGCCCTCGACATCGGACGCGTATCCGGTCCGTAGACCACGTTCTTGCTTGGATTCCCCAGGGATCTACGGTGGTTCCATCATGGCGAGACGAAGCAAGATCGGGGTCGCGGAGATCGAGGCAGACACGGCGAGCGTGACCGGGCGCGTGCTCGAGTTGGCAGTTGGGGTGGCTGCCGAGGCTGGAGAGTCAGCGGCGCCGGGGAAGCGGACTCGCAAGACCGCCGTGACGAAGCGCGCCGGTTCCGCAGAGACGCACGACGCAGGGAACAAGCCGGCGCGGCCGCGGAGAAGCCGGTCACGGGCGGTCTGTGCGGTAGCTCAGACGGGAGCCGGCGACGAGCGCCAGGTCGATGTACTTCAGGCGCCCTTCGGCGATGAGACGTTGCCGGGTCTCGACCCAGTGCTTGGGGCTCAGCTCGAGGATCCTGGAACGAGGCCAGGACGGGGCGACCGTGAGGATCTCCTGCAGGTAGAACTCGGGGTCGAGTCCGTGCAGCTCGCACGATGCGATGAGCGAGGAGATCGCGCAGGAGCGCTGGGCGTGCTCGTCGCTGCCGTGGGAGAGCCAATTGACACGTCCTTTGACGATCTTTCGCAAGGCTCTCTCGGAAGCGTTGTTGTGAATAGGAATCTCCCCGTTGGACAGGAACTCGCGCAGCGCGAGCTCCTGATTGACGAGGTAGACCGCTGCGGCACGGACGAAGGAGCCTTCTGCGGCGAGGGACTTCTGAGCCTTGGCCCATGTGAAGAGCTGCTCGACCAAAGGGGCCGACTCCTGCTTGCGGACGAGGAGTCGTTGCTCGGGGCTGCAAAGGGCGACCCGTTGCTCGATACGGAAGAGCGACTGGATGAGCTGCAGTGCGAAAGCTGCAGGCTGTCCCTCTCCGGCGGCCAGGGCTTTGACCAGGGGCTTGCGCGCGTGGCTCCAGCATCCGGCCTCGCGATTCTTGCCGGGGCCGAAGAGCACGTTGTGATTGGCGCTGGCATCGGCGACGATGGTCGCCTGGTAGCCGCCGAACAGCTCGTGGACGGTGTCGCCGTTGTACTTGGGAGCGAAGCGGAACAGGACGCTGTCGCCGGGCGCAACGAGGACGAAGACGTAGCCGTAGCGAAGCTGTTTCTTGGCGCGGATCGCGGTGCCCGTGGCGTCCATGCCGAACCACGATCGGGTCAGCGCATCGTTCCACATGGCGCCGGAGATCTGCTGGGCGATGGCGCCGCATTCGTATTGCCATCGCGCCATGTTGGCCCGAGCGATCGGAAAGCCCTGCCTATCGGCCTCGACCTGCTGGCGATAGTAGGGAGTGTGGTAGTCGAGCTTGTGCACGAGCAGTCGCGCCAGCAGGCTCGGGTCGGCCAGGCACCGGTCGATCGGCCGCTCGTGCATCGGAGCGATCAGCACCTGAGCATCGGACGGCGAATCGTCCGACGGCTCCGGCGTGTAACACACGATGGCGCCGTCGACGAACGGATTGGCCTTGAACGCGGTGTCCTGCGGGACGGAGGCGACCTCGTGCTCGCGCACGAACACCGCACCGTCGGGATCGCCGGGACGCAGCGACGACTCTTCCGCAGTCGAGGAGTCATGGGTGTTCCCCCCGTCCGGGCCGGGCCCGGTGCGCGGCACGAACTTGGCCCGACGGTGAACGATCTCGACAGGGCCGCCGCGACGCCACCCGATCGTGCGGGAGTCTTCCTCGCCCATGCGCTCGAAGTTCTCGAGTCCCTTCTCGAGGACGTCGCGCGGAAGGGTCTCGACGACGATCTGCGGGATGACGCCGATCCGACGACGACCGTGACGGTCTCGCTTCTTGGTCGGTTGGGTGTCGGAGTCAGAACCGGGAGGTGGCGGCTGCGTCGGGGGCTCGGCACCGACCCGTGCTGACGAGCAGGCCTCCGCATCGCCTTGATCCGGCTCCGGACCGGCTGGATCGGACGGAGCCGCGGTAGCCGCCGGTGTGAGCGCGAGCTTGAGCTGGTCTGGCGATACTCGCTCGGAGATGTGGCGCCGGAACCCGATCTCGAGCCTGCGGATCGTGAGCTGCAACTGCTCGTTGTCCGCGCGAAGCAACTCGACCGTGCGCTGCAACTCGACGGCCCTGCGCTTGACAGACTCCAGCTCGCCGAGCCGGGTCTCGAGCTGCTGCGTCCGATGTAGCAGTTGGTGCAGCGCTGTCGTGAGGGTGTCTTGCTCCGGGATCTGTCGCCCCTCGAGGTAGCCGAGCAGGACTGCCGCGCCGTGGGTGGCGTCGGACGCGACAGCTTCGCCTGCAGCCTCAGGCTGCGGAGACTTGGTGTCGTGGTGCTGGGCGCGTCGGCTCAAGGCGCGCACACGAATCACCACGCATGTCCGACTGGCAAGAGCCGACGCTAAACTATTATCGACGTTGCTGTAGATTCTTCAGTGGATGATCTGCGGCCCTCCTCCCGGCGTTCCGATCGGAAGTCCCGCCAGCAGCCGCGCGAAGTCCTCGGTCGTGATCTGCAGCGTCGAGCCGTGGGACGCTTCGACCTGCGGCACGACGAAGGTGCCCTTCGAGAGGCGCTTGAACAGCATCGTGTAGCCGTTGCGGTCCCACCACAGCGCCTTGAGTCGATTGCGGCGACGATTCACGAACAGGAACAACGCACCGCTCGCCGGATCGAGGCGCAAGACCTGGCGTGTCACAGCCGCGAGCCGATCGAAGGAGCCTCGCAAGTCCATCGGTCCCGACGCGAGGAACACCGCGACGCCCGAAGGCCTCATCGCGGCCTCCGCAGTGCATCGATCGCCTCGACCAGGTCCCGGCCTCCAATGCCCGTCACCCCGAGCCTCGTGCCGTCGGGGAACACGACATCGAGCCTGGCCGCATCGGCTGCGTCCTGACCGGAGCGGACCACCAGCGGCAACAACGAGACCTCGCTGTCGCGAACGGGCGGTGTCGCTCCAGCCCCGCCGCGCATCTGGGCGTTGTTGATCCAGTTTCGCATCGTCACGTCATTGAGCCCGAGCTCCGCCGCGATCTGGGCGAAGGGCGCGCCCTCGGCGCGACGCTCTCGCGCATACTCGACCGCGAGTCGGCGTGCCTCAGCCGGGTAGTTCGCCTGCTTGCTTCGACCACGATTCTTCGCCAACTCCGCACGCAACTGCGCCGCTCTCACCGCTGACATCATCGCCTCCTGTGCAGCACGCGAGGGCTCACCCTCTCGCGGCGCAGCACAGCTTGGCGATTGCATCAGGTCGCGTCCAGAACGCGGATCGCGGACCGGCTACGTCTGCGAGGGGGGCGCGAAGAGGGCAAGACTCGCGCAAGAGATGGGTTTGGACG
>CAYMUE010000259.1:0-6979 GCA_964393505.1 uncultured Polyangiaceae bacterium
GAAGCCGGCGTGCCCGACGCGAGCGATGCGCCGCCCCCGAAGATGTGCGACGAGCTGTTCGGCTCGGCGAAGGGCGACACCTACTGCAACGAGAGCACGACCGTAGGCACCTTCGCGATGACCACCGACGGTAGCAACTGCAAGAGCGCGTGCGAAAGCTTCGGCGCGACATGCCTCGCCGCCTACGACAACGACGACGAGGACTGTGTGGCGCTCCCCGGCTCTGCGGACATCTGCGAGACGAATCTGGGCACCGAGATCTGCGAGGGCTCGAGGCCGTGAACGCTGCGCGCTGACCGTGCGGGAATCCCGTCGGCTGCGCATCTTCCGGCCCGTCCCGACGCCAGGGAACGGCGTCGCGTGTCGGCCCCTCCGGGCACCGGTGATCCTGCGGCGCACGCGAGAGCGCCTCGATCGGCAGGCAAGTGTGCAACAACGGAGTCTGCGACGAGTGCTCACGACGGCGACACCGACAGCGAGTCGTGCGATCCGGGCATGTACTGTCCTCCGGGGATCCGGACCCGGACCTGCAACGACGGGTCATGGGGCGCGTGGAGCAAGTGCGCTGCGGGGACGACCTGGAAGACGTACTACGGCGACGGCGGCACGCACTGCGGCACCGTCGTGTGCATCCAGGTGTCGCCCACCGGGTCGAACAACAGCCTCGCAGTCACCCTCTCCAAGGCCAACGCGGGGACGTTGGACAACGACACCGACATCTCGCTGCAACCCTCGGGATCGACGCCGCAATGGTACTACTGCATGCCTACCCCGGGGGAAGACGAGCTACACGATCTACGTGGATCCCGCGGACTACGGGATCAGCCAGGGGAGCACCACTTCGATCAACGCCTGGGTCTGGAGCCCGTGCAACTCCTCCGTTGGCTACCAGACCGAAGACGCTTACATCTCGCGGTGCAAGTAGCCAATCGACACAACGATGCCGGCCTCATCGCCGGAACGCCCACCCGCGCCGTCAGTACACGGGCGTGAGGGGCGCGGCCGTCGTCGAGCCCGCTCCCCAGAACGACAGGTCCGAAGGTCCCCCCGTGGGAATCACCGCGGTCTTCAGCTTCCCACCGTCGAAGGTGATCTCGAACAGGTCGCCGTCGTCGCTGAAGCCGTAGACGCTCCCCGCCCAGAACGCCAGCCCGAACACGCTGCCGTAGCCGACATCGCCCCAGTTCTTCATCATGTCGCCGGTCTTTGGATTGACCTCGAAGAGGCAATCGCCGCAGTTGCCGCCCTTGACCGTCAGGTAGGTCGCGCCGCCCTGCACCGACACGATGTCTCCGCTCGACTGGTATCCCCCGGTCAACCCGCCAATCGTCGTGACCTTGCCCGTCGTCTTGTCGATTCGCACGTAGTCCGCTCCGAGATACCCGACCAGCGCTTCCTCGTCGGCATCCACCGTCCCCTGCGGCACGAACGACAGCGAGTTGGGGTACGACCCCGACGAGACCTTGCTGCACGCGGCGTTCTGCTTGTTGATCGTGAACAGCCCGTCGAAGGTCGTGGCATACAGCTTGGAGTCCTTGTCGAGCGCGATGTCGATCACGTCGGTGCAGCCGCTGAACTTGCCGACGATGCTGACCGCCTTGGTCTTGGGATCGAGCTTGTAGAGCATCGAGCTGCTGTGGCCAAACACCTCGGACTCCAACGGCGGAGGCGCCGCGTCCGGATCGGGCGCCGAGTCGATCAGGATGCCGCCGTCGAGCCCGGACGCGCCCCCCGCACTCCCTGCGCTCCCCGCACTCCCCGCGCTGCCCGCAGCCCCCGCACCGCCGCCCGCGTTGGGGGCGATGATCTCCTCGCCGCTCGACGCGGAGCACGCCTGGGTCGTCGCGCCCGAGAAGCAGGCAAAAGCGCAGAATGAGGCAAGAATCCAGGGGGCTCGCATACGGGGTTCCTCCAGCTCGCACGACACGGGAAGCAACGACCCTTCGAATACACCCGCGACGGCGCGGGGCGTCAAGCGACGTCACCGGACCGCGGGGTGCCACGTCGGCCGCGACTGCGTGAGCGGCGGCACGTCGCTGCCGACACCGAACGGCAGCACACGGAAGCGCGACTCGGGCTCCCCTGCCCTTCGCAGCGCAGCCTTCAGATCGCGCACCGGCGCGTCCTGCCCCTCGTCGGCCTGCGGGAAGGTCCCGTGGTGCATCGCCACGCTCGCCTGTGCACCGAGGGTCTTATGCGCCGCCACCGCCTCCGCAGGATCGATGTGCATGGGCGCCATGATCCTCCGCGGCAGGTACGCCCCGATCGGGAGCATCGCGAGCCGCACCGGCCCGAAGCGCTCCCGGATCTGCGCGAAGTGCGGCCCCCACGCCGTGTCGCCCGCGAAGTACACCGGCCCGCCGTCGGCCTCGATCACGAACCCCGCCCAGAGGGTCGCGTCACGATCGCACGCTCCGCGCATCGAGAAGTGCTGCGCCGGCACCGCCGTGATCCGCACCCCGGGGACGACCTCCTCGGACTCCCACCAATCGAGCTCCACGCCCCCGTCGATCTCCTCGTCTTCGAGGATGTCCCCATTGCCGAGCCCGGTGACGATGCGCGGGTGATCCCGCTCCGCCAGCCTGCGAATCGTGGGAATGTCGAAGTGATCGTAGTGATTGTGACTCAGCAGGACCACGTCGATGCAGGGGAGCTCCTCGAACCGGATCGCGGGCGCTCGCACCCGCTGCGGCCCCGCCCAGGACACGGGGCCAATCCTGTGCGACCACACGGGATCGGTGAGCACGTTGAGCCCGTCGATCTGCACGAGCACCGTGGCGTGGCCGACCCAGGTGACGCGCAGCTCACCGCGTCCCACACGGGTCACGGGCGGCGGACCTGGGGGAGCGTCGTCGTACGCGCGCCACGGTCCGGGCTGACGGGTCATTCCCCACTCGAGGAAGTCCTCGACGCTCGGCTGATCGCCCGGCGCCTGATTGTGGAACTTCTCGCCGTCGAAGTGCGCGGTCTGGGGCCCTCGCCAGCCGGGGGAGGAGAAGGCGCAGCAACCGGAGAGCAGGAGGGCGGACAGGAGGAGGGAGGGGACTCGCATCACGTTGCCAAGGGGCGCGCGGCTACCCACTCCTCTTCCGCGGCCGCTGCGCCGCTTCGGTCGGGGGCCGGGTCTTGCGCAATGAGCCTCGGCCGGCAACGCGGCGCGACGGGGACGAGGCGTAGCGCGCGACCATCGCATGAGCGGCACGCGCCATCTCGTCGCGAAGCGCCTTGGGCTCCAGGACCTCGATCATCGGCCCATAGCTCGCGATCCACCCCCGCAGCTCCAACGTGTCCGGCACCGTCGCTTCCACCAGATCGTTGTCGTCGTCCCACTCGGTGATCTGCTGCGTGCGATCGAGCGGAGTCTCGTGCAGCGTGATCGCTGCGCGCCGATCGACGATCATCTTGAGCCGCATCGGCTTGCCGAGCTTGAACGACACACCTCCATCGTGCAGATGGGCCTCGAGGCGGAACGTGGTAGGGATGCGCGCTCGCGTGTCGAGCAACTGCGCATCCTTGATCCGGTGCAGGTTGATCTGCTTGACCTGATCCTCCCCGCCGAGCAGGCACACGAGCACGAGCACGCCTCCGCGCACGACCAGGCCGAGGGGGTCGACGTCGTATTCGGTGTCGTGGGCAGCGCCCCGCTTGCGGTAGCGCATGTGGAACTGGCGCTCCTCGAGCAACGCCGCGTACACGACCTCCAGCACCGCATCCGAGACGCTCGGCGGCAGCAGCTCCAGCCCCCGCGGCAACACCTTCACCTTGCGCGGCCAACGCGCCATTCGCACGTTGGGCGATCGCTGCAGCGAAGCCCGCGCCCGATCGAAGTACGGCTGCAGCGTCTTGAACGTCGCCCGGGGCAGCACCGGCGCCGCGTACGCCCGCATCAGCTCCAGCGTCACGGCCGTCGCCAGCCCCATCGGCGGCAGCTCCATCAGGGGAGCGGACGACATCCAGGTCCAGCCGTAGGGCTTCGTGCTGTTGTCGCACGTGAGTCCCGGGAAGGCCACGGAGAGCAGCTCGAGGTCACGCTGGATGCTGCGACGGTGGATGACAATCCCTTCATCGGCGAGCTGACGCTCGATCGTGCCGGCGTCGATGCGTCGCCCTTGGGGGACCATCTGGAGCATGCGCAGGTAGCGCACGATGGTTTCGGAGAGCTTGCGCCTGTTCTTGTCGTTCACGGGGCAATCCTACCGCCGCTCCCCCCGCGACGGGAACACAAAGCGCGCCGACGAGCGACAAGGTATGTCGTCCCCCTGGGTTAGGCTTCCGATGCCTGCATTCAGCGGCCTTGCGGAGGTGACGATGGCCTACTCGATGGAGTTCCGACACCGGAGAGCGCGGAGGATGCACCTGGAACCGGACACGATCTTCACCGACGGCTCCCCGGCCAGCCTCTGGACGTGCCGCCTGATGGCGGCCAGCGGCGCCCTCGAGCCCGAATACTGGAGCGAGACGGGACCGGGCTGCGAGCTGTCGGTGTTCTACGACGACGACGACACCTCGGACGCCTACCCTCGTGCGCACGGGCGCGAGGAGAGCGCGAGACGGCTGGCGCGATTCCGGGCGCGGTTCGAACAGCTCGAGGCTGCACCGCTCGACGAGAGCCTGCCCGAGTTCGTCAACGTGCGCCACGTGGCGCTGCGTCTCGGCCTCGGCGACATCGAGCAGTCCGTCCTCGCCTTCGCCGTGTCCCTGGGGCTCCGCGAGAGCTTGTCCGAGGTCTTCGATCGGGCCCTCGCCGTCGGCGGGGGCAGGCTCTATGCGACGCTCGCACTGGCCCTCGGGTGCGCGCCGGAGCAGGT
Source organism: uncultured Polyangiaceae bacterium (assembly GCA_964393505.1). Taxonomy (GTDB): domain Bacteria; phylum Myxococcota_A; class Polyangia; order Polyangiales; family Polyangiaceae; genus JACRCQ01. Next base: position 4,809 of record CAYMUE010000259.1, read on the forward strand.
TCGATCCGCACTCGACCACGACTCGCCCATCGTCGCCGCCGGCATGGTCGCCGTCGATTCCTGCTTCGACAAGCACTCCGACCAGCGCATCGCAGTCAGTCCGTCGTTCTCCCACGCCCTTCGACGGGAATACGTCGCATCCGAGGACATGTTCGCCCACTTCTTCACGCCGGGCGCTGTCACCCAGCTCGGCATCGAGGACTTCCCGCACGCGCGCGACGCCGTGCGTCTGGCGCTGCGGCTTCTCACCGCCGCCTCGCGGGAGCGGGCGGTCGGGGTCAACGTGCTCCTGCACGGCCATCCGGGCGTGGGCAAGACGGAGCTGGCCCGCGTGATTGCGAGAGAGGGCGGCGCTTCGCTGTTCGAGATTGCCTCGCAAGACAACGACGGCGAAGGACTCCCGAGCTCCGGCAGGCTGACGGCGTACGCCCTGAGCCAGCGAATCCTCGCGGCTCAACGGGGGGCGATCATCCTGTTCGACGAGATCGACGAGGCGATCACGACGAGCAGGCGGCGCCGCTGGACGCGGTTGCCGTTCGAGGAGCCCGAGCCGGGCCTCGACAAGGCGTGGATGAATCGGACGCTCGAGAAGAACCCGGTCCCCGCGATCTGGATCGCCAACCGCGGCGAGAGCATCGATCCCTCGTTGCTGCGCAGGTTCCGGCTGGTCATGGAGTTGCGAGAGCCCCCCGCGGCGGTTCGCAAGGGCATGATCCGCCGGTATCTGGGCAGCCTCGACGTGAGCGACGCGTGGCTCACGCGGGTCGCCCGGGACAGCCGCGTTGCACCCGGCCACATCGAGAACGCCGCTGCCGTCGTGCGGTTGTCGGGGGTCGAATCCCCCGCTGAGGTCGAGGCGACGATGTCCCGCGTGATCGACGGCTGCATCGACCTGCGGGGCACGTGTCGGATGAGGCCTCCGGTTCGACTCGATCTGGGGGAGTGGAGTCCGCAGTGGGTCAACAGCTCGATACCGCTCCCGCCGATTCTGGACGGGCTCACGCGCGAGTCGAGCGGAACGGTGCTGCTGTACGGTCCGCCGGGCACGGGAAAGTCAGCCTTCGCGCATCAGGTGGCTTCAACGGTCGGCCGCGAGCTGATCGCAAAGCGCGCCTCCGATCTTCTCAGCATGTGGGTGGGTCAGAACGAGAAGCTGATCGCGGAGATGTTCGCCGAGGCGCGGGCGGCGAACGCGGTGCTGCTGCTCGACGAGGCCGACAGCTTCCTGGGGGATCGGAGCGGCGCGCATCGGTCGTGGGAGGTGTCGAAGACCAACGAGATGCTCGTGCAGATGGAGGCCTTTCAGGGGATCTTCCTGTGCTCGACCAACCTCGTCGAGACGCTCGATCCGGCGGTCTTCCGTCGATTCGCCCTCAAGGTCCGCTTCGACCCGATGCGCCCCGACCAGCGCTGGGGGCTGTTCTGCCGTACGCTCGAGGGCTTCGGGGTCGCGCCCGACGAGGCGCTGCGCCCCGCGATCGATCGGCTCTCGCTGCTGACGCCGGGGGACTTCGCCGCGGCGGTGCGCAAGGCGCGCCTGCTTGGTGCCCCCAAAGATGCCGCGGTGTTGGTGGAATCACTGCAGGAGGAGCAGAGGATGAATCCGAAGGGACGCGCGAAGGAGATCGGGTTCAGTTCGTAGCGCAATCGGGAAACTGCCCCTTGCCCGGCGCGTCCGTGTCGTCTCCCCCTTCGATTCCCTCGTCCTGCAATATGTGTCCGTGCACGTCGGTCACCCGCAGCGTGTACGGACCGTCGCCCATGCCCGCCTCCTCGATGAAGAAGTTGTATTGGAATCGAGGCAACGCCTTCCACGTCGCCTCGTCCAGCCACTCCACCTTCGCAATCGCATGACGGTGATTCCTTATCTGCACCGCCGTCCACCAGGGGTTCGAGCCGTCCTTGAAGTGGTAGACGATCGGCCCCTGCACCGCGCACGGCACGTAGGTCCAACTGATGTCCACCCTTCCGGCGGACAGCGCTGCGATCTTCTCGAACGCCTGCGGGCTCAGGTCGATGTCCCCGGGCTTGCACTCGGGACACCGATCGACGATGCGAACCGTCACTTCTCCGGTCGGCCCCTTCACGCGGGCGCACGCGCCGCACGGCGCCGACCCGGCGTAGTCGGTCTCGTTCATGGCGCCCACGAGCAGGTCGTTCGGGGTCTCGGG
>CAYMUE010000260.1:0-4932 GCA_964393505.1 uncultured Polyangiaceae bacterium
CTCGTGCTCGTGCTCGTGCTCGTGCTCGTGCTCGTGCTCGTGCTCGTGCTCGATCCGAGGCCGTGCCCCCCGTGCTGCGTGACCGTGACCGAGACCGTGACCGTGGATCAGCGAGCTCACGAGATTAGCGGCGAGTGGCCTCGTCGAGGACCCTCCTGCCGGTAGCCTTCACGTCCTCGGCGGCCTCCTGAACCGGCTGGGTGCTGAAGATGGCGACGAGGTGACGCCAGGGAGTGCGCCGTCCCACGGGCAGGGCGAAGAACGCGTAGGCCGCCAGGAGGACGACCAGGGTTTCGAGCGTTCGGACGACGGCCTTGCGGATCATGCCGGAGGGGAGGGTATCCCCAGGGGGGCGGAAGGGGCGAGAAACAGGCGGGGGCGGCAGGGCAGGGAGCGGGAGGCCGATTGAGCGAACCGGGCGTTCGCGCGACGAGACCGTTCCCGACCGTGAAAATCTGCTAGATCAGCGGCCGTTGGTTGAACCCCGGGGGTCCGGAGGGAAACCAAGGTTTCTGCCCGGGCGGAAGACGCCGAGCCCTTGCGATTTCGAATGGAATCGACGGGGGCGGAGCCTGCCCGCGAGCTCGATACGATGTGCGGAATCGCTGGAATCGTGGCCTACGGTCGGGCCGCGCCATCCCCCGACGAAGGCGAGCTGCTTCGCATTCGTGACGCGATGGCAGCGCGGGGCCCCGACGGCGCCGGCGTGTGGCGCGAGCCCGAGGGCCGCGTCGTGCTCGGACACCGCAGGCTCGCGATCATCGACGTGACCGATGCCTCGGCCCAGCCGATGGTCTCGGACGACGGTCGCTACGCCGTGGTCTACAACGGCGAGATCTACAACTACCGCGCGCTGCGCGCGGAGCTCGTCGCCGAGGGCGCGGTGATGGGGACCTCGGGCGATACCGAGGTGCTGCTGCACCTGTTCCGGCGTCACGGGGAAGGGGTCGTGGATCGCCTCGAGGGCATGTTCGCCTTCGCGATCTGGGACCGGGTCGAGCGCAGGCTGTTCGTCGCGCGCGATCCGCACGGCATCAAGCCCTTCTACTACGCCGACGACGGGCAGACGTTCCGGTTCGCGTCGTCGGTGCGGGCGCTGCTGCACGGGGGCGCGATCTCGCGCGCGCACGATCCGGCGGGGATCGTGGGCTTCCTCGGGTTCGGCAGCGTTCCCTGTCCGCGCACCGTGGTGAAGGCGATTCGCAACCTCGCCGCGGGCCATACCGCGTGGGTGACGGAGCGAGGGCTCGAGACGCCGAAACGGTACTGGTCGCCGGCGCGCGTCTACGCGGCCGCGGAGCACGGGACCAGGCAGCTCGATCGCGAGGGGCTTTCGCGGCTCGCCCGGGACGAGCTGCGAGCGTCCGTGAGCAAGCACCTGGTGGCCGACGTGCCGGTGGGGTTGTTCCTGTCGGCGGGGTTCGACTCCGGCGCGCTGCTCGGCATGGCCACGGATCTGCACCCGGGGCACGTGCGCACGGTCACGCTTGCGTTCGACGAGTTCCGCGGCACGCGCGATGACGAAGCGGTGGTCGCGGAGCAGGTGGCGCGCGAGTACGGGGCGGTGCACGCGACGTATCGCGTGGGATTCGACGAAGCGAAGGCGGGCATGCTCGGGTTCCTGCGCGCGATGGATCAGCCGACGGTAGACGGGCTCAACACCTATTGGGTCTCGCACGCGGTGCACGCCCTGGGGCTCAAGGCCGCGATGAGCGGGCTCGGCGGCGATGAGCTGTTGGGGGGATACACCCACTTCGCACGCTACGTGATGCTTCGCCGCTGGTCGTCGTGGGCGCCTCCGCGCTGGACCGGACGCGCGAAAGACGCGGTCCTCGGACGGCTGCCCGTCGGGCGTCGCAGCGCGAAGCTGGCCTATGCGCTGGACGCGATGCGGGCGCCGGAGAGCTCGTACTACCTGCTTCGAGCGGTGTTCACGCCGCGGGAACTCCGGTCATGGACCAGTCCCGGTCTCTGGCAGGACGCCGAAGGGGAGCGCGCCTTGCTGGGACCCGTGGCGGATGCGTGGGACGCGATGCCCGACGACCCATGGTCGCAATACGCGGCGGCGGAGCAGAGCCTGTACATGCGCAACCAGCTCCTTCGCGACGGGGACTGGGCGTCGATGGCGCATAGCCTCGAGGTGCGGGTGCCGATGGTCGATCGGCAGTTGACCGAGCGGCTCGGCGTGGCCGTCGCCCGCACGGGTGGGCGCCATGGAAAGGCTCCGCTGGTGACGGCGCCGTCGCATCCTCTGCCCGATTGCGTGACGAGCCGTTCGAAGACGGGATTCGCGTTGCCGATGCGGGCGTGGGCGAGCCAGCTCTTGCGGGACGGCTCGGTGCCGATGCCGCCGGAGTGGCTGACGGGGCGGGACGGCGCGCGCGGCGGCAGGCAGCTTGCGGACGACCTGGATGCAGACCGGGTCCACTGGTCGCGTCCGTGGGCGTTGTTGGTGCTGGGCAGCTACGTGCGGGAGATGGGAATCAACTGAGAGCGCCTCACGGAACCCGTGTCTGACAGTCGGATCGTGCCCGCGCACGCCGAACGAGTCTGCCGGACGGTTCTGACACGCACTCCAATCCGCCGGGATCGCGGTGACAACGAATCGTGGCAGCGGCCTCCGAAAACGAAGCAACGGTCGATCCCCAGCCGACCTCGCAGCCACGGCGCCGGGCCAGGGAACGGGTTCGACGCCGCGCGTTCAGCCTGAGCGCAGAGCCGTGGTTGGTGACGATCCTGGGGCTGCTGATTCCGGGGTCGGCGCTCGCGGTGGGGACCGTGCACGTCCCGGTGCTGCTGATTGTGGCGGCGCTTGCGATCACCGGGGGAGCGCTCGCGATCCGGACCGGGATTCCAGGCCGGATCCACTCGTCGTTGCGCCTGGCAATGTGGGTGGCAATCGGGTTGATCGTCTGGACGGCTCTGCAAGCCGTCCCGATGCCGCTGTCCTGGGTGCGTGCGATCGCGCCGGCCAACGGCGAGATCTGGCTGCACGCGCTCGACGCATTGGGCCAGGCGCCTCCCCGGTGGGCGACACTCTCCCTCGACCCGGGGGCGTCGTGGATCGAGGTGCTGAAGGGCATTTGCTACCTCGGCGTGATGCTCACCGGCTGCGCGGTCGCCGAGCGTCGCGGGGCGGTGTTCGGGGTGGGCCTGGTATTCTCGAGCGCCCTGGCGTGCGCGTTGGTGACGATCGCGCACGGTCTGCTCGGCTTCGAGAAGGTCTTCGGGGTCTATCAGCCTCACTACACCTTCCAGTCGTGGCACATTGGCCCGTTCCTGAATCCCAATCACCTCGCGGCGTATCTGAATCTGGGGACGATGTGCGGGCTCGGCCTGGTGCTCATGCGCAAGCCGGTGGTTCCGCCCTGGCTCGCATCGCTCGGGGTGATGCTGCTGATCGGGAGCACGGTGACGAGCGCGTCGCGCGGCGCGGTCGCGCTGCTGCCGATCGGGCTCGGCGGGCTCGCCGGGTTTGCTGCGTACCACGGGCGACGCCACGACAGCCGCGCATTCAAGCGGCCGGCGAGGTTGCTGGCTCTGGCGGCGATCGGGATCGGCGGGGTGCTCGCGATCCTCGGGATCACCACCATGCAGATGCAGGAGCTGCTCGACAAGGATCTCGGCAAGCTGTCGATGTTCTCGTGGGGCAGGCCGTTGATCGAGCAGCACCCCTGGTTCGGAATCGGCCGGGGGGCTTTCGAGACGGTGTTTCCTGCGTTCAATCGCGTCCCGGGACACACGACGTACACCCATCCGGAGAACCTCGTCGTCCAGTGGATCGCCGAGTGGGGGCTCGTGGTGGGGGCCGGCGCGGGGCTGGCGATGGTGTGGGCGCTGCGCCCGCGCGCGGTGGGAGCGCACAAGAGTCTGCTGATGGCCAGCGCCTGGATGGGAATCGTGCTGGTCGTGGCGCACAACTTCTTGGACTTCAGCCTCGAGTTGCCTTCCGTGGCAATGGCCGTAGCGCTGCTGTTGGGGTCGTTCTGGGGCGACACCCAGAGAGCGGGCGGCGAGGTGCAATCCTCCCACGGCACGCGTCGACCATGGCAGGCGCCGCTGTTCGCCGCGATCGGCGCGACGGTCTGGGCGCTTGCCCTCGCCTTCGGGACGAAGACTCCGTTCGTCGATCGAGAGGCGTTCTTCGCGATGTCGAAGAACCCCCCCGTGGGGCGCGAAGCGTACCATCCGATGCTCCGTGCAGCGATCCTTCGCCACCCCGCGGAACCTTACTTCCCGCTGGTGGCGGCGGAGCGGGCGTGGAGGGTGCGTGACGAGAACCCGGTGCCGTACCTCCAGCGCACGCTCGAGCGCGCAGCGACGTATGGCCGGGCGCACCTGCTGCTCGCGGAGATCCTGGCCTCGCGCGGCGCAGTGGCGCAGGCGATGCTGGAGCTGCGGCTGGCGATTGTCGACGACTCCGCGCTGATCGGCCCGGCGGTGCGGCAGGCCACGCGATGGGCGAAGGACCGTGATCTGCTCTGGCGGGTGCTCCCGGAGACGCCGGAGCGGGGACCGACGGCAGCGGAGCTGGCCGGGGCTGTGGCGGCCGGGAGCCCGATACTGAGCCGGGAGCTCGACGAGGAGTCGCTCCGGGTCGATCCCTCGCAGGTCGCGCCGCGATTGCGCCTGGCGAATCGCATCCTCGAGGAGCTGCGTGCGAACGGATCCGACGGCGAGTGCGGGGGGGAGAAGCGGGACAGGTGCGTGACGAGGGTTGCGGACCATGCCCGGCAGCTCGCGAACCTGCAGCCGGGAAGCTCGCAAGGGGCACAGCTCGCGGCCCGGCTGATGCTCGCACTCGACCGGCCCAAGGATGCGGCGGATGCGCTCCAGACGGCCTGCGACAACGCCAGCGATCGGCTGAGCTGTTGCCAGATGCGGGTGGAGATCGCGCAGCGAATGAAGGATCGAGCCGCGGTGGAGCAGCTC
>CAYMUE010000260.1:5032-6963 GCA_964393505.1 uncultured Polyangiaceae bacterium
CGGGCGGCAGCCCGCAAGCCGGGCGACGCGGCGATCGCCGAACGACTCCAGCAGGAGCGGCAGAAGGTGATCGGCGCGTCGGGCGCGCTGTAGCGCTCTCCGCGTTCCACTCGAAACAAGGCCGGAACAAGGCTCTCATGGATCCAGCAGCACTCTCCGCGGATCAACGGCAGCAGGAAGCCTCGGGCGACGTCTGGACGACCCTGTTCGACACGCTCAAGCGCATCCGCAAGCACTGGCAGCTCTTCCTGGCGGTCGCCGGGGTGATCATCCTGGCGGTCACGTTCCAGACGCTCGGGCAGAAGAAGATCTACGCAACGTCGGCCACGTTCATCTTCGACCCCAACCCGCCCAAGCCCCTGGGCAATCAGGTCGAGACGGTGGTGGACATGGGGGCCGGGAGCTACTGGAACAACCGCGAGTACTACGAGACGCAGTACAAGCTGATGCGCTCGATGCGCACGGCGCTGGCGGTGGTGCAGGACTTGAATCTGCACCACGACGCAGGGTTCGTCCTGAATACGCCGCCCGGGGGCAAGATCCAGCCGGTGGAGGTGACGCCGGAGACGGCGGCGCGGATTCTGATCTCGAGGACCTCGGTGGCGCCGGGGAAGAACAGCCGTCTGGCGAGCCTGTACTACGAGGACGCCGACCCCCATCGCGCGCAGCGCATCGCCGGGGCGATGGCGGACAAGTACGTGGAGCTCAACCTGGACGACGTCCTGGCCTCGACGAACTCAGCCGTGGAGTGGCTCAACGGCCAGCTCGACAAGCTCAAGAGCGGGCTCGACTCGAGCGAGATGGCGCTGCACGACTACAAGCTGAACAAGAACATCCTGTCGGCCGACATCGACGCGCAGTCGAACATGTTGCGCGAGGAGATGAAGCAGTTCAACGACGCGGTGACGGCGACCCGGATCAAGCGGGAGGAGCTGGCGGCGCGGTATCACGAGCTGCAGAAGATCCCGGCGGACAATCCGGCTGCGGTGCCGGCCACGGAGTTGCTGCAGAGCTCGCTGCTCAACGACCTGCGTTCCTCCTACGTGGCAGCCACACGGGATCGCGACGCCCTGATCGGGAGCGGCAAGGGCAAGCAGCACCCCGACGTGCTCGCCGCGGATTCGCGGGTGGAGAGCGCGCGCAAGGCGTTGCTCGCCGAGATCAAGAACATCCAGGGAGCGGTCGAGCGCGACCTGGCGATCGTTCGCCGGCAGGAGGCCGGACTGGGCGGGTTGTTCGAGGGCGCCAAGAAGCGGGCGCTCGACCTCAACCTGCTCGAGATCGAGTACAACCGCCTGCTCCGCTCCAAGCAGAACAACGAGAAGCTGTATCAGCTCGTGATGGAGCGGTCGAAGGAGAGCGATCTGTCACGCATGCTGCGCGTGAACAACATCCGCATCATCGATCGTCCCGAGTTGGTGACCTCTCCGATCCGCCCCAACGTCTCGCGAAACATCGGCATGGGGGCGCTGATCGGGATCGCCCTCGGCATGCTCGCGGCGTTCGCGAGGGACCTCCTCGACCGAAGCATCAAGAACCAGACCGACGTGGAGAGCGCGGTCGGGCTGACGTTCCTGGGACTGCTGCCGATGGCGGGGCAGGGGGCGCAGAAGCGCGGCTACTACTACGGCCGGGGGAGGAGGGCGAAGCGGTCCGAGACGAACGTGTCTACCCCCGAGATGGTGGTGCACGAGGCGCCGATGAGCGGCGTCGCGGAGGCGGCGCGATCGATCCGCACCAACATCCAGTTCATGTCGCCGGACGAACCCTTCCGCACGCTGCTCATCACGAGCGCCGGGCCGTCGGAGGGGAAGACCACGGTGACATCGTGTGTGGCGACGGCGATGGCGCAGGCGGGGCAGCGGGTGCTGATCGTGGACTGCGACCTGCGCCGTCCGCGGGTGCACAGGGTCTTCCAGATCGGCAACGAC
>CAYMUE010000261.1:0-6955 GCA_964393505.1 uncultured Polyangiaceae bacterium
GGTACTCTCTCAAAGACAAGCGCCTGGAAGTGAATGACGTTGAGGCGATCACTGTCCGGGAGGCGTTCGCGCTTTTCATCCAATTACGCCAGCGGGCGATGGTTGCACGCACGCTCACCGAGCGCGGCATGCTGCCTCGCGCTACAAAGCGTCGCGATGAACGGCCGATCGCGTGGACCAAGGATTCGATCGTGCGACTGCTCCGCAATCCGGTCTACGCGGGCATGTTGAATTCCGGCGATGAGCTCTACCCCGGGGAGCACACCGCACTCGTCGACAAGGAAATGTTCGCGCTGGTGCAACGGATGCTGGATGGGCGCCTGCCAAGCATGCGGTTCGCGGGGGTCAACTTCGAGTACGTCCTCCGGGGACTGCTTCGGTGCAGCATCTGCGGGGAGCTCATGGCGCCGTCATCCAGCTCGAGGCAAGGCGCCCACTACCGGTACTATCGTTGCACGACGCGCGATCGGAAGGGTGCCAAGTCCTGCCCGGCGGGGCACGTTCCTGCACCGGCAATCGAGCGATTCGTTGCCGAGCGTCTCGCCGAGGTCAGGCTGGAGCAGATCTTCGCACCGGCCGTCTTGAGCGCGGTTGAGGCGAGATTCCGCGAGCATCGGGAACGGCTCGAGACGTTGCGAACCCAGCTTCCGGAGAAGGTAGGCCTGCATTCTGCGAACGCGTCTCGACTGGTGGAAGAGCTGACGCGGCTGCATGGCAGGGCCCGTGATCTCGCGGAGGCCAGCCTCCAGGCGGAATCGGAGAAGCTCGCGCTTGCAGAGCGCCAGCTTGCGGAGGTCATGCGAAGCACTGCCGCCCTTGATGCAGTACCTCAGTCCCCCGACGCGTATCGCGCCGTGCTCTCCGACTTCGGAATGCTCTGGAGAGCCATGAGCGTTACGGCACGCGGCCGCTTGCTCCGCGCCCTCCTGGACCGCGTGGATGTGAACGAACGCACGGACCAGGTCGACGTGTACCTGATCGAGTTCGACCGGCAGACCTGCGACGGCACCTGCGAGAGTCACTCATGACCGACCAGCAAGCGGGGCCGCGCTACCGAATTATCACCGGCACTCTTCAGCGGGTTCGCCCGGAAAAGAAGACATTCGATCCCGATGTGCCGGCGCCACGAAGACCGGCTCGCGTCGCCCGCATGCTCGCCCTCGCACATCACATTCAGAACTCGCTCGACGCCGGCCGCGAACGAGACCGTGCGGCGGTAGCTCGTAGGCTGAAGGTGTCGCGCGCCCGGATGACGCAGTTGCTCGACATCCTTCTCCTCGCCCCTGATCTGCAAGAATTGGTACTGCACATGGAGGCTGTCGGCGGCACGGAGCCGACCACCGAACGTGCGTTGCGAATCATCGCACGGGAATCCCGCTGGGCCCAGCAGCGAGCCGCGTGGGTGGCCTGGATGGTTGAGGCGGAATGAACGACCCGACTACTTCCTCTCTCGGTCGTAGCCGCCGAATGATTCGGTGAGTCTTGTCAGCTCACGAAGTGCTCGACGGCACCGGGCGTCACTCGTTCGCTTGTAGGATAGGACTTCGCGCAACTTCAGCCGCACGCTGCGTCGCTTCTTCTCTCCCGTAAGGCGCCCCTCATCTACCAGCTTCAGCACGAACTCGCGCGACACGTTGAGCACGCTGGCCGCTTGTTGCACCGTGAGTTCGTCAGGCACCGCGACGACTTCGATCGCAGCGCCGGTCATGAGCATGCCGGCGGCTTGCACGAGCACCTCAAGCGCCGAAGCCGGGATCGTGACGCCCTCGCCGTCTGCCTCCCGCAGGCGGAATCGGCGACGCTTCCCTGACGAGGGCTTCGCAAGAAATCCCACAAGGCCAGCGAGCTCGCGACGCTCCGCATCGCTCGCGTACACCGGGCTCGATCTAAGAGGAGCGCGACTGCGCGGGGAGGTCACCGTTGCTACCCTTTCTCGTCGGGCCACCAGGGTTCTCCGGATTCGATCGCGTGCGCCACGCGCTCTGCGGCGTGTCGTTTGCGCGCATTCACAGACGCCAGGGAGGCCAGGTCGAGCCGGTACACGTTCGCGTCCTCGCGTCCCGCGATGCCCGGGAGCCGGAGCACGTCGCCGGGGACGAGGTCACGCGCAACGAGAGCGAAGCCGAGCGTGTCGAGGAACCAAGGCGGGAGCAGTGCCGTCGTGAACACGGCGGCCAGCCCGCGCTGCCGGGCGCGGCGTAGTGCCTCGTTCACGAGCCGTGTGCCAAGTCCCCGCAGACGCCAGGTCCGCATGACGAACACGCCACGGAGCACACCCAGGTTTCCGTGGCGTTCCAGGTATGCAGCGGCGATCGGCCCCATCCGTCTGGCATCCACGACGAGGCAAAAGGCGTCGCTGGCCTGCTCGATGTCTGCAAGGGTCGGCCCGGTCCCCCGGAGGAGCCTGACGACGGTCGGCAGTTCGTGCGGCTTCGCATCCCGGACCCGCGAAAGGGCTGGCCTGTCCGGGCTCGTGGTGGCGGTCGCGGGCGCGTCCGGCGTGCGTGGCGGGGAACGGCTCGGTCGCGACGTTGGCGCCCCTTCTGGGCCCGCGGAAACGCCAAGGGCGGCCAGCACGGCGTCAGCGAGAATAGCGATGACTTCCGCCCTTCGATGCTCCAGCTCGAGGCGGTGAGGGGGAGGGGAATTGCTCATCGGTGCGACACGTCGCTCTTCGTGCGGGAACAGTCCAGAGGCTTTGCGCGCCGCTGCCTACTGCCGCTGAGCTCCACCCGCTCGAGGCATTCGGTCTTGATGCGAATCCACACCCCATGAGCGGCCACTGGCTCTATCGTCGCGAGCAGATCGTTGAGCTGCGGAGGCTGATCCTCGAAGGATCGGCGTCATCACCATGAAGTCGGACATTCTCAAGCTGTTGCTGCAGTCGCACGCGGAAGGCGACGAAACGTCGTTTCGCAAGGCAGCGCTACAGCTTGCGGCCTCCGAAAGTGCCGCTGGCCACGCCCGCATCGCGGACGACATCCGCGCGATCATCGCGCGGATGCCGCCGACTACCGGCCGCAAGACGGGCCCGATCGTCGACATCGCAGCGCCGCGCGGCGAGCTCGCGGACATCCTCGAAGGGGGGCATCGCGACGAGAGGCTTCGCGACATCGTGCTGACACCCGAGGTGCGGGAGCTTCTTCTGCGGATCATCTCGGAGAACCGGTCGCGCGCCCGTCTCGAGCGCTTCGGCGTGTCTCCGCGACGACGCCTGCTCTTCCACGGAGCCCCCGGCTGCGGGAAGACGTTGGCAGCCGCGGTCCTTGCCGGCGAGATGGGGCTACCGCTGATGACCGTGCGCTTCGACGCGTTGTTCTCGCGCTTCCTCGGTGCAACCGCAGTACAGCTGCGCGCCGTGTTCGCAGAGATGCCGCGGCGCCCCGGCGTGTACCTCTTCGACGAGTTCGATGCGGTGGCGAAGGCGCGCGGCGACTCGCAGGATGTCGGCGAGATGAACCGCGTGGTCGCCGCGTTCCTGCAACTCGTCGATGCAGACGTGAGCGGCAGCATCCTCGTCGCCGCGACGAACCACGTCGAGCTGCTCGACCGTGCGATGTTCCGTCGGTTCGACGCGACCATTTTGTTCGACAAGCCATCGCGCGAGCAGGCCGTGGAGCTCTTCAAGCTGAGGCTCACGAGCGTCGGCTTGCGCGACGAGCAAGCCGCGAGCCTTGGCGCCGAAGTCGATGGCCTGAGCTACGCCGACGTGGCGCGCGCAGGCGATGATGCAGTTCGCGCGATGGCGTTGGACGATCGGGAGGAAGTCACCGTGGCCGACGTCCGGCACGCGCTCGAGCAGTTGCGGCGGCGCGAGCTTCCCACCACAAGGTGAAACGGGGCGCGGCCCGTGCATTCGGGGGCTGCGTAGCCGGCTTCCTGTAGAGCGCTAATACAGGACGGCGACAACCTCGGTGCCGCACTCGGGACACGTGAAGCATCCCTCCGTCGCCGACTCCGCAAAGCGGAGCCCCGTGTCCTTGTGATCGCCTTCTTCGTGATAGGTGACGAGGAATCCGCCGCAGAGCACATCCTCCATGAGGCCGCACTTCGGGCAGCGTATCAGCTCGCGGTCGTCGGTGAACATTCCGAGCGCTCGCGCTCTCGCCTTCAGGTCTTCAAGCTGTCGGACGAGCTCCACGATCGGCTCGAACTCGTCGCGCACCTCTCCGCGCGACGGCCTGGAAGCCGCGGGCTTCCTTTGCTTCGTCTTGGGAGAACGCCTGGTGGTCACTGCGAGAGCCTCTATGCGCTGAGGTCGCCGGAACAGTCCAGGCGCTTCGTTCCTCGATTCACCGCCCGGCGTCCAATCCCAATCTGAATGCTCTCAACCTTCGAGGCAGAGCATCATCATCGTGCCGCCAGGCCCAAGGTCCAACCGCACGCATGCGGGTGTGCGCCCAATTGTCCTCGTCCCCGACCTTCGCGAGGAATTCGTCGACCCGCCTTCGATGATGGTCCTTGGCGATACGTCCCACGTCTTCGCCAATCAGGTACGCGCACACCAGCTCGTAGTCCATGGCGAGCTCGACGATGTGGTCATCGAACCTGCGGTCGTCATCAGGTCGAATCGCATCCTCGAGGACGTGGTCGATGTCCGCCAGGTCGCGCTCGCGGTCCTCGAATCGATCGAGCCACGAGTTCATCTTGAGAATCACGATCGTGGGCAAAGACGCGATGCGTAGCGCGGTGTGGCCCAACGGTTCAGCAACTGCATGCTCGAAGACCAGGTCCATTCCCACGAGCTGCATTTCGTGCCCGCTGCGCGGCCACACGAGCTTGCCCGCAGCACGCAATCCCGGCCCGGCCGGGACTACGTCCACCTTCACGTTCCAGGGGCTCCTCAGCCGGTGCTCCACGCGCGGATCGAAGTGCCAGTCTGCGATTCCCGACAGCAGCCCCTCGAACTCATCGAGGTCGGCACTCACCGTGATGTCGACGTCGGAGGTGACGCGCCAGCTCATCTCCATGTGGCACTGGAGCGCCGAGGCGCCGACCAGGACGACTCTGTCCGTGCCCCATGCATCGACGAGCGCTTCCAAGCTCCGGACCTGCGCGTCGTTGAACGGGATCATCTCGCGTCCTCCAACTCCGCCAGGTACTTCTCGGCAACCTCACCCGCGGCCTCGCGCGCCCGCTCGTTCGCTTCCGCCAGCATCTCCGCGTACACGAGGAGGGGGTGGACGGTGTCCGGTGTTGCTCCGAGCAGGGCCGCTGGCCCGGGGAAGCGAAGGATCACCAAGGGCCCGTTTGCATCCGGTACAGCCTTGATGGCGCGGCGAAACTCCGGCGTGAGCTCGTCGATGTGAAGCACTGTGCGCTCGCCACGGTAGTGCTGCGTGAGGCGGAACCCGGCTGCGCACCCCCCCCAGCGCCACGCGGGGAGGTCACGAGCCGCGCCGACGATCCGGGGTTCCAGCTCGTGCGGTGCTACGTCCGGCGTACGGAAGCTCCCGACGAGCAGCGCCGGGCGAAGCACGTCCGTGTAGCCCACGAGCCACCGCTCCAGGGCGGTCCTCTTGCGATGCGGAACCCAACGGTGAGACTCCTTGTACCGGTCCATCAGTCCTGCGGTCACGAGCCGGGCAAGTGCATCCGACGCAGCCTGTCGGCTCGCGCCTGCGCGATCGGCGATCGTGCGAAGGGGAGCCTTCACCAGCTCTGGTTCCACGAGCAGCGCAAACAGGACCTTGTAGCCCGCTGCGCGCATGCTGGTCTGTCCCCGCGGTGTGCGAAGCGCCACGCGACGCCCCTCGACGCGGGCGACGTAGGCTTCGCCAAGCACGACGTTGCAGTTGCCCTGCTTGTCGATGAACAGCACACCGCGCTGCTCCAGGTGACGCCCGAGCTCCCGCCCGATCTCGGGCGCCAGGAGTATCCCCGGTGCCTTGAGCGCCTGCAGGCGTCGAACGAGATGGTCGGCGGCGGCGTAGCTGATCGCGCCGGAAGCCTCGACCGCTTCCAAGCGCACGTTGCCCGTCGGCGTGGAAACCTCGATCGGCACGGCGCCGTCCTCGTGAGGGCGGCCGGCCTTCAGGTCCCGCACGAACGGCAACGCGCGCAGGTGGTCGAGGTAGTCGTCGAGCACGTCATCTTCGATAGCATGTCTTTTTGAAAAAGACAAGGCGCATGACAGGTCTGTTCACGGGACGTGAACATCGTCTGGAGATGAACGTGGCCTGTTTTCTACGGGGAAGATCGGTGCGACTGGGCATATGTCCAGTGCTACCCCAGTCTTAACTGCCGCCTGCGCGTGCCCCACGTTTCTTTGTCCATACGCGGTTTGCGGCCTCTTAAGAGCCGCCACTTCGGCACTCGCCCAGCCCGAACACCGCCGAGCCAGGTCCACCTCTTTGCGAAGAACGAAGGGGTGGGCGGTCAACAAGGCCTCGCAGATCAACATGCGGGGCCTTTGGCGTTTGTGGGCCTAGAACACGGGCCACCCACTGTGCCCGACTTCGGGCCGGACCTTTGCGAGGGCACGCGGCCAGTTCGCCGTGAAGGAGACACGCCATGACCATCGAGCTGCCTGAGCGCCATCCGTCGCCCCCGCTCCACCCCTGCACCGAGCCCAACTCCGAGACCTTCGAGAAGCTCCGGCGCACGCGGCTCCTGCTCATGAACCTCGTACGCGAAGGCGTCCTCCATCGCAGCGAGTACGGGCGCCTGATGCGGCGCACGCTGATCGACACTGCGCAAACGCCGAGAACACCTCATCGCCGTGCTCGCTGCGGCTGTCGCCCCCGTCGCGGCGTGAGTCGGCTCCCTCCCCACTGATGTCCTTCGCCCCCCGTCCGCCCTCGCATCCTCGTTGACCACCACCGATGGTCAAACGTCAGCCCATGTCAGCCCCCCGGCGATGTCCGGAGATTGACGGATGGAAGGTGATTGACAAGCGCAGCTATGTCCAGGACCTCGACGATGCCAGATTCCACGTCGTCGAGTTCACCTACCT
>CAYMUE010000262.1:0-5437 GCA_964393505.1 uncultured Polyangiaceae bacterium
GATTGCGATCCTTGCGTCCTTGAGCATCCATTGCGGCTCGAGTGACGAGGAGCCGGCGACGCCGGCTGCGGACAGCGGCACGGACGTCGCCGCGACGGACGGGGGAGCCGAATCCTCCACACCGGACGGCGGGCAGGACGGCGAAACGCCGGAGGCCGCGGCGGATGGCTCGCCCGAGGCTGCGCCCGGCGATGCCGCGCCGGAAGCCGCGCCCGACGCGGAGCCGGAAGCCGGCGCCAACGTGGGTGTCGAGTGGACCGTGCGATACCAGAACGACACCACGGAGATCATGACCGGAATCAACTCGGTGGCGTACTCGTCGACGCTTGGGCTGCACGTAGCCGTGGGAGTAGGCGGCAGGATGCTGACCTCGGCCGACGGGATCACCTGGGCGCCCCTCACGCCGGCTCCCACCACGTCGGAGCTCAAGTCCGTCGCCTGCTCGGGACCGCTGTTCGTCGCGGTGGGAGCGTGGAGCATGGCGATGAAGCCCACGCTGCTCACCTCCACCAACGGCACGTCGTGGACCGAGCAGAATCCGGGGAACCTGCCGACGGGCAAGGTGTTGAACGCGCTGAACGCGATCACCTACGTCAACGGCAAGTTCTTCGCCTCCAACGGCGGCGAGATCCTGTATTCGACCGACGGCGTGGCCTGGACGTATCGCCCCGATCTCACGGGGCAGAGCCTGGGCCCCGTGTTCTGGAGCGGGTCAAAGTACATCGTGGTCGGCACCTACGGCGTGATCCTGATCTCTCCGGACGGCGACAGCTGGGCGAAGCCGACGACGGGGAGCGACTTGGGCTACAACCTGTCCGGGGTGGCGAAGATCGGATCGACGCTCGTGGCGACGGGGCAGGCGAATCAGGTGCTCGTGTCCACGGACGATGGCCAGAACTGGACGAAGGCTTCGACCAACGAGATCACGACCAATCTGGGGGCGCCGGTATCGATCGGGTCGCAGCTCGTGCTGGTGGGGTCGTCGGGGCTGGTGCAGACCTCGCCGGACGGCACCCACTGGACGAAGCAGACCTCCCCTGCGACGAACAATCTCAACGGGGTGATCTGGACGGGGACGCGGCTGGTGGCCTACGGGTATTCGGGCGGGATGCCCGGATTCATCATGACGTCTCCGTGACCTGAGAGCCAATCCGGCTGCGGGGCTTTCGGGCCTTGCGATCCGTCCGGATTGCCGCGCATCAATCCATCATCACGCCATCGCCGCCCTCGGGAACCGGAGCGTCGAGGAGCCGTTTTGCCCGGCGGCGCGTCTGGTCGAGGGCGACCATGCCGACATCGAGGCGGAAGGGTCCGGAGCGGGGCAGGTCGCTCAGGACGATGGCGAGGGTATCGGGACGCGGGGGGACCTGGGGGGCATACCAGCGCCAGGGCGAGTGCGAGGCGAGGTGGTGATACAGCGCGCGCGACGACGCAGGGAGCCCGGCGTGGGCGGGACGATCCAGCACGCCGCCGTCGATGCAGGGGCGGCCGCGGATCCACACCGGCTGGAAGAGCCCGGGCAGGGCGCTGGAGGCGCAGATCGCGGCCGCGAGGTCGCCCTCGCGCACCACGCGCGTGGTGCGGGAGAGCAAGTCGAACACGCTGGCGGCGAAGGGCACGCGGGTGCCTTCGAAGCGCGCGGTGGGCAGGATCGACTCGAGCTTGCGACGCATCAGCCTGCCGCGCAGCAGTCCTGCGCCCGGACCGGGATCCCAGAAGTGCGCGCGCCGCAGGGAGGCGAGCTCGTCGCGCAGCGTACCGGCATCGAGCCCTGCGGCCCAGAGCCCGCCCGACAGCGCGCCCGCGCTCGCACCGGTCACGCCGGCGGGACGCAACCCCGCGTCCTCGAGGGCGGCGAGCAGCCCGGCGTGGGAGAAGAAGCCGAAGAACCCGGCCGACAGGGCCAGATGGAAGGGGCGCTCGTGGAGCCAATCACCCAAGGTGCAGGTCATGGCGTGTCATAGCGCAACCTCTGCAGGGGGTCAGCGATGCAAACCGGGCGCATATCGTGTAGAGCCGATCCCATGTCCGACGACATCCTTCCCGTGCCGACCCACATCGCCGTGATCATGGATGGCAATGGACGGTGGGCCGTGCAGCGAGGGGTCCCTCGGCACTACGGGCACCGCGAAGGGGGACGCGCCGTGCGTGAGGTGGTCCGGGGATGCCGCGCCATGGGCGTGCGCTACCTCACGCTGTACGCCTTCAGCACCGCGAACTGGAAGCGTCCGCGCATCGAGGTCACGGCCCTGATGCGCCTGCTGGTGCGCTTCGCGCGACGCGAGGTCGACGAGCTCGTCGAGCGCGGGATCTCGGTCGGCATGATCGGGCGCAAGGAGGATCTCCCGGCGGTCACGCGTCGTGCCCTCGACGAGCTCATGGAGCGAACGAAGGGCGGGACGGAGATGCGTCTGACGCTGGCGTTGAGCTACGGCGGGCGCAGCGATCTGGTCCACGCGGTGCGGGAGGCGGTCCGAGAGGCGAGCGAGGGGAAGCTGGGGCCGGAGGAGCTCGACGAGAGCTGGCTGCGGAGCCGGCTGTGGACGGGGGGGTTGCCGGATCCGGATCTGCTCATTCGCACGGGCGGCGAGCAGAGGCTGTCGGACTTCCTGCCCTACGAGGCGGTGTACGCGGAGCTGGCGTTCCTCGACACCCTCTGGCCTGACTTCACCGAGCAACATCTGCGGGAGGTCGTCGAGTCGTACCGCCACCGGGAGCGCAGGTTCGGCAAGACCAGCGCGCAGGTCCGCGACGTCCGGGGCTAGTTCGCACGCGCCCGGTTTGTGGTAGTCCTGGGTCCATGAGGAAGCATCTGATGCCGTTGGTTGCCGGCGCGGCTGCGCTGGCGTGGGTGGCTGCGGCTTGCGGTGGGAGCACGGAAGCCGATCTGCAAGAGGGCGACGCTTCCCCCGGCACCGACGCGCAGCAGGAGGCAGGCGAGGAGGGTGGCGTCGAGGATGCTTCGCAATCCGAAGCATCCGACGATGCGCTCCCGGATCAGGCCGCACCCGATCAGGCGATGCCGGATCAGGCGGTGCCCGACCAGTCGGTGCCGGACACGGTGACGCCCGATCAGGCGGTTCCCGACGTGGTGTCGGAGCCTGACGGGATCAAGTGCGGGGCGACGACGTGTGCGGTGGGGCAGGTTTGCTGCGCGGCGGTTTCCGACGCCGGAGCGAGCATGGTGTGCGCGGATCAGTGCGAGGACGGCGGCGCGCCGATGACGTGCGACGGGCCGGAGGACTGCGCGGGGCAGACGTGCTGCAGCAAGATCAGCACGGGGGCGGGGACGCCTCCGAACTGCCCGATCACGGCGGCGGGCGCGACGTGTCAGGCGACCTGCGAGCTTCAAATCCCGATGGGGTGCCCGGCAGACGGACAGGCTTCGCTCTGCCACACCAATGCCGACTGCACCGATCCGACTGCGGACAGGTGCTGCACGATCTCGCAGGGCGGGCTGTCCGCCAGCTTCTGCGTCAGCGACATGGTCGCGCAGTTCATGGGCTGCAACTGACCCGCGGATGTCAGCGGCGGCGCCCCCGCGCCCCCGCTGCCGCCCCTCCCGAATCGCTCGGCGGGGGCAACGACAACACCCACCGCTCGATGGAAGGAAGCACGCGCACCACCTCGCGCTCCGCCTTCACCTCGTCGAACGTCCCGCGGAACACCACCACGAGCAGGTAGATCGACGCGAACGAGTGTACGAGCCAGCCGAGCTGATCATCGGCCTCGGCCCGTCGCAGGTGCGCGCCGCGCGCCAGCCGTGCGATCTGCGGCAACGCCATCACCTCGGAGATCGCCTTGCGCGACAGCGAGCTCCGCTCGGAGCGCGGAGAAGGAGCTGGGGAATGTCCGCCCTGCACCACCACGAGACGCGGGTGCGCGAGCGCCTCGCCGTGCAGCCCGCTGGCAGAGCCCCACACCATCGGCGAGTGCGTGTCGAGCACCAGCGCATCTTCCGCTCCCAGACGCTCCGCCGTGTCGCGCAGGATGCTTCCCAGCTCGCGCTCCGGATCCGGACGAGCGACGTGTGCATGCTGAAGCGCGTCGTCGATGAGCCCCTCGAACGACTCCACGAGCCGTGCAAGCTTCTCTCGAGCCGATTCGCGCTGGGCGCCCTCCGGCACGCTCGCCCACAGCCCCCAGCCACGCGACAAGGGAACCCGAACCGTGCGGTCGTCGTCGGGCGCGGCTTCCGCGGGCGAGACCACGCCGGCATCGAGCGCGGGGAGCTCGCGCTTGACCAGTTGCACCAACCTTTCGAGGGGCGCCGGCACGGCCATTCCTTCCATCTGGTGCCGCACCGGGGGCGAAATCAAGCCCCTGGCCGGTCCTGGAAAGGCCCTCGCGGGTGCGCCATGCGGATCAGCGCTTCGCTGGGGTCTTGGCAGGGGCCTTCGGGGGCTGGGCTGGGGGCGGTTTGGGAGCAACAGCGCCTCCGCCCCGCACGGCCGCACTCCCGCCACGTCCCGAACCTCTCGTGCCGAAACCGCCGAGCCCGAGACCGGATCCGTTCCCCACGCTCCCGCCGCGCGTGCCCAACCCACCGAGCCCGCCCACTCCGAACCCACCGTCGAACCCCCGCCCGAGCCCGTCCAAGGCGCTGCGCCATCGCGCCTCGTCCTCGGCCGACTTGCGGCGACGCTCTTCGGCTTCCTGGGATGCGGTGCGGTCGAGCGCGGCCACCATGGTGGTCGCCAACCGCTCCGGGGTCATCGGAGGAGCAGACGCCTCCGGAACGGCAGCTCCGGTCGCCGAAGTGCCGCGGCGGTCGCGAAGCGGGGCCTTCGCGGGCTGGGCGGCCATCGGGGCCATCGGCTGAGCGGCGGGAGGGGGCGCGCGCCACACGCTGGCAGGGGTCTCGGCCGAGGGCATCGGCTGCGAGGCTGAGCACGCGATCGTGAGCAGCGGGGGGAGGAGCCAGAGCCAGCGCATGATGCGCCAAGCGTAGGAGGTAAAGGGCCCGCGCGCCATGGTCATCGTGGAGGGTCGATGGCAGCGGGGCCGCGATCGCTTCGCAGGAGCGGGGTTCGGGGGAGAGCGAAGGGACACGCGAGTTGCGCAACCGATTGCGCCGGCAACTGCCCGACTTGCGCAGGAGTCCCCCGCGTGCGGACAACCATCGATTCGAGCCTCGTGGGACTTCGACAGGCGCTCCCTTCGCAAATCCTCGGCCACGGCAACTGCAACCCTGGAATCGCGCGGACGCCGGCGCCACGTTCCCCTGGACGACCTTCGTCGGCAAGGACAAGTCCTACTGCAGCGACAGCAGCGGAACGACGACCCCTTCGGCGATCGTGATCGACTCGAACAACGCAAAGAACAACACCAGCGTTGCGAATGCAGATGTGTCGGGGAACTGGAAGTCCTCGAACGCGACGAATGGCTACTACGGCACGGGCGACTGGTTCGCTGCGACGGAATCGGTATCGGATGC
>CAYMUE010000262.1:5537-6904 GCA_964393505.1 uncultured Polyangiaceae bacterium
CGCACGCTTGTGCCCGCCTCCGAGGCCGCTACACTCGGCCCGTGCGAACCCTCCTCGCGTTGTCCGTCCCCCTCTCCTTGATCGCAGCCTGCGAAGCCTCGCGCCCGCCCGCACCCGCCGCTCCCACGCCGCCTCGCCCCCCGGCCAGCGCCTCCGCACCCGCCGCGTCGGCCTCGGCATCCGCGGTCAGCTCGGCGCCGATCCCGGTCTCGCTCGCGCCCGTGGACGACGATCCCCTAGCTCCCCTGCCGCGGGGCGCGATCTCGCGGGGCGGAACCACCCGGATGCGCACGGTGCGGGACACGGAATCCGTGGCGGTCTCCGACGACGGCCGCAGTGTCTGGGCCGTCGAGCGCGGCTCTTCGGGCGATTGCATCGTCCGCGATCTCGTGCGCGGCGGCGCGCTGTTCACGCTGCAGTCGTGTCGGGAGCCGGTGCTCTCCCACGACGGCTCCTTCGTGGTGGCGAACGTGGACAAGGCGACCGGAGAGATCGCCTTGTTTCGCACGTCGGACGGGCAGCGGCTGCGCGGGACGAGCGTACCGCTCCCGACGGTGGTCACGAGGTTCCTCAAGCGCGCGATGACGGGCCGCGCGGTTGTGGAGTCGATTCACGTTTCGGGGGACGACAAGCGCGTGGCGGTGGTCACTTCGGCCGGCAAGGTCCACGTGATCGACGCGGAGAGCGGGAAGCTGATCGCCTCGCATGCTCTCGACGGCAGGTTGGTGGGGCTGGATCGGACCGGGGAGCGGGCCCTGGCGGTGCGACGCACCACCGGGTTCTTCTCCCTGGATCCGCAGGGGTGGTTCGTCGTGGACCTCGGGTCGGGCAGAGTGCTGCGCAAGGTCGATCCGAAACCCGAGTCCGCGGCAAGATCGACTGTCGCGGCTCCGGGGCCTTCGGCGCGCGCCTCGGTGGCGCTCGCCTGGGACGGCCGCAGCGTATTGGCGAAGGAGGGCAATACGCTGTGGAGCGTGGATATCGAGACGGGCAATGCGACGGAGCTGTGGAAGCGGGAGTCGAGCACGTTCGACTTCCTGTCCGGCCTGGGGCGGGCGAGTCTGACGGCGACCCCGTCCGGCGGCGCCGCCTGGATCGGAAACGATGGCACCGTCGAATGGAAGCCAGGCAGCGGCTCACCGTCTCCGCTCGGCAATGGCACCCCCGTGGCCTTCTCCCCATCGGGCTCCGTCGCGGCACTGAGTGCCAATCGCGCCATCGAGCTGTCCGGCGGAGACCCGCCGTCCGTCCCCCAGGGGCATTCGAAGCGGGTCGCGTCGCTCGCGTTCCTCGGAGGCGGCACGGTGCTGGCTTCCGGCGCGAATGACCTGCGGATGTGGCAGGTACCGACGGGCAAGCCCCTGGCG
>CAYMUE010000263.1:0-4425 GCA_964393505.1 uncultured Polyangiaceae bacterium
CTGGGTGGATACGAGGAGGCGCGCGCAGAGCTGGGTCTGGCCATCCACGAAGCGACCTCGTCGAACCTCGCGCAGTCCGCGATCATGCAGCTCAATCTCGGCCTGGCCGAGGCCCGAGACGGCGAGCTCCGCTCCGCGGTCGGCAACCTGCGGTCATCGCTGCAGTCGCTCTCGGATTCCACCGACTGGCGCGGGCTGTCCGCCGGACACCGCTATCTCGCCGAGGCGCTGGCGCTGAGCGGACGCACGGAAGAAGCGGAGATGGAAGCCAGAATGGCGACCGACCTGGCCGAGCCATCCCCGGCGCTTCGTGCGCAGGCGCTGTCCATTCTGGCCCTGGTGCTGCTCGCCACGCCCCGGATCATGGAGGCGTTCATGTCGGCCTCGCAAGCGATGGAGATGCTCGTGTCTCTCGGCGGCGTGGCTGAAGACGAAGCCCGGATCCGGCTGGTGTACGCGATGTCTCTCGATGCGATGGGGCACGCGCGCAGCGCCCGCGATGCCTACGACGGTGCGCGCCGGAGGCTCCTGGCCCGCGCGAATCGGATCAGCGATCCGTCCTGGCGCGAGAGCTTCCTGCAACGCGTGCTCGATCACCAGCGCACGCTCGCCCTCGCCGCCGCACGATGCTTCGACGAGTAGCGCCGGCCCCGCCCGCGTCGGTTGCGCAGCGGAATGGAGAACCCGTCAGAACTCGCACTGCTGCGACACGGGCGAGCACTGCGATCCGGGAGCGACGAAGACGCAGATGTTGCCGAAGAAGTTCGTGCACGGCGGGCCGCACGCCCACACCGAGTGCGTGTAGCACATCTGATCCGCAGGACAGTCCGCGTCCGTCACGCACCGGCAGGCGAAGTCGTCGATGATCTGATTGCCGTTGTCATCGGCATCGTTGCAGCACTCCGCCTTGTAGTACTCGCTCGCGTTGCAGTCCGAATCCTTGCAGTCCACCTCGCCGTCGCAGTCGTCGTCGAGCCCGTTCGTGCACGCGCTCGCCCCGAACTCCGGTCCCGGCACCTTCCCCGCATTGCACCCAAGACACCCGCCCACGGTCGCGCAATCAACGTCCGCGCAGTCCACGTAGTGGTCCCCGTCGTCGTCGATTCCGTTGTCGCACAGCTCCTTCGGCTCCTGGTTGAACGTCACGTTGAGCGTGAATGGCCCCTCGTTTGCCCCGCCATTCGGATCCACCGTGAACCCGTCCACGAACACGTAGTACGTCCCCGGATACAGGATGGAGAAGTCAACCTTCGCCGCCCACGCTCCCCCGGAGTCGTCGTCGCATGCCAGCTCCGCGCCGCTCTCGCATGACCCCGCTCGCACGTACAGCGCAGCGTCGAAGCTCGTCCCTACCGTGTCGAGCAGCACTTGCGTCGGCTTGCTCAGCACGAAGTAGAACACCGCCTCACCCGCATCCCCGCCGCAACTCCCCTTGTAGTCGCTCTTCGTCCCCGTCGTGTCCCCCGTGTACGACCCGCTCCCCGTGATCAGCTTCGCCGTCAGGCAGTTGCCCTGCTGCGCCACACACACCGGATTCGTCTTGCAGTCCGTGTCGTCGCAGTCCGTCTTGCCGTCCTTGTCGTCGTCGAGCGAGTTGTTGCACACCTCGGGTACCGGCGCGCACGCCGGCTCGAACTTGCACCCCGTGTCCGCACAGTCGATGAACCCGTTGCAGTCGTCGTCCTTGCCGTTCGCGCAGTCCTCCGGCACGCAGTTGCCGCACGACGGATCATAGAAGCATCCCGGATCGGCGCAGTCCGCAAGGCCGTTGCAGTCGTCGTCCTGTCCGTTGACGCATACCTCGGGAACCCCCGGCGGAATACACGAGCACGACGGCGAGCTGGCGCACTGCGGATCCACGCAGTCGATCAGCAGATCACAGTCGTCGTCCACGCCGTTGGAGCAATTCTCGGTCTGGCTCGCGCAAATGCACTCCTTCGTCGTCGAGCAGTCGTTGTCCTGGCAGTCCAGCTTGCCGTCGCAGTCGTCGTCCTTGCCGTTCTGACAACCGCTCTTCTCCGAATCCAGACACCCGCACGCAGGCGTCCCCACGCAGTCCGGATCGTTGCAGTCCACCGTCGTGTCGCAGTCGTCGTCCTTGCCGTTCCCGCAGTCCTCGCCCCCCGGCGACGGCTTGCAGCCGCAACCCGGGACTCCCACGCACTCGATATCGTTGCAGTCCGACAGCCCGTTGCAGTCGTTGTCCGCCCCGTCGAAGCAGTCCTCGATCATCGCGGGGTTCACCTGCGGATTCAGGTCGTTGCAGTCCGGTCCGCCGCACTCCGCAGCCACGAACGTGTCGTTGTCCAGATCCCGCAGCTTGTTCGTGCACACCCCGCCCTTGCACACGTCCTGAGTGCACACGTTGTTGTCCTCACACTCGAGGTTCGTCGTACACGGCCCGCCGTCCTTCGCGTCGGGCACCACGTGGTCCCACGGCGCATCCTTGGCATCCGCCGCGTCCTTCGCATCCCAGGCGTCTGCGCCATCCGGCGCGTCCGGTGCCCACTGGTCCTTGCCTCCGTCCTTCGTCGGCCCCCCAGCTTCCGGCAGATCCTCGTAATCCAGCACGCCAAGCTGCGAGCGCCCGCAACCGGCAATGGCCAGCGCAACAAACAGAGCGCTTCCGCTGCACCGCAAGGCCCAAGTGGAGGCTCGTCTCATCGTCGTTCTCCGCTGCGCACAATACCCGCCGCCGTCCCCTGCGGCAAGGCGCCGATCCCCCTCCCCATCGTGACACCGCCTGCTACCATGCCGCCAATCGAGGCGACCCATGACCGCTACCGCTCCGCGCATCGTGCTCACCTTCGATTCGCTCGAGTCGCTGCAGCGCGAGTTCGACAAGAACCTGCGCACCGGCGGCGCCTTCGCCGCAGGCGCTTCGCCCCTGCCCGAACGCTCTGCGTGCCTCCTGGTCCTCATCCATCCCGAGTCCCACGACGAGATCTCCCTCACCGCCGAGGTCGTCTACGTCAAGCCTGACGCTCCCGGCATGGGCGTCGGCGTGCACATCCAGGACTTCGGCCCCGCCCTGATCGAACGCCTGCGCGCCTTCGTCCAGCACGCTCCCCCGACTCCGCCGCCCGAACCCTCGACCCCCGAAGAACCCCACCGCCCCGCGTCCACCGCCATCATCGACAAGCTGCGCAACATCTCCGTCGCCGAGCAGCTCAAGGTCGCTCGCGAAGGAGGCCTGCCCCAGCGCGTCGCGCTCGAACGCCTCTACGGCAAGACCGTCTGGGAGCCCATCCTGCAGAACACGCGCGTCACTCCCCCAGAAGTCGCTCGCATCGCGAGGATGGGAATGGCCCCGGTGACCCTCATCGAGTTCATCTGCAGCAACGCCGCCTGGCTCGCGTCCGGAGAGGTCCGCCGGGCCCTGCTCAGCAACCCTCGCCTCGGTGACGACAGCCTCTCCCGCGTTCTGCGCGCGATGCCGCGACACGAGCTTACGGTGATTGCCAATCAAACATACTACGCACCCAAGGTGCGCAAGGCCGCCAAAGCCATCTTGCAGAGGTAGCCCGGAGACGATCGCGGGTCAGTTGAAGGTCGCCGTGAGCATCAGCGACGGCGCGAATGCCTTGCGGGACATCTTCGGGTCGGCCGTGGTCGAACCGGAGCTCGGGCTCGCGATCGGGGTCTCACTGTCGTCGTCATCCCCCATCCACGCCCAGCAGAAGTTCAGCATCCCCCCCACGCTCCAGTCCTTTCCCACCCAGGCCTCCCACCCGGCGCCCACCGCCAGCGCAACGCCGTCGGAGGTCGTGCTGCTGTTGTAGAACGACGAAGAGTAGTCGGACGTGTAGTCGTAGCGGTGCCGCCAGGACAGAGTCGCCGGCCCCACACCTGCCATGAAGTGCAGCCCCCCTCCCGGCATCGGATAGATGTCCGCTGCAAGCTGCAGCGAGCTCAGCATCAGCTTCGTGTCGTCCGTCGTGGACCCCGACGAGTCCTCGTACTTGGCGTTGTAGGCGTTGACTCCGATCACTCGCCCCGCAAGGATGAACCCAGGGGTGATCGCTCCGCCGATAGCGAAGTCGATCGACGAGCCCGTGCCCCCCATTGTCGCTTCCTCTCCGCTCGCGTCGTGCGTGAACTTCGACGACACATTCCCCACTCCCGCTGCCATGCGGAGGTAGAAGCCGTCGTGCAGATGATAGCCCTTCTCCTTCTCGGGGGCGACGATGCGCGCGGGCACTGGCGGCCCGTAGCCAGGATAGTACGGCGCTCCGTAGGTCGGCTGCCCGTAGACCGGTGGACCGTAGCCCGCCGGAGGATACCCGTACATCCCGTCGTACCCCGGCGGGTATCCCGGCGCTGCACCAGGGGGGGACCCCTGTTGTGGATACTGCCCCTGCGGGTACTGTCCCTGCGGGTACTGTCCCTGCGGGTACTGTCCCTGCGGGTACTGTCCCTGCGGGT
>CAYMUE010000263.1:4525-6879 GCA_964393505.1 uncultured Polyangiaceae bacterium
ATTGCCCCTGCGGGTATTGCCCCTGCGGCGGCTGCGCTTCGGGCGACTGCGCGGCAGGTGGCTGCGCCGATGTCGTGGGTGGCGGAGGCGGCACGGGAGCCGTGGCGGTCGCTGGCGGCAAGGGCGGCGCCGTGGGTTGTTGGGCCGATGCCGCGAAGGCGATGACGGTCGCCAGCGTGCTCGCGATCGCGCAGGGCAGGGCGCGCGCAGGGCGAGGAAGCGGGTGGGCGGAATCGACAGCGGGCCGACGCGTGAGCCGGAACGTGCGCATGGATCGGGTTATAGCACCCTTCGGGGTCACGCTCCCAAGGGCAGCTTTCCCGGGTTGAGAATCCCAGAGGGATCCAGCATGGCCCTGGTCCTGCGCATCAGCTCCACCATGCCCGGGTCGAGCCTCGGAAGCAGCTCGCGCATCGCCCAGGGTGGCGTCTTGTACATCACGAAGCCCGCCTCGGTCACCGCCCGCAGCAGCTCCAGGTTCATGGCCTTCACCGCTTCGATCCCGGCACTGTCCTCGCGCTCGAACAGCGCCAGGAACCGCAGCACTCCGAAGTGTCCACCCGTCATCGCTCGCGACACGATCGCCGGCGCAAACCCGTGGCGCACCATGATGTCCACTCCGCGCTGCGCCGTCTCGTCGAACCTCGACAGCGGTCCGTAGGTCCCCACCCACGTCAGCCCCCCGCGCTCGGTCAGGAAGTCGAGATCGGTCGGGAACGACGCGAAGCGGCTGAACCGTGGGTCGAGGGCCACGAGGCTGGGGACGTCGAGAGGGTGCTCGAAGGCTTCCCCTTCAGCGCGCAAGTCCTCCACCACGCGGCCCAGAGCGTGCTTCTTGTACGACATCTCCTCGTGGTCGTTGGCGGTGAGATCCGCGTACAGGAAGAAGGTCGGCTCGCCGACGTTGGGAATCGGATGGGGCTTGCGCACCCCCAGCATCATCTTGCCCGTGGGCCACGACAGACCGGCGATGTCGTCGCAGATCTCCAGCTTGCACAGCCTGCGCATGAGCTCGTAGGCGCCGTGGATCGAGTAGCAGAGCAGGAACAGCCGCTCATTGAGCGCGTGCTTCGGTACGAGATGCAACGCCGCCTTCGTCACGATCCCCGTCGTGCCCTGCCACCCCACGAACAGCCCCGTGAGATCCGGAAACGGGCTGCGCGCAAAGGGCACGTCCGACAACGCCCACGCACCCGTCTTCACCACCGACCCGTCCGCCAGCACCACCTCGAATCCCGATGCCCAATCGCCCATCGCCCCGTACTTGAGCGACCGGTTCGTCAAGCCGTCGAGCGTGAGGTTCGCCAGAATCGACGAGCGCTTCGGTCCGAGCGAGTAGCCGACCGTCAGCGGGATGCGTTCGTCCTGCAGGTGGTCGTGCAGTTGCTGCTGCGTCACGCCAGGCTCGATGACCGCGACCATGTCGTCGACGTTCACCGAAAGGATGCGGTTCATGTTGCGCAGGTCGATCACGGCGCCGCCCGGGGGAGGGATGGCGAGACCGCCGACGTTCGTTCCGGCGACGCGAGGGGTCAGCGGAACGCGCAACTCGTTCGCAATGCGAACAATCGCCTGGACCTCTTCGACCGTGGTGGGCAGCAAGGCGACCACCGGAGTGATCCGATCGGCCTCGGAGTAGTCGTCGTCGTAGGCCCGCAGCGCCTGCGCGTCGGAGACCACCTTGTTCGGGCCGATTGCGGACGTGAAGCTCTCGATCATTGGGCCTCCTGCGTGGGAGGGGGAAGGGGACGGGGCGAGGGGTTTCCGAGCAACAGCGGCAGCAGCCCCAGTAGGGCGAAGGGGTTGCCCCGGATGGCGATACGCCCCTCGAGCACCGCAATCACGGCGGCGAGCAGGTGGCCGTGCAGCACCAGCGGGATCATCTCCTCCATCGGGCCCCGCACGCGGGCCCTGGTTCGCCCCTCCGCGCCGCTGCGGATGCTCACGCCCTGCGGCGAGAAGGTGATGCTCACGGCCATGGTTCCGACCTGCACGCCGTAGGAGCCGCGAAGCCGACGGGCCTTTCTCGCGAGCCGCGGATGGCGGACCTTCTGCGCGAGATACCCTTGCAGCAGCAAGGCCAGGAGGTTGGCGTGCTCCGGGTCCTCGACCACCACCGCGTGCCCTGCGGCAGCGGGCAGGGTCGCCGGAGGGACGGGGGAAGCGGGTTGCATCGTTCCTGCGCTGGGGGTCATGGCGGCTGTTCTCGGGACCGGTTCACTCACCTATCCCCGGAGGCGTGCAGACGCCAGCCCCGATCGTCCGCAGACATCGCGCCCCTCCACATCCCCCGCGCCCATGGAGCTATGCTCTCTGTACCGCATGCCTCCTCTCCACCTCCGATCACGTCTCGC
>CAYMUE010000264.1:0-2634 GCA_964393505.1 uncultured Polyangiaceae bacterium
GCCCGCCGCACCCGCCGCACCCGCCGCACCCGCCGCCCCAGCGGCACCAGCCTCTCCCGCCGCGCCCGCTGTGCCGCCGCTACCAGCTGCGCCTCCGGCTCCCGTTCCAACGAAGTAGTACTGGGCGAGCATTGCTCCCCAGGTCATCACGGAGGCACCCGTCCCAGGCTTCCATGCCGGGTTCGACCAACTCGCTTCCGGCATCGACGAGTACATTCCCACTCCCGATCCCCCGCCAGAGTACCCGATTGTGATCGTGACCGTGGTGAGAAAGGACATGCCCGCAGGCTCGAAGGCGAACACCGGACTGAGCGCCTCGACTCCCGAAGGCAGCTGGGGCGTTTCTTCCGGTATGGTCGTTCTGATAGTGATCGTGGTTTCCTGCTCCACAGCTCCCTTGGGCACAAACAGTACCGCTCCTTGCGGGTGAGCCAGCGTCGTATCCGAGTCCTTGGTAACGGTCACGCTGACCGAGGATATGTCATTGTTCGTGGTTTGGTTGATATCAGTGCTCTTGTTGCACGCGAATCCAGTGGTGACGCACACGGCGCCAAGCAACATGAACCTGCTGATGCTGGACCTCATGGTATCTCTCCTCGTTGCTGGTGGTTCAGAAACTCAAGGATGGGCCGAACGATCCAATGGCGCCCACTGAGAGAGCGGACTTCCCGCCGATTCTGGTCTCGCCAACCCCATGCCCGGGCGTTCCGGCATACGCATTCAGAAGATTGAACACGTACATCCCGACCGCGATCGCACCGACCCCCAGGCTGGTATAGAACAGCGTGTCAGCTCGTTGGTTGTAGACGTCCCGGTCCCCCCGCACCGTGCTGTCCGCGGCCCTTTCCCGCTCCGATCTGCCCGCCAGGCCGGTGAAGACCGCGGCCGGAATCGCCAGCACCTCGGTCACCAGGATCGTGTATCCCATCGCGCTGTCGCCCTTGTGGAACTGCCCCCAACTGGGCAGCAACGCCGATCGCCACAGAAAGTCCGTGGGCCTCGGGTAGTCCACGGTCTTGCCGCACGCTGCAGGAAGCTGGTCGCGGGGCACCGTGACCACCACGGTCATCGATACCTCGCCCGCCTCGTCGCACCCGAAGGACGTCACCTCCCGCAAACCGCTGGCCACCGCCTGCGAGGAAGTGCTCACCTCGCTCAGGGCCTCGACCGCGCTCGTCGAATCATGGACTTCCCTCTTGACCGAGCTGCGGCTCCGGATCGTGAGAAAGTTGCAGCTCGCGACCTGCCCCTCGGCGTCCCTGCGGGCGAGCGCGCGCGCCTCGGGCTCGCTTCGCGCGATTCCCCGCCCGACGAAGTAGGTCTGGGATGGGTCCTGCAGCAGCCGGCCCGCCAGGTCCTGGGACAACCAGGGTGGAAGCCGACTTCCGCACTCGGCGCGCGCCAGCGACTGGCATCCGAACCAGGTGGCAACGAACGCGATGGCAACATGCGAGCGTCTCATGGGGCCCTCATTGGCGGGACTTCTCCAGGATGTCGATCGCCCGCATGATCCGCTGTTTCACTGCCGGGTCGACCTCCCCGAGTCCTTCGACGTAGGCCCGTACGGACTCGTAGGGAACGGTCACGATGACATGGTAGTTGCTTCCAGCCGGTTCCCAGTGGGTGGGGCCCATCCGGACGCCGAAGAGCTTGCCGGAAGCCTCGCGCGTGAAGTGCTTCTCGACGACTTCGACGGTTCTGGTCGTGTCAGTCTCGACGGCACCCGAGCCCCTGACTCCCGCGGTTGGAGTCTTGACCTCGCCCAGGGCGGTCGACAGATGGCCCTGCCCGCTGGCATCCCCGGCGACCCGCCGGGTGGTAGTCTCGGTTTCGACGTTGGATTGCTTCTTCACGGTGGAGGTGAGATTCGAGACCAGGCTTTGGACGAGCTGGTCGGCTGCATCCGCCTCCGCGAGCTGGCGGGCGGCGGACTCCGAAGCCGCATGAGCGTGGCCGACCGTGCAGAAGAGCTCCTTGGCGACCGCGGATTCGCAGTTGGACGGAGCCGAGGGGCTGGAGGCGGACCAGGGCGGCGCCTGCGGGAGCGCGGGAGCGCAGGAGACTGAGAATCCCAACGCAATAGAACAAATGGATAGCGGAGCGATGAGTCTAGACATGACTACTTCCGGGTCTTGCCAGGGTTGGCCTTGCATCTGTTGTCGAGATTGACTCCGAGTTCGAGCTCCACGCCAAACATGACCGACGTCGTCTCTCCGGTGAGCGATATCCAGGGCTCGACAAATGGCCGGACGGTGCCGAAAGCGAGCGGCGGTGCCGGTCTGTCGTCCCCTGTGCGGTATCCCACGCTCAGGTGTCCCCGGATGGCGGGACGATTGCCATCGGTCGTGAGCTGAGGCGCGACTCCGAAAGTGTAGAGCGCGTCCCCCCACTTCAGCCCGAAACGGGCGTCGGCTCCCAGGTAATGCCGCCTTGCGCCGTCGGGTAGATCGAAGCGCGAGTAGCCGGGGCCTACCGAGAAATCCGCGGTGCCGGACAGCCTGCGCGAGTAGGCCGCCGAAGCTCCGAGGACGTTCGCCTCGGTTGCAGCACCCGACGCGGTGATGCGGGAAGTGAGCGCCTGCAGCCAGTTCCGGCTGCGCTCGAGCCGGTCGAGTGCCATGTCGCGCTTCTTGA
>CAYMUE010000264.1:2734-6840 GCA_964393505.1 uncultured Polyangiaceae bacterium
TGCAGCCAGTTCCGGCTGCGCTCGAGCCGGTCGAGTGCCATGTCGCGCTTCTTGATCAGACAGGCGACTTCCGCCGCCAGCTTCTTGCTTTCGGCGCTGCTTGCGGCCCGAGCCGAATGCGTTTCCACGTCCTTC
Organism: uncultured Polyangiaceae bacterium; assembly: GCA_964393505.1. Taxonomy (GTDB): domain Bacteria; phylum Myxococcota_A; class Polyangia; order Polyangiales; family Polyangiaceae; genus JACRCQ01. Next base: position 2,870 of record CAYMUE010000264.1, read on the forward strand.
TTGTCGGCGTCAGCGAGAGCATCTTGGGCCTTCTTCAGCTCTCCTTCTTTTGCCCCAGGTCCCGCGGCCGCATTGGATACAGCCGCTTTCGCCCTCTCCAGCGCGTCCCTGGCGGTTGCCACGACCTTCGAGAGCTCGTCGGAGGCGGCGTTGTGTGCCTCTGCCGCGGCGACTGCCTCGTCGTACTCTAGCTCGCTTCTTCTCAGCTGGTATTGCAGGTACTCGTAGACCTCGGCCCAGCTCGCCCGCTTGTCGGCTGGAACGCCGCACGCCAGCGCTCGCTCTGACAGATCGCATTCGCCGAGGGGGAGGCACCTGTGCGCGCAATCGTCCTGGGCCGCGACCGAAGTCGGAAGCAACGAAAGGAAGGCCAGCAAGAGCAGGGGAACCCGAACGCCCTTTGCCATGATGTCACCTCACCGTTCCGGTTGCCGAAGTGACCGCCTTGCTGAGGTCAAGCGCGACCGTGATGAACACGTTCTCGGGCGTGACCTCTCCTCTTCTGCTCAGAGCCCAGCCGAGCAATCCCGTGTACGCCGTGCCGGTGCCGGACTCGCCGTCCGAGCCCTGGGTGGGAATCCCGCGGTAGAGGTCCACTCCGGCGCCGAGCGAGATCCAGTTCTCGAACAGGCCGAGCATCAGCGCGAGGGAGATGCTGCGCTGGTCCCGGCGGGGGGCGCTGGGGTCGACGAACAGGGCTCCGCCCCAGCTCAGGAGTTGGAACGGCTTCCCGTCCTTCTTGCAGAGCCGCCAAGGCGATTTGTTCGGCTCGTACATGAAGGAGAACGCAACGTCCGCCGGCACCGGCTCCAGCGTCGGAACGTAGTCACGCAGTGCTGCCGGCTCGCTTGGACGTCGGGACACGGAGAAGCGAAGAAGACTCGTCGTGAGGCCGTAGCGGAGGTGGGAGCCGCTCACGAACTCGCCTTCTTCGAGAGTTCTACGTTCCGCCGCGGAGGCATGGAGTGCGGGCTTGTCGACGGTTGGCGTCGAGGCTGACGCCGAGGCTGACGCCGAGGCTGACGCCATCGCGCTGGCGGAGGGTGGAGAGGCGGGAACCGTTGCCGCCGACGCAGAGGGCTGAGAGGATGCGGGAGCGGTTGGTATCGCGTCGTCCGCAAGAGCCGGTGTGCCGGGCGCAAGCAACGCGAGCGTCGGCCCGGCGGTGAGCAGGATCCCGGCCAGCCTGGTCGCGTGGGAGCGAGAGGAACGCTTCGCGTGTCGTTTGTGGTTCATCGAGCACCTCCGTCGCTCGTGGCCCCGTCGGCTGCATCAATGTCGCTCGTGCCATCCGGCGCGGATCCATCCGTGGATTGGACGGGCAAGGCGTCGCCGGAGGCGTCGCGCGGCGAGTAGACGATCGGAGGGTCATTGTTGCACTGGGGAAGATCATTCGGGTGGATGCAGGCGCGGCCATCTGCCGCGTCCGCGGAGAGAAGCGCAGCGTCCGGGGGCTCGCGAACGCCGCATGCGTGGAGGATGGCTTCCGGCGTCATGTCACGGTTCTGGCCGAAGCAGGTGGCGGTGCCCGCGAGGTCGTTGCGGACGCAGATTCCGCACCCGGCTGCGCAGAACGAGTTGCAGGGGCAGTCGCCGTCGGTGGTGCACTCCGTGGCACAGAAACCGTGGCCGTCGCAGACGGCTCCCAGGGATGAGCAGTCGCTTTGGTTGGAGCAGGTCCTGGGGCGGGAACCGATGCAGGAGGTCAAGTGCAGGGAAATGGCTGCAGCAAACGCGAGCGCTCCTGCAGCGTAACGGATTGGGATTCGCATACGATCGATTCTCACGGCAGAGTACCTCAGCAGCCGTTCGAGCATCGAGCGTCAGAACTTGATCACGTGAAGCACCGTTACGAACTTTGGTGCCGTTTCCACGCCGCCGGTGGTACCCACTGTGACCGAATGAGTGTGAAGACCGTCGGTATTGATGATCGTCCCGGACTGCTCTGTTACGTTTCCAGTTTGGTTCATCCCTGTCGGTGAGGACGTGTAAATTGGGCCGAGACTTCCAGCATTGGCGTAGTACATTCGGTAGTTGTGCGTGTGGTTCCCGCCTCCGTGATTGTGGCTCCCGGCGGGATCGAGAACCACGTCGTGAACGTGTGATGCGAATGTGTCTGCACGAGAGATTCCGACTTCCAGGTCCTCGGGACCGGCCAGCGAGTCACTCCTGTCGAAGCGCTTTCCGCGGAGAAAGATGCCTCGGAGGTCGGGAAGCTTCGCGCTGTCGGTGGGCAAGCCAGCTCCCAGCCCCATCGCGCGGAGGTGGTCCACCAATGCCGAGTACTCAGGGCGAATGCTCTTGTTGATGGTTGTCCCGTTCGCGATCAGCCATCCGATCGGAGCGTCGGTGCCGAAGAATGCCATGACCGCCCCCACCGGCACGCCGTCCAGAGAAGTCTTGGAGACTTCGGATACTTCGGCGTGATGAGCACGAGGGACCGACCCGACCTGGATTCGCGGCGTGAGCGTTTCTGCAGAATAGGCGTCGGCGCCGACAGAGACTTCGATCCAGATCTCCGAATGCGTTGAGAAGAGGTTCCGGAAGCTCAGCGAATTGACGCAGGTTCCGGATCCGGCCACGCCCATTTGCGCCCGGAAGTTGCCGTCCTTGATCCAGACATCAGGAATTTCCCATCGACACAGCTCGATGCCGCTGGTCCCCTGGGCGAAGAACGCGAAGCGCATGTAGCTCTGTCCGTTGGGCAGGGCCGAGCCGTCGCCCTTCGTCAGTCTCCCCTGGTACGTGAAGATGTTGGGGGAGTCGTTGGGCGCGGCCGTCTTGAGGAGGTCGTCGCGCAGTGCTGACCATCCCGCGCTGTAGCTTACGAACCCCATTCCGACGAGAGCAGCGTTCAGCACGCCAAGCACAGTTGCCAATCGCTTCCATGTCGAGTCCATTTCCGGGCCCCTTCCTCACTGGCCAATCAGCGTGAACGTGATTCTGTAGCTCGATGACTTGACGCCGGTCGTCTCCGGCTTGTCCGGGTTGGTCCCCGAGATGCCGTCAGCTCGCAGGCAGTAGCTTGATGAGTGGAGAACGCAGCCGTTGGAATCCGGAACAGGTCCCCCGCTGGACTCCGCCTCTGCAACGAAGCAGACCGAGGTTCCATCGGAGGAGTGGGGATAGGCCACGTCGCAGTGCAGATCGAACTGCGTCATCGTCACGCACACGCCAGACACGCACGAGGTGTCTGCCTGCGTGCATCCTGGCGGACACAGCCCCCCACACCCGTCCGCTCCGCAGAACTTGTTGCCGCAAGCAGGCTTGCACACGCACTTCCCATTCTGGCACCACGTCCCCGGATCGCAGGGCAGCTTGCTCCAGTCCATCCCCAGCGGCTGGCAGATGAGCGCCGCGTTCTCGTCGAGACACTTCGCCGTATTCGGCGCGCAGACGTGATCCCTGCACTTCGCGGGCCCTCCGAGGTCCGTCGTGCACGACTGCGTGGCAAGACAGACCTCGGGAATCCACGCACTTCCATCGGGATTACACGTCTTCTGCGTGTCGTCATCCACGCACGCGGTCTGCCCCGGGTAGCACAGGCCCTCGGTCTTGGTGAGCTGCACGTATGCGGTCTTCATGTCAGCCCCGCACCCCGCGACCGCCGTCTCGGGGTCCGCCGTCACGTCGATCTTCGCCTCGTACGGTCCGGGCGTGGTGAGCTTCGTGCGGTCGGCGGCGACATCGATCGCGGTCGAACCGCCCGGACTCGTGGTCGATGACGCGACATTCAAGCTGAGCCAGGGGGCGGTCGTGCTCGCGGTCCACTTCATGCCCCCGCCGCCCTGGTTCTTGACATACAGCTTGAGCACGCTGCTCGAGGTCCCGAACTCCAGGGTGGCCGGGTCCAGCACCAGCGAGAAGCACTCGGCGCTGGTCTTCTTGAAGCTGACCTTCACCACCAGGTTCCCGTCCTTGCCCGTGATGCGAAGCTCGGCCGTGTCGGTGCCATAGCCGGCAAACGCCGA
>CAYMUE010000265.1:0-6833 GCA_964393505.1 uncultured Polyangiaceae bacterium
TGGCTCCATGGACAGGGGGGCGAACGGACGACCGTCCAGTCAACAGCTTGTCCACCACAAACGTCGCAATTTCAGCATGTTACACACCAACGGCCGGCCGGATTATATCCGCCATGTCCGGCGCATAGGCGGCGGTAAGGACCATTGATGGCCGCTTCCCGCGTCTCGAGATGCGGCCCCATCGCTCTTTGTCGCCTCTTCCGGACACATTCTCTCCGCTCGCACCGTCCACCGCTCAGCCGGTTCCGTCACGCCCCGCCAGCGTGTAGATGGCGTTCTTCCTCGCCCCACGTTTGCTTAGAACCCCGTCGCTCACGAGCTTCTGCAGGCGCCGCTGCACGGTCCGAAGCGGCGCTGCATGTCGCCCGAGCGCCGCTACGATCGCGGCGCTCCCGGCCTGCCCGAGGCGCTCGACGGCCTCGTACACGTGGGCGTCGAGGGCGTCGGGCGGTGCGGTTACCTTCCATGGCAGATGCGACTCGGTGCTCTGCACACGGCCCAGCTCGCGCAAGCGTTCTGACAATACGCCTTCGAGCGCAGAGGCAAATCGCTCGAAGTAGGTCGTAAAGTCGCCCTCGTCAGCCGCTGCCGTGGCCCTCGCCGGCGCCGTGAGCAACTCGCGCTGAGCCTCGCTGGCTTCGGTCAACATGAGCAAGCCGTAGGGGTCGACACGGCCGACACGCAGCTCATGGTGCAGCACCACGCTCACCCCGCGCCAACTTGGACAGAGAAGGGTCAACCCCCAGAATATCGTGGCCGCGCGCAGCACAGTGCTCGTGGACACCAGCGGATCGGCGTCAGCCCAGTCAAAGAGCGCTCTCACCGCAGGCGGCACCGTGATCTCCCTCCTGTGCAGGTCGAGTACTTTGGCGCGCTCGCGCGTGCTGTATTCCATCCAACGCCCGGTGTTGAACCCCGGCATCGCAAGGCCGGCGCGTTCGTAGGCCATGGCCAGCTCGGGCGTGAGCCTTTGATCCCCATGAATTTCAGTGGCGAAATGGGCGAGCGCGTCCTCAACGATCGCAGCGCGCCGGATCGCCTCGGCGATTGGCTCGCGTCGGTCGACGAGACGCGCACCGCCGAGGACAGCCTCGACCTCCTCGGGCTTCACGCTCACGTACCGCCAGCCGACTACCCAGAGAATGCGCAGACGCCTGGCGCGCGCTTCCAGCTCTTTGCGCCGGTAATATGAGATGGGAACCGCACGCATTTCCCCCGCAGCCTCGGCGATGCGTGTGAGCAATATGACCAGACGAGGTGTGATCGTGTAGCGCCAGGGCTGCGCCGGCAGCTCGGAGGGACGCTTGAACTCCCGCAGCTCCATGTCGGTGGGCTTCGTCGTGGGGGGCTCGCGCGTGCGGGTCACAGCCCCAGCTCCCTGCCGAGCACCTTCGTCACGAAGCGCTCGCCCGCGCCCTCGGCGGCGACCATCTTGCGCACGCGGTCCTTCACGTCGGCGCTCGTCCCGTGGCGTTCCGCGGCCTCGAGCGTCGCGCGGTAGGCGTCCCATACGTCGGCGCCCGTGACCTCGTAGCCATAGCCTTGAACCAGCCAGTAGAGCGACAGGAGCCCGGCGCCGACCGCGAACGCGGGCTGCTTTTCGGCATAGTCGCGCGCCGCACGCGCGAGCGTCTTCGGGTCACATGGTGTGCGGCTCGCAAGCGCCAGCGCTTCGTCGAAAAGCCCAGCGTCCTTCGCCGCGGCGAACCACTTGCCCTCGTCGCCGGGTGTTGTCTGCACCAGGTCGGCGAGGACCTCGCTCGCCGGTTTGTTCGGGTACTTCTTCGCGACGGCGCGGAACGTGGCCAGGTACGTTCCCGCTTGGTTCGCGACAAGCCCGTAGCGACGATACGCCTCGTCCACCAGCCCCGACGAGAGCAGCACCGCCTCGCAGGCGCGAGCGATCGCCACCGGACTGTCGTTGAGCCCACGGCCCTCTTCGGCGTACCGAATGGCTTCGGACTTCTTCCCCTTGGCGGAGAGTGCCTTCACGCCGTACTGGCGGTAGTGCCACATGTTGTACGGGGCGAGCTCGAGCAACGCGAGCACGTCGTCGTAGCGCTCTGCGGCGACCAGGGCGCTCAGGCAGTTGGTCGTGCCTTTGAAATAGCCCCGCCGGCTCGGGTCCGGACTCCACGCGAGCTTGACCACATCGACAAGCCGATCGGCCCAGGCTGCGGCGAGCTCGTTCGAGGCGCACAGCGTTCCCCAGTGGTCGCCGAGCCACTCGAGGTACGGGATTTCGTCGTCCTGGTAGGCCTCGAACAGCCGTTCGAGCCAGGCTTCGCGCGTCTTCGGGTCAGCCGGCGCGTTCGCGATCACTGGCACCAGCTCCGCGATCGCGTTGTTCACCGCCGTGCCGATGGATCCTGACGAGCTATCCACTTGCTCGATCGCGGGCGACACGCGCTCGAGAAAAGCGACGGCCCCCTCCGCCGCGAGCACGGCGTCCTTCTTCGCGACCTTCTTGATCTCGGTAACGGCCTGCTTGATGCGCGTGATAGCCGGCTGCGACTTCCAGCCGAAGGCATGGCGGCGAAAACGTGCCTTGAACTCCCACCTATGGGCCTCGCCCGACGGGGTCGATTGCCTGGCCGTCACAACGCCCTCATCGCTCGGTCTAGCTCGCTGCGCAGGGCGGGGAATCGGTTGTAGTTGGCCTTGAGCGCCGCTGCCCAACGCGCGGTCTCGCCCGCCGTGTCACACGCGACGCACAACGCGACGAGCTCCGCTGCGTGGCCGTAGTACTGGCGACGTTTCTGTTCCGTCACGCCCGCGGTCCTGTTTTCCGCCGCCTTCTTCATCGCAGTAAGGATGGTCGCCCACGCCGCAGAATCCGAAATGGCCTCGACACCCGCTTGCTCGAGGAGCGCTTCGATTTCTGGCGCGATGAGGCGGGGCGCATCGGGATCGGTCGTCGTCGACTCGAACACTTCATCCATGTCCCGCAGCGACAGTTGATCGGTTGCCGCGGAGGGCAGCCCCCGCATTCCACCAAGGAGGCGGGCGAAAAGAGGGAAGAGTAGATGCCCGGGGTGCTCCTGGTTTGACCAGCCGAGGCCCGGCGCCGCGGCGAGCAACGTCGCCGCCGGCACGAAATCGCTTTCGAACACGTGGAGCAGCGCTCGCTGCCGTGCCGCCTGCGTTGGACATCCCTCGAGCGCTTGGGCGACGCGCTTTCCCAGAATCGCTTTGCTGCTCGACGAACCAAGCCAGCGTCGAAGACGAAGCACAGTCGGACCCGCGCGCCACGCCTTCTCGAGCCGGGCAGGAAGGTCTTTGCGACCGAGGGTCTGCGCAGCCAGCGCTGCCCCATCAAGGAACTCGCCCCGCGCGCGTTCTTTGTCCGCAACGAGCTCAGCCGCCTCTTCGAACGCCGCCAGCGCGGACTTCCACTGCCTGGCATCGACCAGGCTCTTGCACCACGCGCGGAGATCGTCTGCCCGTCTTGTGGATCGTGCCACTTTCGCCAGCCCGTCCGACCCCTCGAGGCGTTGGACGACTTCGCGCAGCCAGCGATCCTCTTGGGTATCCCAGTCGCGGTCACGCTGGTTCGACGGCTTCGGCACGATGAGCGCTCGCCATTGCGCGAGAAAGTCATGGAAGCCCGGCAACGGCTCTACTGCAGCGCGTTCCAGCTCTCCGAGAGGCTCCCAGAAATGCCCGACGCTCCGTACCTCGGAGATGGCTTGGCGAACCGCTTCGGCGCGCTGTGCCGGTGGAGTGAGCATGTAGACCGAAACGACGTACTGGGCTGCACACGCATCGGTGTCGGTGCCGAGTACCTCGTCGATCATCTCGTCCTGGCCGAGGAAGATGTCGCCATCTCCAACCGGCGGAAGGAGAGCGCCAAAGATGCGGTGAGCGGCGGCGTAGTCCTTGCCAAGAAACGCGGCCGAGCCTTTCCGCAGGTGCTCGTCGACTTCGGAAGGATCCGCTTGGCCCACCCGCTTGGCCGCCTTCGCGAACGAGATGGCATCCTCAACTTCGTCGTCACTGAGCGCCGCAGGCGCCCAACCAGTGCCACTGCGAGCTGCGCGATTGATGAGCGAGCTCATCACGCGACCATGGGATTTGTCGTCTAGTTCGAGAAGCATCTCTCGAACGACCTCGCGCAGGTCCTCTGCGGACATTGTCGCGAGCGCCGCTTCGAGGTCGTCGCGTTGGGGTGCGGACGCAGGAAGGCGTCTCCTTCTCATCGCATCGTCTCCGTTTCAGCCCTCGTCTTCGCCGGGTTTCTTGATGCTCGCCGAAAGGCGCAATACCCGCTCGGCCGCATCGCGTTCGCGCTCCAGCTCGGCCCGAAGCTCCTCTTCGGTGGGGAGGTACATCTGATAGCGCGCGGCGAGAATCTGCTCGTTGTCCTCCGGGAGCGTGATCTTCGCCATCGCGTCGTTCTTCTCGGAGCACAGGACGATGCCGATGGTCTTCGCCTCGTGCTCGACACGCAGGAAGCGATCGAAGAAGTTCACATACATCTGCATCTGCCCGAGGTCCTGGTGCGTGAGCTTGCCGAGCTTGAGGTCGACCAGCACGAAGCAGCGCAGAAGGCGGTTGTAGAAGACGAGGTCGACGTAGAAATGATCACCCTCGAGGGTGACTCGCTTCTGCCGCGCAACGAAGCAGAACCCCTTGCCAAGCTCGAGCAGGAACTCCTCGATGCGATCGATGATTGCCTGTTCGAGATCGCGCTCGCGCCAGTGGGCTCTCGCTTGGAGCCCGAGGAACTCGAGCACGAAGGGATCCTTCAGGACATCAGCGGGCGCCTCGAGCTGCTGCCCACGCCGCGCGAGAGCGAGAACCTTCTCCTTGTCGCGGCTCTTCGCCAGGCGCTCGAAGAGGAGCGAAGCGATCTGCCGCTCCAGCTCCCGACTCGACCAGCTCTCCTTCGCGGCCTCGACCTCGTAGAACGCGCGCGCTATCGGATTGCCGACGCGGATGAGGATCAGGTAGTGTGCCCACCCGAGGTACGGAGGAAAGGGCGCGGGCAGGCCTGCAGATTCGGTCAGCGCCGTTGTCCGTATGCCGCGGCTCAATTCGCTCGGCACTGCCGAGCGAATCTCCGACGGTTGCGAAGCGCTAAGCAGTGCCGAGCGTTTCTCGGGTGGGTTCTCGGAGCCAGTTTGCGACTCCGGCAGAGCTGAACCTTCGCGATACGTGAGGTAGAACTGCCGCATGTTCCGGAGGCTCGGGACGCTGAAGCCCTTGCGGCCCGCGAGTCGCTTGGCGAGGCCCTCCACCAGACGCTCGCCATAGCCAGCTCGCCTCTCACCGTGCTGCTCGACCTCGACGATCTCTCGCCCGATGAGCCAGTAGGCCCGCACGTTGGTCGTGTTGACGGAGCGAGAAACGTGACCACGCGCAGCGTCAATAATGGCCACGACGCGCGCGAAGAGAGCATCTTCTCGACTCGTGCTCGATGGCTTGGACTCGGCGGCAGCCTTCTTGCGAGGCACCTTCTTCACGACGCCTCCGGAGAGGCGGAGACAGGCGCGTGCTGGTGTTCTTCTACGTGAAGCTTGGAATGGTTCATGCGGGGTTCCTGGCCATCGCCCCCCGCTTTTACGCCATCTCGATGGCGGATACCAGGCCTTGCGCGAGGTGTCCGAAGGGTCCAACTCGGGGCGCGTTTCCCACCGTTGGCTTCGCCGCCGGGTTACCCAAGCAGGGGGCTCCGAGATCGGCGATCACGGCGGCCCGGCAACGGCAAGCACGCCTGGCGATCGTTGAGTCCCTGAGCGTCCTCGGCTAGGCCCCGATCATGACACCGAAGGCCAAGACGGCGACGAAGAAGAAGCGGTCCGCGCCAACCTCCGCCAGCGCAGCGCGCCCCAAGTGCGGGCTCTGCGGCAAGACGGCCAGGCTCACGAAGACCGAGTGCTGCGGACAGTGGATCTGCGACGACGAGCACAAATACCGGTTGTTCTCGTACGCCACGAACAGCTGCAGCAGGAATCATCGACGGTACACGCTGTGCGGATACCACTTCGAGAACGAACACGACGGTCTGTGGCAGACCTGTCCAACGTGTCGAGAGGAGATCGACGCGGAAATGTACGGGTACTACGGGACGAACGAGTTCAACTTCGAGCGACTCGACAAGGTTCCCGAATTCGAGCCAAAGCGGTGCGCGGAATGCAACGCCATCATCCGTCTCGCCGAGGGAGGCTACTCGATGAGCGGCGGCGGCTACCACTGCCCCGACTGCACGGCGAAGCGAATGCCTTGGGCAAGGTAGCGATTCTCGGGCTCAGCCTCGGCGATCGAGAAGCTCCTTGAGCAGCCGTGGGCTCAAGGCCTTCATCGCGCGACGACATGCGATCCGGTGCGCGTCGTCGCGAGCGAGCTTCTCCGCCACCAACCAGCGATAGAAACGAACGCCCGGCGCCAGTCCTCCGATCGTCTGGGCGCCGACCCAGTCATCCGCAAGATGAAGCGGCGGAATGAAGACGCCCTCGAGCAACCCGACGGCCGCCGCCCATTCGACCGGCGCGCCAGGGAGCTCGTACTCGGTTTCCGCCAAGCTCGGCAGCTCCTGCACCGAGGGATCGCCCACGTTGCACATGTCCACCTGGCTCGGCGCCAACGCGAGCGCTTCCCGGTACGCGATCCGGGCTTCGGCCTGGCGTTCCTGTGCGAACAGCGCATCCGCGAGATACCCGCGAGCCCGGCAATCCGAAGGCTCCCGCGCAAGCGTGGATCGCAACGACTCCTCTGCGCGAACCACCTCGCCCGCGCGAAGCCAATGAAAGCCCGCCGGAACCGCGTCAAGCACCGCGCCCGCGCCGCCCTCTACCTCGAGAAGGTCTGCCATGCGGCGGTGCCAGTACGTC
>CAYMUE010000266.1:0-6767 GCA_964393505.1 uncultured Polyangiaceae bacterium
GGAATCCGCGTGATCGTGGACCTGCACAACCTGTCGCTGAACTGGGATGCCTCGGAGCAGAACCAGACCCGGTTCGTGGAAGCGTGGAAGTCCATCGCCCAGCGATATGCCGCGGACTCCACCGTGTGGGCCTATGACCTCGCCAACGAGCCGTTCGAAACGCAGCTTCGTCCGGGGCTGCTCGTGTGGGAGCAGCTCGCCGAGAAGACCGGCAAGGCGATCCGCGCCATCGACTCGTCCAAGGCGATCATCGTGGAGCCTTCGCCCGGCGGTGGGCCCGCCGCGATTCGCAATCTCTATCCGATCGACCTGCCCGGCGTGATCTACAGCGTCCACATGTACGAGCCCGGGGCCTTCACGCACCAACAGGTGCTCGCGGGCTACGACGACACCACGACCTACCCGGGGACGATCCAGGGCAAGGCGTGGGACAAGGCGGCGCTCGAGGGAGCTCTGGCGCCCGTGGTCGCGTTTCAGAACCTCACGCGCTCTCCGATCTACATCGGGGAGTTCTCCGCCGTCCGATGGGCCCCCGGGGCGGCCCAGTATCTGACCGACGTGATGGACCTGTTCGAGGGGTACGGCTGGGACTGGAGCTACCACGCGTTCCGGGAGTGGGACGGGTGGGACCTCGAATGTCCCAGTGACAAGAGCGCCTGCACGGATAAGGTGATGACCGATCGGCAGCAGGCTGTGCGCGCGATCCTGCAGAAGAACCTCGCCCCTTGACGCACCCACGACCGCGGCGGCCGCATCTCCCCGCTGGCACGTGGTCTGCAATCCGCAGAGACATCACCCATGTCGCCGTCATTCCGACGGAGTCGCCCGGAAGGATCAGGAAATGATGCATCTCCCACGGACACTCTCCTCTCCCCTCGGACACTCGGCATTCGCTGCTGCACTCTGCTTCGGTCTCCTCGCGTGCAGCGATTCGGCGGAGCCCGCCGGGTGTCCCGCCGGACTGGATGGTTCCGCTCCCACGGATTCGATGACAGGCAACGACGCAATAGGGACCTCGGACGTCACAGCCTCGGACGGTGGATCGGGGAGTGACGGGAGTCCGCCCGTGGACGCGGCGATGCTCGACGACGGCGCGGCGCAGGATGGGACGGGTGGAGGCGAGGATGCGGAGTCGGGCAAGGATTCCGGTCCTCCGACGGGGGTCTGGCTGTCGGGCGCGTCGGGCAACGGCTTCTCCGACGGCACCTTCGCCAACTGGCGCGGTCGCTCGAACGAAGTCGCGGGCACATGGTGCGACAACAGCGTCGATGATCAGGTCCATCTGTGGTCCACGGCGCCGGGATTCGAGCTCGACGGTTTCGACGCGCCGATCGATATCGCGGTGGGGGCGATCTACAAGGCGGAAGGGGAAACGTGGGGAAAGGCGGCTGCGGGGGAATACGATGGTCGGTGGACGCAGTCGCTGGAGACGTTGAAGTCGCGGCGTTCGGGCAAGGGGACGACGTACATCCGATTCGCGCACGAGTTCAACGGGGACTGGTGGCCGCACCGCTGGATGGTGACGGGTGCGGAGGCAGCGGACTTCGTGACGTCGTGGCGCAGGTTCCGGGCGCTTCAGAAGTCGGTCTTCCCGGAGTCGAAGCTGGTGTGGTGTCCCAACGACGGCACCTCGGGGGCGAACAACCTCGACGTGCGAGACGCGTGGCCTGGGGAGCAATACGTGGACGTCGTGGGCGTGGATTCGTACAACTGGTGGCCGTTCGCGTACACGGCCGACGAGTTCGCGGCCCGGCTGGACAAGACCGGTCCCAACGGCGCGCCGCACGGGCTGGACACCTGGCGCGCGTTCGCCGAGCAGAAGGGGCTCCCGCTGGCCATTTGCGAGTGGGGCTCGACCGCGGTGGACAAGGACGGCAGCGGAGGGGGCGACTCGCCGGGCTACATGGAGGCCTTCCACGCGTGGCTCACGGAGCACGGTGGCACGGGCCCTGGCCAGGTGGAGTACGAAGTGCTCTTCAATCAATGGGACAACTTCGAGCTGTGGCCCGACACGCTACAGCCGCAGGCGGCCGCGAAGTACCGGGATCTGTGGTAATCTGCCCGACAATCGAGGAGTCCATCATGCGGTATCGGATGTTCATGAGTCTCGGCGTGGCGATTGCGGCCCTATCGGGCGGCTGCGGTGACGACGACGCCTCGAGCTCCCCCGTTTGCGCGTCGTGCACGGACGGTGGTGTCGGGGGCGGGGTGGGACCACGATCCTGCCGCGCGCCGGCCGCTCCGCCTCTTTCGGATTATCCATAACACAAACCGAAGCGACAGCTGTCGATCAGACGGATTGCCGGCAAGGAACGTCCCGCCGCAATTGTGCAACCCTTGCACTTCGGGGACCGGTCCGGTAAGCTCAGAGTCGATAGATTGCCGCCCCTTCGGACCGTCATGCGGAACACGCTGAGCCCACCTCCCCACCCGGCTCTCGCCCCGTCGCTCCCCCCGCCCGGGGCCGATGAGGAGTCCGGCGTGCACCCGGTGGGCAATGGGCCGACGGCGGCCCCCCGTAGCGGTCCGAAGCAGAAGTACGAGGACCCTGCAAGCCGCGAGCGCGTCATTGGCTCGATCTCCACCGAGCCACCTCCCCTGCAGGAGCTCGGCTCGCGTCCCATCGATCCCAGCCCCGCTTCCTCGCGCTTCCGCGAAGCAACCACCGATCCCGCCCCGGCGTGCCGGGAAGCCAACGACATCGCCCGGGACCTCGACCTTCGCGAGATCACGCGCCCTGCTCCCGCTTCGCCCCGGGCGATCGCCCAGGGCACGAAGAGGTACCCCTCGGTGCCGGTGCTTCACCGCGCAAGCGCGCGGAGCTCGGCTCCACCGTCCGAGGAGCAGGAGGCGCTCGACGCTCTGGTTGCGCGCATGAAGGCGGCGTTTTCTGCAGGCAGCTTCGACACCGCGCGCCGCTGCGCCCTCGAGGCTCTCCGCCTGCAGCCCGGGCACCGCGGGGCCACGCACTACCTCGACACCTGCGATCGCATCCTCGAGCAGGCGGTGATGTCGCGCATCGGCGACTTGGATCGCGTACCCGTGGTGATCATGACCGACGAGAACATCCAGTGGTTGGCGCTGGATCACCGCGCGGGGTTCATCCTGTCGCTGATGGACGGGGACACCACGCTGGAGGAGCTGCTCGACATCGCGGGGATGCCGCACAACGACGTGTTGCGCGTCGTGGGCATGCTGCTCGACAAGGGCGTCATCTCGGTGCGTTGAGGTTCGCCCTCACCTCGCGGTCAGGTTGCGCTCCATGAAGGCCGCGAGGGTCCGGTACACGTGCAACTGCGTGGCGCGCCCCTTGAGCCCGTGGGCGCCTCCCGGATACACCATGAGCTCGAAGGGAATCGACTTGTCCTGCAGCGCTGCGACGAGCCGCACGCTGTGCTCGAACAGCACGTTGTCGTCGGCCATGCCGTGCACGACGAGCAGCGGCTTTCGAAGCCCCTGCGCCAGGGGCAGCAGCGACGCCTTCTCGTACAGCGCGCTGCGCTCCTGCGGCATGCCCATGTACCGCTCCGTGTAGTGCGTGTCGTACAGCCGCCAATCGGATACCGGCGCAACCGCCGTCGCAGCCCGGAATGGATTGCCCTCGCGCAGAATCGCAAGAGCACTCAGATACCCTCCGTAGCTCCATCCCCAGATCCCGATGCGATCCCCGTCGACCCACGGAATCGTCCTCAGGAAGTGCGCTCCGCTCACTTGATCGGCATACTCCACCTGGCCGAATCGGTAGTGAATCGCGCGAGTGAACGCGCGCTCCCGGTTCGACGACCCCCGATTGTCGAGCATGAAGACGCCGAATCCGCGCTGCGTGAGCCACGCGTGAAACGGCCACCCGCGGCTCCACCGATCCGCGGCCACCTGCGCCGAAGGCCCCCCGTAGGCGTACATCACCACCGGGTACTTCCGCCCGGGCTCGCGCTCCATCGGGGGCAGCAGCACCCCGTTGAGTGGGGTCCCGTCCTGCGCGCGCACTTCCACGAGCTGCGCCTGCGGCCAACGCACGCTGCCGAACTCCGGCGGGATCTCCGGGTCGATCTGCTGCACCACGCGCCCGCTCGCATCCATCAGCCGCCCCACGATCGGACGTCCGATCGCCGAGTGCAGATCGAACAGCCACTTCCCCTGCTCGTCGGCCACGACCTCGTGCCATCCCGGCTCTCGCGTGAGCTGCCGCTCCTTGCCGCTCCCGATCTCGATCTCGAACAAATGCTGCTCTCGTCCCCGATTCGTGGCCCGCAACACGAGCCCTCGTGAGCACGCCTCATCGATCGTCACGACGCCGGTCAGTGGGTCCTCCGAGACGCCGACTCTCCTGCCCGCGGATTCGGTCTTGCGGTCGTGCAGGTAGAGCTGGTTCGTACCCGACTTCTCGCTGCTCCAGGTGAATCCCGACGCACCGCATGCGTGCAGGTGATCGTCGAGCTCGACCCAGTCCGCGTCGGTGTCTTCGAGCAGCGTGCGCCGCGCCTTCCCCGTGCCCGCCGACAGCTCGAGTCGCTTCTGATCCCGGCTCTGCCACTGGACCCAAGGCTCGCCGTCGGAGAACCATCCCACCCGCGCGACGTAGCCGTCCTGCTTCGGCAGCTCGATCGGCTCCGACTTGCCCGACGCCACATCGAGGACGAACAACGCCACGCGCGCGTTGTTCTGACCCGCTGCCGGGTACCGCTGCGTCACCGTCTCGGTCCCGTCGGCCTGGATCCGATGACGCGTGCGCACCGCGACCTGGCTCTCGTCCACCTCGAGCCACGCGATCTTCGTGTCGTTCGGAGACCAGAAGAACCCCTCGTGACGCCCCATTTCCTCCTGCGCCACGAACTCCGCCAACCCGTGCGTCCGCGTCTCCGTCGCCCCCGTCGTGAGCTTCCTCTCGCTCCCCGTCGCGACGTCCATCGCGTGAAGCTCCCCATCGCGCACGTAGGCGACCGTCGCACCGTCGTGGGAGCACTGCGTGCCGAGCCGCACTGCGGAGCTTGCGGGGATCTTCTTCACCGTGCCCGCGGAGGCGTCGGCCAGGTACAGGCTCCCGGACAGCCCGAACAGGATGCGCCCCTGGCGCTTGCCACACCACTGCCACGACGTGATCCCCTTGTGGCGCACGTGGCGTCGCTCCTCGACCATGCGCTCGGCTTCGGTCTTGCGAGCCGCCTGCGGATCCATCAGCCCCTTGGACTCGGCCAGACGCACCGGCTTTCCATCGGGCACGCGCACGACCCACAGATCGGCGATCTCGGAATCGCCCTCATTGCCTCGGAGCCAGGCCACCCACGCACCGTCGGGCGAGAACTTCGCCTGGAACGGCGGCCTTCCCGCGAGGGGCGGGTCGTCGAAAATGCGCTCGAGAGACAGCAGCCCTTTCTGCGAAACGGGCGCTGGGGAAGACGCCGGGGAGATCGATGCGGGGGCGCATGCGGACAGTGCGGCGGCGGACAGGAGGCATGCGACGGACAGGCGGGGGCGCGTCGGCATAGGCCCGTGCGTACCACATCCCGGTGCGCTAGGGTCCGGCTCTGCTCGCGACGCGGAGCGTGCCATGAAGACGAATGCCAGCCGCCAGCTCGACAAGCTCGGGATTCGCTACGAGCTGCGCGAGTACGAGGTCGATCCCGACGACTTGTCCGCCGAGAACGTGGCCGCCAAGGTCGGCATGCCCGCCGAGCAGGTCTTCAAGACCCTGGTCGCACGCGGCGATCGCAACGGCGTCTGCCTCGCCGTCGTGCCCGGGAACCTCGAGCTCGATCCCAAGGCCCTCGCGCGCCTGAGCGGTGATCGGAAGGCCGATGTGGTCGCGCTCAAGGAGGTGCAGCCGCTGACGGGCTACATCCGCGGAGGGGTCACGGCCCTCGCCTGCCGCAAGGAGTACCCTGTGTTCGTCGACGAGACGATGCTGCTGTTCGATCGCGTCGCGGTGTCGGCGGGTGTGCGGGGAACGCAGATCGTCCTCGCACCCGACGACTACGTGCGCGCGGTCAAGGCAACCGTCGGACCGATCGCGCGGGACAAGACCTGATCGCTCAGCGATCCTGCCCCTCGCGCTCGCCGGCCAGCGCACGCGCGAGGGTGTTTCTCCCGATGCGCAGCATGCGAGCCGCACGCGTCTTGTTGCCTTCGCACGCCTCCAGGACCGCCTCCACATAGCGCCGGGTCGCATCGTCGAGCGTCATTCCGACCGGGAGATGGACCCCTTGCTGCGCTGGCGGCGTCGAGTCGCGCACCAGACGGCGCGTCGGCAGCAGCTCGGGCGTGATGCGGCCGTCGGTCGAGAGCACCACCGCGCTCTCCATCTGGTGCTCCAGCTCGCGGACGTTACCGGGCCAGCGGTGAGCGCGCAGCGCCGCCATGGCCGACGGCTCGATCGACGGCACCTCGCGTCCGTGCCGACGCGCCTGAAGCGAGACGAAGTACGTCGCGAGCTGCTCGATCTCGTCGGGACCGCGCGCACGCAGCGGAGGGATCTCGATCTCGATGACGCGCACGCGGTAGTACAGATCCTCGCGGAACTTGCCGTCGGCCACGTAGCGTTCGAGATCGCGATGGGTCGCGCACAGGATGCGCACGTCGGACGACAGCTCCTGTCGTCCGCCGACGCGTTCGAAGGTGCGGTCTTGCAGGAACCGCAGCAGCTTGCCCTGCATTTCCGGCGGGAGATCGCCGATTTCGTCGAGGAAGAGCGTGCCGCCATGGGCGAGCTCCACACGCCCGGGCACGCGCCTGTCGGCGCCGGTGAACGCTCCACGCTCGTGGCCGAAGAG
>CAYMUE010000267.1:0-6528 GCA_964393505.1 uncultured Polyangiaceae bacterium
CGCCGGCGAGTGCCGGGCTCCGTGTCCCGATGCGCACTGCTGGTTGCAGGGGTTGAGCTGTGTGAGCGGCGCATGCACCGGGACTGCGACCGGCAGCGCTCCGGAGCCGCAGCCCGAGGCGGGAACCGACGGCTCCGCCGGCGCAGCGGGGGCCGGTGGAGCGGACGGCGCAGCAGGGAGCGGCACCGAGCCCGTCTGGGGTGTCGAGACGATCCCGTCGTCGTGCCCCCATGCCACCGGCGGCCCTGACCTCGTGCCCGTGCGAGGCGGCTATTGCATCGACGCGACGGAGGTGACGCGAGCGCAGTACGCGCAATGGCTCTCGACGGCGCCCACCATCGACGGACAGGACGCCTGGTGCGCCTGGAACAAGGACTTCACGCCGGTGTTCAAGTGGCCTCCGGAGGACAAGGGAGACCATGCGGTGGTGGGCGTGGACTGGTGCGACGCGTACGCCTACTGCAAGGCCGTGGGCAAGAGGTTGTGTGGAAGGATCGGAGGCGGGGCCACTGCCGACGCAGAGCTCGCGGACGCGACAAAGAGCCAGTGGTTCAATGCCTGCAGCTCAGGGGGAGAGTACAACTATCCGTACGGTGGTGATCCCGACGCGGGCGGCGTCGCGGGCTATGAAGAGCAGGCGTGCAACGGGGCGGACAAGGGCGTGAACACCACGCTGCCCGGAGGGACGTGCGCCGCGTGCGTGTCGTCGGAGACCGGCTATGCCGGTGTCTGGGATCTGAGCGGGAACGTGGAGGAGTGGGAGGACTCCTGCGTTGGTATCGCCGGGATGGCAGACTCGTGTCGCAAGCGCGGGGGCTCCTTCATCACCGGTGGCGCCGACCCGATGCGTTGCGCGAGCACCGCCGCTGTTTCGCGCGGCAGCGTCTCGGGCAACGTGGGATTCCGCTGCTGCGCGCCGTGATCGAGTGCAATCTCCCACCAACGACGTCAGTGTTGCTGATTCCCATCCAGTTTCCGTTCCACGGGAGTTTGGGGGGGTGTCGGCGCCGCGGGTGCTGATGCCCCGCACCGCGATCTTGTTTCACGGCAACCCAACTGGCGCCGCGACGTCCGGGCGGAGAATCGGTTGCGCAGCAATCCATCCAACGGTGAACAGCGAGCGCCTCTGCTCGATAGCAGTCCTTGAACTCGAGCGCAGACAGCGACGGATGTCCGGACAGACAAACAACGAGACCCACCGTGGCGATCCACGCTGTACAGGCCTTGCCGGATCGGGTAGACTCTGGGATGGAGGTTCCTCAATGAACGCCGCGACTTGCCTCGGTTTCTTCGGCCTCGCCCTGCTCGCTTGCGCAAGCTGCAGCACTTCCGACCCGCCCGCGGGCGATGCCCTTCCCGCCGACGATGCGGCGGTGATCGAAGACGGGCCCGAACCCGGAGATGACGGTCCCGATGCCTCGGAAGACTCACCCGTGGAGGCCGAGCCGCCCGATGCGTCGCAGGGGGATGGCGAGACCTCGGACGCAAAGCAGCGGGTGTGTGCGGAACATCACCTCGTGGGCGGGTATAATAGCGATCACACATTCGTACCGCCGTCCTGCTTCCAGATGGGGTCTCCTGAGGGGGAGTATGGCCGTGACCCGGTCGGAGAGGCGCAGGTGGAGACCTGGCTCGATCACGGGTTCGGGATTCAGATCCAAGAGGTGACGCGGGCGGACTGGCAGGCGCAGGGGCTGGCGTTGCCGGTCGTGGAGCCGGCCGAAGGTGAGCCTGAGGTGTGCACGGACCCGCAGTGCCCGGTGACGGCGGTGACGTGGTTCGAGGCGCTGTTCTATGCGAACAAGGCGTCCGGTAACAACCCGTGCTACGAGTTGGCGGACTGCGTGGGCGAGCCGGGGACGGGGATGACCTGCGGCTCGGTGACGCTGACCCGGGCCTCGGTCTTCGAGTGCACCGGCCCTCGCCTGCCGACCAGCGCAGAGTGGGAGCATGCGGCGCGCGGGTGGACGGAGACGGCGTACTACACGGGGGACATCACACCGCCGGAAGGGGGAGTGGGGTGTACGGCGCAGGCAGCGCTCGAGCCTGCCGGATGGTATTGCGCGAACGCGGGAGCGCCGCCCATCACCCACGCGATCAAGACGAAGGACTTCAGTCCCTTCTGGCTCTACGACATCTTGGGCAATGCTGCGGAGTGGGTGAGTGACGACTACGTCGCCGGGGGTTACGGCCCGGGGCCGGTGAGCGACCCCGGGGGACAGGTTTCCGCCTCGGGGCCAGGGCAGGTTCGGGGAGGGCACGCGGCGTCCCATGCAACGGAATGTCGCGCGGCGGCTCGCCAGCAGTTGCCGAAGTCGGCACGCCACTCCGGGGTGGGGTTGCGCCTGGCCTGGACCATTACGCCGATTTTCCAGTGAACATGGCGACGAACTCCCACGTGCGCCTCCGCTCCAATCCCCAAGCGCTTCGTGTCGTCGTGCTCGGCTGCGGGGATGCTCTACTCGCGGACTTGTCTGCGCTGGGCCATACCGCGTTCGGTGCGGGGTCCTTCCAACAGGCCGTGTCGCTGGTGGGGGAGACCGCCGCGGACCTGGCCATCCTGCACTTGAAGCCGCGATCCCCGGAGCAGCGTGCGAGGCAGGTGAGGTCCCTCCGCATGGCGTCCTCGCAGTGCCAGGTGATCGTGGTGGCGGACCATCCGACACTGGAGATGGCGCAGGCGCTGATGCGCGAAGGAGCGCGGGGTCTGCTGGCGGCGCCGATCGAGGGGCCGACGCTGCGAGATGCCATTTCCGGGCTTTGTGAGGCGGGGCTCCGGGGCGATTCCGCCAGCGCGCCGCTTCCGGTTCCCGACCAAGAGGAGGTGTTTGCTGCCCGTCACGACCTGACCGCAAGACAGACGGAGGTGCTGAATCATCTGCTGCAAGGCCAGGCCAACAAGGAAGTCGCCGCGGCGCTGTCGATCTCCTTGCGCACACTGGAGGACCACATCTCGAGGCTGTTGCGAAAGACAAGGACCAAGGACGTGCGGTTGCTGCTCGCGCTGCATCGATCGGACACGCGCCGGTTGCTCGCGGCCCCGGGGATTCCACGCGTGGAGGACCACGATATCGCGCGCAAGGATGTTGAAGGATCATCGTGCGCCGGCGAGACGCAAGATGCGTCTGCACAGCATAGGAGCGTTCGATGATGAGAAGGTCTTCCACTCTGCGTTTGTCATCCATTCTTGTTTCGGTGAGCGCGCTGGCAATCGGTTGCGCCGACAGCCACACGCCAGAGGAATCTGGCGAGCCTGTCGCGGAAGCGGTCCAAAACCAGGCGCATGCGCAGCCGACCTGCGTCGATCACGCGGGCCCCGGCATGCTCGCGATGCGATGGACCGACGGAGACAAGGAGGCGGTTGCGACAGACAAGGAGGTCAGCATCGTCCTCAAGAACCCCTCTCCCGATTCGATCGCGTTCTCCGCGTTCGCCACGGCCTCTGGTCCTGGTCGGAAGGAGCGACGGATTGCGCTCGGAAGCCACACCCTGGCGCCTGGGGAGGAGAAACCGCTCGCCATCAACGTGCACGCTCTGCCTATCCAGAGCACCGAGCTCAGCGCTGAGCTTCGGGTCGAAGCGGAGCTCGTCGATGCGGAGGGAGTTGCCAGGAAGATCGGATCGCAGCCGGTATGGTATCACTTCGCCCGGGATCGCAAGAGTGCGGTGGTGTATGGCGCCGAGGTGATGGCCAGGGAGTTCGGGGGCGGGGTTCTCAATGGCAACGCCTTCGGAGCGGCTGCCAAGGTGAAGAACGACGACGGCACTTGGGAAGATGTCCAGGCGATGGCGGGCGACGCGAAGGACCCGGATTTCCAGCAGGGCCCCACGGCGCTGGTCGAGGGTGTTCCACAAGCTGTCCCCGAGCTTGCGTCGAGCCAGCCTGGGGCAGCCTCGCCGATGGGCATCCAGTTGTATGGGAACTACCGGGTCTGCACCGTCTGGCGCTCCGCGTTCATCGATTCGGGCTACGGCGAGGACTACGCCACGGAGAGTGGGATACAGAGCGTGGCAGCGAGCCACAGCTACGCCTGGGTGGAGACGAGCGGGGGATCGACGGTCTGGTCGGGGTATCTCGACGTGAACGGGTGCACTCCGGTGTTGAGTCTCGGGGGGAGTTACTATCTCAACACCAAGCCGGTGGTGCTCAGCGGCACCTCGCGGATCGATGTCATCACCGGGATCGCTGGGGGCGAGCCCGGAACCTACATGTACTTGCACACGCCCTTCTCGGTGTCCGGGCTCACGTGGCCTCCGGGGAGTACGGCGACCAAGACGGTCACGCCGAGCATCTACGGTGGGCCGTTCCAGAACTCGGCGGCGGTTGCGTCGCGGGTCATGGCCATGCCCGACAACGGCCTGGCGCCGAACACCACGATCAGGTTGCGCATGGCAGAAGGGTGTCCTTACCAAGATCCCTGGTTCAGCTGCTCTTCGGGGCAGGATGTCTACATCGGGACCACGGCACCGACCGGCGAGACCGACAGCAACAGCAAAATCGTGATCACCCACGAGGTCGGGCACGCCGCGCAGTACAACGCCATGGGTAGGCTCAACAACGACTACAGTGCTGACGTCAACGACGGGGTCAACTTGTTCTGCTCCTGCTTGCACGTCACCGATCCGAACACGAACGGGCTGCACTGCCTTCAGTCGCGGGAGTACATCTCCGCCGCCGAGGTGGAGGGCTATGCCCAGTTCTTCGCGGCCAAAGCCTGGAACAACCAGGCGGAGGCGAACTGCTCGTTCGCCTACTACAAGCAGTTCCGCGTGAGGAGCGGCGACTTCTGGATCGTGAAGCAGCCCCCGGTGCAGAGGGACTGCGGCTCCAACCCGAAGTGGATGGAGAACTACTGCGCTTCCGGGGAGACCGATCGCGGGGTCGAGTGGGACTGGCAGAACTTCCTTTGGAATCTCAACACCCAGGGACCGGACAAGGTGACGACCTCTGAAGTCTACGGCATCTACCGGTCGCCATCGGTGTGCAACGGCAACTGTAATTACAACCAGGTGCACTGGCCGGACTTCCGCGCTGGGGCACAGAGCCAACTCGGTCTTGGTTCACCGAAGCTGCTCCATCTGCTGACAGCCGGTGACCAGGCTGGCGTGGACCATTGATATTTTTTGGCCGGGTCCGATCGCCGGACCCGGCCCGCCACCGGAGCTTCTTGATGACCCACCGAACGCTTCCCCTTCTCCTCTCCGTGTTTGCGGCCTCGGCATCGGGCTGGAGCTGCAGGTCCGAGGCTCATCCCACCGCGGAGGCCCAGCCCCCATCGGGAGCCGACGCCGCGGACGCGCCGAGCTTCGACGCCGCCGCGGCAGAGGCAGGGCCGGACGGGTCCGGAACGTTCGATGCCTCGCTTCCGTGGGACGCTGGGTCGGATGCGGAGCAGTGGCCGGACTGCGTACATCCAGAGGTCAAGCAGGACTGCAAGGACGGTTGGTGCAGGATCCCGGCGGGATGCTTCATCCTGGGCTCGCCCAAGAGCGAATGGGGGCGAGGCAAGTACTCCGAGGAGCAGGTCCCGGTAACGCTGACGCATCCATTCCTGATGCAGCAATACGAGGTGTCACGCGCGCAATGGATCGAGATGCAAGGCGATGTTCCGTCGTTCGAAGCCAAGTGGTCCGAATGGATGAAGGAGTGTACGGACACCCAATGCCCGGTCGTCGGGGTCACCTGGTCGATGGCCCTGGAGTTCGCAAACAAGATGTCGGAGAAGCACGAACCGCCGCTGAAGCCGTGCTACAAGCTGACGGGCTGCTGGATCCCGGATTCCGGTATCCTGGGCCAGGGCTGGACGTGTGACAACGTGGAGACCACGGCGGCCTCTGTCTACGAATGCGAAGGGTACCGGCTTCCTACGGAGGCGGAGTGGGAATACGCCGCGCGAGCCGGCACCAGGACCGCTTTCTACTCGGGAGACATCACCCCCTACGCCATGGGTCCGGATACAGTGCCCTGCATGGAACCCGAACCCAAGCTCGATGAGATCGCCTGGACGTGCCTCAACTCTGGGCCGACGCTGCCTCGCAGGCTCCACCCGGCGGGGCTCAAGAAGGCCAATGGTTGGGGGCTCTACGACATCCTCGGCAATGTAGATGAGTGGGTCAGCAACACCTTCAACGGCCTGTCCCATGGGAAGGAGCCGTTGGTGAATCCATTCCCAACACCCAGCCCCGATGAGACGGTCCAGTCGCGAGGTTGCAATGCGAACGCCTGGTCGCCCATCTGTCGCGCGGCGTTCCACCTCTCCAGCGCGAGGTACGGCCGCGGTCCCACCTCTGGCTTCCGCCTCGTGCGCAGCGTCCAGTAGTCGCGCGCGCGGCGTCCCGGGCAACGGAATGCCGCGCGGCGGCTCGCCAGCAGTTGCCGAAGTCGGCACGCCACTCCGGGGTGGGGTTGCGCCTGGCCTGGACCATTACGCCGATTTTCCAGTGAACATGGCGACGAACTCCCACGTGCGCCTCCGCCACCGGAGCTTCTTGATGACCCACCGAACGCTTCCCCTTCTCCTCTCCGTG
>CAYMUE010000268.1:0-6504 GCA_964393505.1 uncultured Polyangiaceae bacterium
CGGGGTGATGATGGCGAACATCATTTGGTAGGCGATGAAGACGAACAAGGGGATCTTCGCCGCTCCGGGGAACGGCGTCGACAGCGTCACGCCGTTGAGGAACGCCATGTCCAGGTTGCCGATGACGCCACCGACGTCGCCGCTGAAGCACAGCGAGTAGCCGACGGCCCACCAGAGGATGGTGGTGACGCCCATGGAGACGAAGCTCTGCATCATGATGGCGAGCACGTTCTTCCTGCCGACCAGGCCGCCGTAGAAGAACGCGAGCCCTGGGGTCATCAGCATCACCAGGCTCGTGGCGAGCAACATGAACCCCGTGTTTCCCGTGTCGAACTGCATGATCACCTCGCTTTGCGTACGCCGCGTGAGAGTGGGGCGACGCTACCAACCGGTTGCGAGGCCCTTGTGAGCGCTGTGTGAGAATCGTGTGAGGGAAGCCGTGGCGGCTTGCGCGGGTTGGTACGGGGCTGGATACTCTGCGAGCGGCAGCGCGACGCGGTCCCGATGGCAAGAGTCCTACTGGTCGAAGACGAGGCGAATCTGCGGACGAGCCTCGGTTTCATCCTCGAATGCGAGGGCTTCGAGGTCGCCCTCGCCGCATCCGGTGAGGAGGGGCTCGCGCTCGCCAGGACCACTCCTCCCGACGCGGTCGTGCTCGACATCAACCTGCCGGGCATCGACGGGTTCGAGACCTGCGAGCGCCTCCGGCGCGATGCTCGCACACGCGGTGTGAGGATCCTGATGGTGTCCGCGCGGGCGGGGGTCGACGACGTGGTACGGGGATTCGAGACACGTGCCGACGACTACGTGACCAAGCCCTTCCACCCCAAGGTGCTGCTCGCCAGGATCCATGCGCTGTTGCGTCGCCGCGACGATCGGGAACGCTGTCCGGAGTGCATCGAGGTCCGAGGGCTCTCGATCGATCTGGCGGCACGCGAGGTGCGGGTTGACGGGGCGAGGGTGGATCTGACGCGGACCGAGTTCGACGTGCTCCACCTGCTGGCGGCCCATCCCAACCGCGTCTTCTCCCGCGCGGGAATCCTCGACCACGTGCGCGGCGGCGACGCCGATGCGACGGAGCGCGCGGTGGACTTCCAGGTGGCGAGCCTGCGCAAGAAGCTCGGCGCCGCGCGGGAGCTGATCGAGACGGTGCGAGGCGTGGGCTACAAGCTCTGGACGCACGAGTGATCCGCGACATTCCGACCCGCTGGCTGCTGCTGATCGCCTTCCTCGGTGCGGGGCTGCTGCCGTTGATGATCGGGGCCCTCGTCAGCTACGGCACCGGCCGTGCCGAGCTCAAGCATCAGGCCTTCCGCCAGCTCGAGTCGGTCCGCAGCATCAAGCGCACCCAGCTCGATCGGTTCTTCGAAGAGCGACGGCGCAACCTCGTGCTGCTCGCTCACGACCCGTACCTGATCGACGCATTCGAAGACCTCGATCGCGCCTATCGCGCGGGTGGAGGCGCGAGCGGCGCGGCCTTCGCCGGTCACGATGCCCGGCGCTTCGACGCCCCGGCCGCCTATCGCTCCGTCCACGACCGCCACTTCCCCTTCCTCTCCCGCTACGTCGATCAGCTCGGCTTCTACGACCTGCTGCTGCTCGATCCCGCTCGCGGCGAGGTCTGCTTCTCCGTCCAGAAGGAGCGGGACTTCGGCACTGCCGTCGCCGACCAGCCGAGTGCGCTGCGCGACGCCTGGCACCGCGTTGTCAACGGCGAGCGCGAGGTGCTCTCCGACACGCGCACCTATCCGCCTTCCGCCAACGCCGCCGCGCAGTTCGTCGCCGCTCCCATCGTCCGCGATGACCGCGTGCTCGGCGTCGTCGCCCTCCAGATCGGGATCACCGAGGTCGACGCGATCATGAACGAGCGCTCCGGAATGGGCGCCACGGGCGACACCTGGCTCGTCGGCTCCGACTTCCGCCCGCGCTCCGATTCCGCGCGCGACTCCCGACGCACCGTGCAGGCCGCCTTCGCCGACCCCGGCGCGCTGCTGCTGCGCAACGAGGCCAGCGAGCGCGCCCTCGCCGGGGAGACGGGCTCGCGCGTCATCCGGGACCGCGTCGGCCGCCGTATCCTCTCCGCCTGGATCCCGTTCGACGGCGTCCAGCCCCGCTGGGCCCTGGTGGCGCAGATCGACGAGGCCGAGATCGACGCCCAGATCGACCGCGCCCTGAACACCAAAATCATGGCCCTGCTCGTGATCTCCGCAGGCGCCGTCGTGATCCTCGCCCTCGTCCTGTCCCTGCTCATCGGTCGATCCATCGGCTCCGTCGGCACGCAGCTCGAGAACCTGGGCAATGCCGTCAAGCGCGGCGAGATGCTCGCGAGAGCCGACGAGCAGACGGTCTCCGTCGACTTCCGTCGCGTCGTTCGCAACATCAACGAGCTGCTCGACGCATTCGTCGCACGCCTCGACAACCTCCCCGTCGCAGCCATCATCATCGACCGCAACCTCCACATCCGCTTCGCCAACACCGCTGCCCGGGAGCTGGTCCCCGATCGCGGCGCCGACCTGGTCGGGCTCCGCTGTTGCGATGCCCTCTGCGCCACGACGGGTTGCGGGAAGCAGTGCCTCGTGGAGCAGGCGATGCTTCGCCGTGAGGTCGTCCGGGCGGAGATGGACGGAGCAGGCGACAGCTCGCGGTTCCTCGTGACCGCTTCGCCGATCCTGGGCCCCGATGGACAGGTCGTGGCTGCCTTCGAGGTCATCGTCGATCAGACCGAGGCGCGCAGAGCGGAGCGCGAGAAGAAGCGCCTCGAGGAACGCGTCGCGCGCATGCAGCGCCTCGAGGCCGTCGGCACCCTGGCCGGAGGGATCGCGCACGACTTCAACAACATCCTCACGTACATGTTCGCGTACGCCGACATCGCGAAGCGCCAGCTCCCCGCACAGAGCCCCGCCATCCCCCCTGTCGATGACCTCGTCACCGCGATCGAGCGAGCCTCGGCGCTCGTCGGACAGATCCTCTCGTTTTCCCGCCGCCTCGACACGGAGCCCGTTCCCCTGGACCTCGGACCGCTCGTCAAGGAAGTCGTCAGGATGGTCAAGGCCGGGTTGCCCCCAACCGTCCGCCTGTCCGTCGAGATCCCGGGCCAGTCCTTCTGCGTGATGGCCGACCCCTCCCAGCTCCACCAGGTGGTGTTGAACCTCGTGACCAACGCCCACCAGGCGCTCGGTGCCGGGGGCGGAGAGGTGCGGATCGCGCTCGGCGACGAGACCATCCAGCCCTCCGACCCTCGCGTCGGCCCCTCCCTTCCCCCGGGCGACTATCGCGTCCTGCGCGTGACCGACACCGGATGCGGAATGGACCAGCGAACCCAGGAGCGCATCTTCGAGCCGTTCTTCACGACCAAGCCCGTCGGCAAGGGCACCGGCATGGGGCTCGCCCTGGTCCACGGCATCGTCACGAGCTGCGGCGGGGCCGTCCTCGTGGAGAGCGAGCTCGGCAAGGGGAGCACCTTCCGCGTCTTCCTGCCGGGCTGCGAGCTGACGCACCGCACGGCCGATGAGCCCGAAGTCAGCGCCTGCGGCGCAGGGCGTCGCGTGCTCCTCGTCGACGACGAGCTCCATGTGCGCGAAACGACGCGCCTGCAGCTCGAGTCGCTCGGCTATCGCGTGGAGGCCTTCTCGAGCGGCGCCGGAGCGGTTGAGGAGCTGAGGGAAAATGGTGCGCGGTACGACGTGGTCCTGACCGATCTGCGGATGCCCGACATCGACGGCCTGCAGGTGGCTTGTGCGGCCGGTGACAGGAAGCTCCCCGTCGTCCTCGTCACGGCCTATTCCGACGGGGTGACTCCGGAGCAGGCACGGGCGGCCGGTGTCACCGAGCTGCTGCTCAAGCCGTTCCGCAGGAGCGACTTGGCGCGCGTGATCCACGCGCTCGTGGCCGGCTCCCCCGCGGCGTGACCGCCTGCGCGACACGGTGATCCCCTGCCCTTCGCGCAACCGGCGGCAGTACACACCTGGCGCGCTGTGGATCGACCTGGATCGACGGCAGTTGATGCCCGGCGAGGAGATTGCGCAAGAAGGTCGAGCAGGATCCGGCGAGGCCGAAGCTGATCGAGTCCGAGCCGGGCGTCGGCTACAGGCTGCGCGAGCCGGGGAGGTAGCGCTCGGCACGAGAGAGCTGCGCGAGGACGCACGTCCGTGGGACATGGGATGGGGGACGGTACGCGCCCATCCGGAGAGACCCGACAAGACCTGAGACGAGGTGTGCCTGCGTGGCGACGGTGGGTGCCGCTGGATGCGTGAGCGGCTTACCACAGCATGTATTCGACGACCCCGAGCATCGCAGGGAGCCTGCTCGCCTTGCCCAGCCACTTCGGATAGTAATCCCGCCGCGCCGACTTGCCGTACCTGCCGCGGGGCCCCTCGCTCGTGAATCGCTTGAGGAAGGCCTCCCACGCGGCTTGCCTCATCGCGGGCAAGTCCCCGGCGTTCAGCGCCAGGGTCACCTCCACGTCGGTCTTGATCGCCGGGTCATCGGAGGTGATGAACAGTCCCGAGGCGGAGCCGCGGCGCTCGTATCGAATCTTCGACACCGAGCTGACGTCCGTCGGATCGACCGACAACCCGTTTGAGCCCTGGGCGGCGTCGCAAGTCCAGTGACGCCCTCCGGAACGCTGCCCGCCGTCGCACGAGCCGAGCATGTTGCTCCAGTCGAGAGCCTTGCCGCTGTCGACCGCGATGGGAGTGCGGTGGGCCACCTGCATCGTCGGCTTGCCCTGAGCGTCAGTCGATTCGTGGTCAATCCGCCTCATGCAGAACGCGCACAGCCACCCCTGCTCGACAGCGAGCCGGGAACGCAGCTCCTGCTTGTCCAACTGGTTGAATGCGGAGCGAGCGCCCGACGCCGTGGACCGGTCTGTTGTCTCCGCGCACCGGGGCTCGGCGACGCTCCGGGGCTCGGTCTGCTTGCGGATGGCCCTCACCCCGCCACCTCGGGACCGTCCTCCGGCGGCAGCATCTGCTCGAGCTCGAAGACCTCAGGGTCGTCGCCCTCGATCCTCTCGCGCAGCTCGGAAATGAGCGCTCGTGCCCGGTCCCGATCGTCAGCATCAACGGCGTCGCGCAGCTCATTGATCCTGGCGGCCACGTCGGGGGGGCGCCCCGGATCGTTGAAGACTGCCTCGAGGATTCGGTTGGTGTCGCGGTGCCAGGTGCCGCGATCGAGCGTGTTCAGCTTGAAGCCCTCGAGGAGGCGGACACGGGTCGATCGGACCGACGACAGCACCTGGGGCGAGTGGGTAGTCACGACGAACTGCGTGTTGGGAAACACCTCCATCAGCCGGCGAATGATGGTGCGCTGAAGCCCTGGGTGCAGGTGCAGCTCCAGCTCATCGATCAGCACGACGGCCTCCTGCTCCAACGGCTTGTCCATCTTGGGGGCGGCGAGGAACATCCGTCGTGCCAGGTCCCCGGCCATCGAGAGCAGCACCTTCTCGCCGTCGGAGAGTTGGGCAACATCCAGGCGCGTGCCGTTGAGCAGCAGGGTCATGCGCTGCGGGCGACGCTCGATTCTCAGCTCGGTGGCACCGGGGAAGAGGCCCTCGATCGCCGCGCGAACGACGGGCAGTCCGAGGGGTGGCACCTCCTCATGCCGGTCGAAGATCCCCGCCACCTTCTGCTCGTTGTAGAGATCCTCCTCCTGGCGGAACCACTCGAAGAATGCGCGGAAGTTCCTCTCCCCACTGGTCAGGGCGCCGTCGTACGCGCTGACCGAAGTGAACTCGTGCAACTCGCGCAGACGAACCGGGATGTCCAGAGCATTTCGGTTCGTCGGAAAGTAGACAGCCAGCGGAAGCGTCGGCGCCCCGCCCGCGGAATCCCGACGCACGGTGTCAATGCGCTCCGACAGCTGCGCCAGATCTGTCGTCTCGCCGGGAGGGAGGAGAGGCAATGTCCTGGCAACGCTCCACGTCGTTTCCTGGCCGTTGATATCGGCGCACAGCCTCAACGCTGTCTCATGCTGGCCCGCCCGGATGTCGTTCTCCGTGGGCTCCCACCCGTCGACCGCCCCCGTGATCACGCCGTTGGCGAGTCTGGTCAGCAACAACGCGATCGCGTCCAGGATCGAAGTCTTCCCGGCTCCATTGGTCCCGACAAGCACCGTCACGTCGTGCTCGAACTGGAGCTCCAGGTCTGTGAAGCCGCGGAAATTGCGCAGGAAGAGCTTGTGAAGCTTCATGGCGTGATCCAGGCGGGCAATATACACTGGGGAGGACCGGATGGGGGAGCGGGCCGTCATCCCCCAACGCCCCTTCCAAGCCGTCTGCACCTACCTACCAGGAAGTCGACGACGGCAACGGCGACGGAAACCCGCGGTCAGAGCGGCAACGGAAACGGCCACCTCAACGGCAACGTCAACGCGCAGCAGCGAGCCCCAGGGAACGTGCAGGGCGGGCTCGCGGCTGGGCATGTCTACGTTCCTCTTGCGCCCCGCTGCCCAACTGTCGCATGCCCTCCGCATGCACTCCGCTCGATCGTCGATCGCCGCCGCTTG
>CAYMUE010000269.1:0-6500 GCA_964393505.1 uncultured Polyangiaceae bacterium
TGCTCCGCGCTGAGATCCGTGTCGACCGTGACGGCATACTCCTTCTCGTGGCAGCAGTCCGGGTGCATCAATCGATGGCAGAGCTTGCCGTCGTGGGTGAGCAGGAGCAGTCCGCAGGAGTCCTTGTCGAGGCGTCCGACGGGAGACAACCCCGGCGGCAGGTGTTGCAGAATCCGCGCGATGCTGTCGGGCGCGTGGGGCTCGATGCAGCAGTCGATTCCCTCCGGCTTGTTGAGCAGGAAGTATCGCGGCGGGGTCGGCGCCGCGATCGGCTCGCCGTTCACGGTGATGACCGAGCCCTCGTTCACCCAGGCGATGGGGGAAGCCGGCGATCCATCCACCCGTACGGCGCCCGAGCGTATGAGGGCGTCGATCGTGCGACGCGTGCCCAACCCCGCGTGCTTCAGGCGCTGCCAGAGACGTTCCTGCGAGAGGGGTGGAGACATGGACGCCGGGGCATTATCCCGGCAAGGGGGGCCGAGTCAAAGCGCGGGTGAAAGAAAGCACTGACCGGCCGCGGTGGGACCGCCCCGGGGTTGCACCGCGCGCGGCCAAGGGGGGCGCAACCGGCTGGTTGAATCGGTGTCGGCCTGCGGCCGGGTCGCGTGGCCCCGCCGAATCCGCGCACGTCGTGATGCCGCAGCCACGCTGTCGCGTGGCTGGCTCGGCCACGCTGTCGCGTGGCCCTACCGCGTTCAACGGCGGGGCGACCGCCTCCCCCTTCGCCATTCTTCCCTCCTCCCTCGCCCCCCTCGCTCCGTTCGTCCCCTCTGTCCCTCCTCCCTCGGCCTTCATCCCTCTGCCCTCCTCCCATAGCCCTCGCCCCTCCTCCCAAAGCCCTGGCCCGATCGAAGCAGGGAGCCGAAGCTCCCTGCGCCACAAAGCGCGTCAGCGCGCGAGCGGGGTGAGCATGGCGTTGAGGCGGCTGCCGAGCAGGTGGACCGCACGCAGCTGCTCTGCGGTGCAGCCGCCGAGTGCCTGGTCGACTTCGACAGCGGCGACGGCCTCACACAGCTCGCCGCGCGCGATGCCGTAGCAGCGCTGCTTGTCCGCGCGGCTTCTGCGGCCGGATCCCTCGGCGAGATTGCGTGCGCAAGACCCCGCGCTGGCTCGCGCATGCTTGCGCATCTCCGCGTCGGCGATTGGCGTCGAGTGGATGAGGCGCACGAAGTCGAGCGCGACCTGGTAGGCGAGCAGCGTGTGATGCGGGAAGGGTGCGAAGAGGTTGCCGTCCATGCCTGTCTCCTTTCGCCCGACAAGGAGACAGGCATGGGCGGCACACGCGACCTCGCGAGCGCCCAGCCGCACAGCGTCGCCGAAGGGACCGATGCAAGCCGTGACGCCGCGAAGCGGTGGCGCGGCTTGCGGGCCCGAGGCTCGTGTCGGTCAGACTTCCCGTCCGCTGCTCAGGATCTCTGTGAGGTACTCGATCCTCGAGTTCGCCCACAGTCTCTTCTGCGGCAGCGACGTGGCCGACCTGTGAGGAGCCGGGGCCCTGTGCAGCAGATTCATCGCCGTCTTGCGGATCAGTGCCAGGTTCTCGGCTCCGTGCTTGCGGCTGACGCGCGCGTGGTCTTCGCCGAACGTCACGTCCAGCACCCAGTGCAGGTTGTTCTCGATCTGCCAGTGTCCGCGAACCAGTCGCGCGAGCACTTGTGCGTCCGGAACCACGCTCGAGATGTACGCGCGCCGTTCGGTGCTCGTCGCCTTGCTCGTCGTGCGCTGCGATTCGACCATGACGACGCAGCGAAGGTCGGGCCAGCGGTCCGATTGCGCCAGCCACTGCACATCCTGAAGAACCCAAACCCGACGAACCTCGAGCCGACCGTGACCCTTGTCAGCCTGCTGTGCGTAGCCCGACGGCGATTGCTCCAAACGCCGGCAGGTCCCCTCGTCGAACGCGTCCATGACCTCCTGGTGCAACGTCGGCTGGTTGCCCTTCAATCCGAACAGGTAGTCCGCTCCCCTGTCTCGGATCGCTTTCGCAATGCCTCGCTGGCACCCCATCGCGTCGATGCTCACCACCGCCCCGCGCAGGTCCAGCAACTCCAACAGCTCGGGGATCGCAGTGATCTCGTTGCTCTTGATGTCGGTGGCAAACTGCCCGAGCGCCAGCTTGTTGTCCTGCACCCACGCGTTGACCAGGTGTAGATTCTCCCCACCCTTTCGTGCCGCACCACGCACCGTCTTGCCGTCGATCGCCACCAGCTTGCCCGCAGTCTCAGCGCACAGCTGCTGCGCCCAGCGGATGAACAGACTGCGAAATGACGTGCTGTCCAAGCTGTTGGTTCCGGAAACTCCGCCGGGGTCATTCCGGAAACTCTGTCCGGTTCTTGTGACTCGTCGTCGGGGGTTGAGTCAAGCTCGAGGTGGCTGGTGCGGACCGATGGGCCATCGAGCTTGATGAGCTGACCCCGGTGCAGAATGCGGTCGACGATGGCGTCCGCGAGGTCCT
This sequence comes from uncultured Polyangiaceae bacterium, assembly GCA_964393505.1. Classification (GTDB taxonomy): domain Bacteria; phylum Myxococcota_A; class Polyangia; order Polyangiales; family Polyangiaceae; genus JACRCQ01. The sequence continues at coordinate 2,456 of CAYMUE010000269.1, forward strand.
CGTCGTGGAGCACGCGACCCCAGAGCTTCAGGCTCTTGTTGGTCGTGAAGACCATCGAGCGCTTCTTCTGGTAGCGGGCGTTGACCACGTGGAAGAGCACGTTGGCCGCGTCGGTGCCGTACGTCAGATAGCCAACCTCGTCGCAGACCAGGACCGCGGGACGCACGTACGGAGCTATTCCTTCGCGCAGCTTGCCGGCGAGGCTGGCGGCAGACAGCTCGTCGATCAACTCCGCGGCTGTCACGAAGAGCGCATCGAAACCGTTCTGGATCGCGCGGTATGCGATCGCGACTGCCAGATGCGTCTTGCCTCGACCGGGCTTTCCGGAAAGGACCAGCGACCTGCCTTCGGTGACGAAGTCTGGGGCGAGATAGGACCCGAGCATCTGCAGCCGCAGGCTCGACTGGTAGGTGAAGTCGAAGTCGTCGATGGTTTTCAGGAAGGGAAAGCGTGCCTGATGGGAGAGCCTTCGCAGCCTTGTTCCCTGACGCTGGGCGACCTCTTCTGAGGCAAGCATCGCAAGCAGATCGCGGTAGTTCCACTGCTCCTTCTCGGCGCGTACCACCAGGTCTCGCCAGATACGCCTGGCGTTGGCGAGATGCAGGCGCTTGAACATGTTGTCGAGGTCCATGTCGGCGGGATTCATGCCTCACCTCCCGCTGTATCCGCGCGGCATAGGCCCAGTGACAACTGCGAGGGCAGCGGGCCGCGCGGTTGCGCCCCTGTGCCCGCGCCGGTGAACGACGCGGGCGTCGGCGCGCTCGACAGGAAATGCCGCAGATAGGAAGCACCAAAGAGGCGCTGCGAGAGAGCTCGCCCGATCGCAGCACGCATGGCTTCATCGCCGTGCCGCTGCAACATGACGAACATCTCGTCGACGTCGCGTGACCAGCAACGCTCGCGACGATGAACGAGCTCGGTCAGATACTGGAATGCCTCGTTTCCGAGCCCGATGATCTGCTCGCGCTTGTAGTAGCGCTTTGCCCGAGTGCCGCTGACCGCTGCCACAGCCTGGGCTCTGTGATGCGGGTAGATCGACTTCTCCCCCGGAGCACAGCGCGGGTGCCAGATGTCGAACCGGCCGGTCACGATGCGAACCTGCTTGGGGAACAGGAAGAGGGTGCCTGCGGTCCCGATCGCATCGGGCGGCATCGAGTAGATGCCCTTGTCATGTACGACGATTCCGGTCGGTCCGACGAAGACCGGGAAGCGCAGGGCCAGAGATTCCGGAATGACCTTGAGCGGCCGGAGTCGCTCGCGCTCCAGGGCCATACGAGTTTCCGGAATCTCGCCGGTGGCACGGGAGGGACGCACGCAGTTGGCGTCATGCAGCCACTCGGTGAGCTGGCGCTGCAGGTCGTCCATGTCCGTGAAGCGCCGCTGCTTGAAGAAGGAGCTCTTCACCCAGCCCACCAGCTTCTCGACAGCCCCTTTCTGGTTGCCGCGCCGGGGCCAGCAAAGCTCGATTCCGGGCCCCATCTCGAGCATCGCCTGGGCAAAGGTGGGATTCCAGTCGGTAACGCTGCCGTCCTTGCGCCAACGCAAGGCTACCGTCTTGGGTCTGTCGAAGACCGCGAGCAGCGGCACACCCTGGAAAGCAGCGAAGTGCTGGGCAAGGGCGCGAACCAGGCTCTCGACGCGCTGGTCGGGCACAATCGATACCTCTGCCCAACGGGAGTACTTCAGTCGTGATGCGAAGAAGTGGACCTTGCAGCGGGCGCCGTCCACGAACCTGACCTCGACCTCGCCGAAGTCGTGTTGCGAGAACTCCCCCGGAACGCCCTCGAAACGCACGACGGGCTTGGTCTGCGGTGGCCGCATCGACGCGACCATGGCGTAGAACACCGTCTTGCTGCCGTCGAAGCCCTTCAGCCGAGCCCGGCGCAACAACTCGAGGGTCATCAAGTCCGGCTCGGTCTTGAGTTGCTCGTCGACGAAGGCTCGCCATTCCTCCGCCTTGGAAGGGCGTCCGAGACCGCGCCGTCTGCGCTCCGCCGCGTCATCGACGTGCGTGACGGGCTGCTCCTGCTCGATCCGGCGTACTGCACGCTCTGACACCTCGCAGATGCGTGCGACCTCGGCCTGGTTGTGACCTGCCGCTCGAAGAACCTGTATCTGGTGCCGCTTGAGTAACGGGAGCATCTCCTCCCGCTGACCGGTCTGCGGCGCCTCATCCACTTCGTGTTGCTGCATGCTGGCCTCCCTTCAGGGACCGGCCAGAGTTTCCGGAACGGGACCGGCCAGAGTTTCCGGAACCGTCACAAGCCGCCGATCACGCGCCGGAGCGTGTCCGCGCTCGGCACTCCGTTCTTCAACCTGAGCAGTGAACGCAGTTGCTCCAGTCTCGACACGCCGAACAGATGGATCTCATCCCAGCCCTGCACCCCCATGATGGTCGCCACCAGCATCAGCAGCACGATGTCCACCAGCTCGTGCTTGCGTGTTCGCTTCACGCGGTGGTCGGGAAGCTCATCGAAGAAGGTCCGTAGATCTTGCCGAGGCATCCCCATGCAAGACCGCATCGGCAGCACGTTTCCAAGCCATTTCCCGCACGCTCACGCGCTTTGATCGCACAAAGTGAGCACAAACGTACATGGAACCACAAAGTGCGATCGGTGGGATGATGCGCTGGCCCTGGGGCAAGCGCCGGCGCGCTGGCATCGCGATCGTTCGTGAGGCAAGATGCGCGTCACGCTTGGCTTTCAAGCTTCGGGAGGACTCGCGATGAAGAAGGTCTACGCAGGGGCGGTGTGGTGCGCGGTAGTGGCGATCGTCGTGGCCGCGTGCGGCGGATCGACGGAGGAAGGCGGCGGCGGGGGCACGGCGTCCGGAGGAGGAGCCGGAGCGGTGTCGTCGGGGCCTGTCGCTCAGGACCAGTTCGCGCAGAAGTACGCCGACGCGATCTGCAACAACGCGGCGACATGCTGCCAGCAGTACGGGATGCCGTTCAACGGAGCGAAGTGTTCGGCTGGGTTCAAGGGTGATCTCGAAGAGGAGCTCGCCGAGGTCGGGAAGACTGCCGGGGTGAGCTACGACGCGGCCAGGGCGGGCGAGTGCATCGCCATGGTCGAGAAGATCGTGAAGCAGTGCGTGGTGAGCGAGGCCGACGGCGCTGCGATGCAGAGCGTCTGCGGCGCGGTGTGGAAGGGGAGCAAGGCGGAGGGCGAGGCGTGCTCCTCCGACTTCGAGTGCGCGGGGGCGGAGACTGGCACCGTGGAGTGCAACGAGACCTATGTGGACGGCGGATTCGTTGGGGCGTGCGAGAAGGCGACCCCCGCGGTGCGAGGGAAGGCGGGGGACGCCTGCAGCTCCACTTGCACCTCGACCGCCGGCGGTTCCGAGTGTTCCGGTGGCGGCGGCTCCGGCGGGTCCACGGGTACGCCAGGACCCGCCGAGTGCTGGGTCGATGACGGCCTGCAGTGCGGGTATCCGTCGTACACGTGCGTCGAGTTGGTCCCGGAGGACCAACCCTGCAGCTTCAGCGACCTGTGCGTCACCTCGGCGTGGTGCAAGAACGGAACCTGCGTGGCGAAGTCGCAGGTGGGCGGCGAGTGCGACTACGCGACGATGGGCTCGGCGTGCGTGGCCGGGGCCTACTGCGACCAGACGGCGAAGAAGTGCGCGGCGCAGGTGGCCGAAGGCGCTGCATGCACGGAGTCCGAGCAGTGCGCGACCGGGCGGTGCGAGGAAGGCAAGTGCATCCCGCGCAATGCGGTTGCGGGCGACGACATCTGCGTCAACTGATCTCTGCACGAAGTGCTCAGGGGAGACAGGGCCGGCTCATTGACATCGAACAGGCGGCGGCTCTAAATCGGCACGAAAGGGCACATGTTCACAGCAAGCTTCAGCAGGCTCGCCGGAACGGGAGGCTTGATCGTTTCGGCAATGGTCTGGGTCATGGCATGCAGTACCTCACCAGAGCAGCGAACCGGACTGGATGGCGGGTCCGATGGCCCGAACGAAGGCCAAATCGATGCGATCGCCGACGACGCCGCGGATGCATCGTCAGGAGTCAACGAGTGTGCCGCGCAGTTGGTAGCAGCCG
>CAYMUE010000270.1:0-6486 GCA_964393505.1 uncultured Polyangiaceae bacterium
TTCCCGGGATTTTGTCATGGGGGGCGGGGGTGGGGGGTGACAGGGCGGTGGTGAGCGGTACATTGCACGCCCCGAACAAGGAGAAATCCCGTGGCTCGAAAGTTCATCGAGGAGTTGAAGCGGACGCACTACTGCGCGGCGCTGCGCGGCAGTCACATCGGCCAAGAGGTGGTGCTTTTCGGCTGGGTGGGGAGCCGCAGGGATCACGGAGGGTGCGTGTTCGTGGACCTGCGGGACCGCGAAGGGATCGCCCAGGTGGTGTTCGATCCCTCGTTCGTGCCGCCCGCGACGATCGAGTCGTCGCCGGAGCAGGTGCAGGCGGCCCACGCGCTCGCCGAGCAGGTGCGCCCGGAGTGGGTGATCGCGATTCGCGGCGTGGTCGTGTCGCGCGGAGCGAACGTGAACCCGAAGATCCCGACGGGGGAGATCGAAGTGCACGTGGTGCAGGCGGAGGTGTTCAACCGCGCGGAGACGCCGCCATTCGAGATCGTGGACGAGCTGGACACGCGCGAGGAGATGCGGCTGCAATACCGCTACTTGGATCTGCGTCGGGCGCCGATGCAGAAGACGCTGCGGCTGCGCAGCCGGTTGAACCAGACGGTGCGCAACTACCTGACCGGGATCGGGTGTTTGGAGCTCGAGACGCCGTTCATGGTGAAGTACACGCCGGGTGGTGCGCGCAACTTCCTGGTGCCGTCGCGGCACAACCCCGGCAAGTTCTATGCGCTGGCCGAGAGCCCGCAGCTGTTCAAGCAGCTGTTCATGGTGGCGGGGTTCGACCGGTACTTCCAGCTGGTGAAGTGCTTCCGCGACGAGGACTTCAGAGTGGATCGGCAGCCGGAGTTCACGCAAGTGGACATCGAGATGTCGTTCGTGGCGCAGGACGATCTGTTCTCGGCGGTGGAGGGGCTGCTGTTCGAGGTGTTCCGCGAGGGGATGGGGTTGGATCTCCGGGAGAAGTATCCGGACGGGCACTTCCCGCGGATGGCGTTCGACGAGTCGATGGGGTCATACGGCAACGACAAGCCGGACCTCCGGTTCGGGATGAAGCACACGGATCTGACGGAGCTGGTGATCGCGCACAAGGGTGGGGGGATCCCGTTCTTCGCGGACATCGCGGCGCGGTACGAAGACGGGACGCTGCGCAGGGATCTTCCGCCGGAGATCGTGAAGGCGATGGTGGTACCTGCGGAAGCGGGGTTGTCGCGCACGGAGGCGGACAAGCTCGAGGTGGTGGCGAAGTCGATGGGGGCCAAGGGGCTCGCTCGGGCGAAGGTGGCCGCGGACGGCTCCTGGACGCAGTCTCCGTTGGCGAAGTCGGTGACCGCAGAAATGCGGGAAGCGATCAACGGCGTGCTCGGCGCGAAGGACGGCGACCTCATCCTGTTCCAGTTCGGCAAGGCGTCGATGGTGCACATGGTGCTTGCGAACCTGCGGGTGCTGCTCGCGAAGAAGTTCGGTTGGATCCCGGAGTACGGGCACGGCGGGAAGTTCGAGTTCCTGTGGGTCGTGAACCCGCCGATGTTCGAGTACGACGAGGAGGCGAAGCGCTGGGTCGCGGCGCACCACGCGTTCACCCGTCCCCACGACGACTCCTTGCCGTTCATCGAGTCGGACCCGGGCAAGGTCACCTGCTACCGCTACGACCTGGTGCTCAACGGCTTCGAGATCGGCGGCGGATCGATTCGTCTCCACGACCCCGAAGTGCAGCGCAAGGTATTCCGCACGCTGGGCATCGAGCAGGAGGAGGCGCGGGCGAAGTTCGGGTTCCTGCTCGACGCGCTGCGTTTCGGGGCGCCTCCGCACGGTGGCATCGCTCTCGGCTGGGACCGGGTGACGATGTTGCTGTCCGGAGCCGAGAGCCTGCGCGACGTCATCCCGTTCCCCAAGACGCAGAAGGGGACGGACCTGATGACGGACGCACCGAACGAGGTCTCGGCGGAGCAGCTCGCGGACCTGTACATCCAGACGGCGTTGCCGGAAGAGAAGTGAGGGTCGCGTTCGTTCGCCTCACGAACAATCTGGCGAGCGGCGACGCAGCGCGCCGGACGGGGCGGGGGGGGCTCCGGCTCGGCGCGTGCTGGCTGCTGCTGATCGGCGCCGCGGGGGCGGGGTGCCACGCGGAGGCGGAGGTGCACCCGTTCTACGCGGCGCGATACGACGCGCAGGCGGGGTGTCTGGAGGCGGTGACGATACAGGACGTGCTGGAGGGGACGGAGCCGGGGCGGTGCAATCAGGTGATCTGCTGGCTGAATCACCGGGGCGAGGCGTACGTGTCGTTGACGATGTGCGACGGACCGCCGGATTGGGCTAGAGTGGACGCTCCGGAACCCGGGACGCGATGTGCGGAGGCGCTCGAGGCGTTGGCGGAGTCCGGAGCAGGTCAGTGCGCAGCGGACGCGGGGGCGGGCGGCGAGACAGGGACGAACGAAGGATCAAGCAGGTGAGCTCGAGTCGGCCACAAGACGAGGGAGCGTTGGTGCTGTCGCTGCGCGACCTGTCGTTCCAGCTCGAGGTCACGGCGGCGATCCTGCGATCCCTCGACATCGACCAGGTGCTGTACGTCGTGCTGTCCGGGGTGACTTCGGGCGAAGGGCTCGGGTTCAACCGCGCGCTGTTCCTGCTCGCCGACGAGGGGCAACGGGCGTTGCGGACGAGCATGGCAATCGGGCCCGTGGGGGAGACGGAAGCTCATCGGATCTGGGAGGACATGAAGGCCAAGGATCTGACGCTCGGGGCGCTGCTCGCGTCATACGAGCACCTGCGCAACGATCCGACGGCGCACGCGCTGACCCATCGGCTGGGGCACCTGTCGGTGCCGATGGGAAGCTTGGATTCCCTCGCGGGCGAGGGGCTGGCCGTGGGCGACTACGGGCCGTCGCCGATCGCTCCGATGATCGCCCGCTGTCTGTGCACCGGGGAGCCGGCCTTCTCGGACACGCTCGAGCTGGTGTGCGAGCCGGCGAGCGAAGGCGAGGAGCCCGTGGTGTTCCGTCGCTGGGGCATGGTGCCGCTGCAGACACCGGACCACGCGGTGGGGATCCTGCTGGTGGACAACGCCTTCAGCGATCGGGCGATCACGCTGCGGGAGCGGACGCTGCTCGAGGCGTTGGGGGATCTGACAGCGATCGCGGTGGAGAAGCAGCGGCTGTTCGCGCGGATGCGGGCGCTGGCGGAGGTGGACGGTCTGACGGGGGTGGCGAATCGCCGGGCATACGACGAGGCGATGCCGCGGATGCTGACGGAGGCGAGGCAGACGGGGCGGTCGGTGTCGATGGTGATGGTGGACGTGGATCACTTCAAGCGGTTCAACGACGAGCACGGGCATCTGGCGGGGGACGACGCGCTGCGGTTCGTGGCCTCGACGCTGCAAGGGAATGCGCGCCGTAGCGATCTGGTCGCTCGCTACGGGGGAGAGGAGTTCGCGGTGGTGCTAGCGGACACGGAGCTGGAGCAGGCTGCGGTGGTGGCTCGCAAGCTGGTGCGCGCGGTAGCGGAGGCGGAGGGGACGCCGCACGGCCAGATCACGGTCAGCGCGGGGGTAGCGTGCTCGCCGGCTGGGAGGCTCGACGCCACGCAGCTGTTCGAGAGGGCGGATCGCGCGGTGTACGAAGCGAAGCGGGCCGGGCGCAATCAGGTGAAGTGCAGCGTTGACCACGAGTGCGCGGGGTAAATCACTCCGCGGCCTCGGAGTCCGCGTCGGGATCCGCGGGAGCGAGGAATCCCAGGTCGAGCAGGGAGCGGTGCAGGCCGGCGCCGACGATCACGTGGTCCACGAGGGGAACGCCGACGCAGGCGGCAGCGGCGGCGAGGCGTTGTGTGAGCTGCAGGTCTTGACGGCTCGGGGAAGGGTCACCGCCGGGGTGGTTGTGCACCAGGACGAAGGAGCAGGCGCCGAGGCCGATGGCGACGCGCAGGACGTCGGAGGCCTGGACGGCGCATCCATGGAGTCCGCCCTCGGCGACCTTGCGTCGCGCGATGACATGGTTGCGGGCATCGAGGGCGACGACCCAGACCTGCTCGTTGACGAGACGTTGCAGGCGGGGGCCGAGCAGGCGCGCGATGTCGGCGGAGCACGCGATGCTCTCCCTGGGGCGCTGGAAGGCCTCGAGGCTCCGCACGCCCAGCTCGAGGGCGGCGGAGAGGCGCAGACGGCGCGCCTCTCCGAGGGGATCGACGCTACCGCCGTGGTGCACGGCGCGGGCGAGTCCTCGCACGCCGCCGAACTCCTCGAGCAGCAGCGAGGCGATGTGGCGACACCGCGATCGGTCTCGGGCGCCGGAGATCACGAGGGCCACGATGTCTTCGTCGTCGAGGTCGGCGACATCGCGGGCTCGGGCCTTGGAGAGGAGCAGGTCGGTCACGTGCGGGCGGGGAGCACGAACCTTGCCAACGCGGTGCTGCGAGGATTGCCGGGATTCGGACGCGAGGTCGGGTGGGCAGCAGCGCGGACGGGGTGGCGGAACGGGGGTCGGATCTCGCCACCCCGGAGCGATCGCAGCCAGAATTGCTTCGATTTCGAAACGTGGCGAGCCGCCACCCGATCCGCCACTTCCGCCACCTTGGAGCTCAGGGCTCGTCGACCTCGAGGCCGACGTGGCGCATCCAACGGAGCGCGTTGCCGCTGGTGACGATCCCCTCGCGGAGCTTGTAGTCGAAGGTCATGTTCCCCTCGACCACCTGCTCCTGGAAGTGGACCATGCGCACCTGACCGGGCAGCGTCTGCTCCAGATCGGCGAGCGCGAGATCGTGGGTCGAGACCGCTCCCATGGCGCTTCGCGCGGCGAGCGTGCGCAGGATCGAGCGGGCGCCGATGTGGCGCTCGCGGGAGTTGGTGCCGTGCAGGACCTCGTCGAGAAGGAAGAAGACGGGCTCGCTCGCCGAGGACTCGACGACGCGCTTGAGCTTGAGCAGCTCGGCGTAGAAGCGCGAGACGCCGTCGCGCAGCGAGTCGCTCACGCGCATGCTGGTGCGCACGGTGCAGTGACCGATGACGAGCCTGCGCGCGCACACGGGGGCGCCGGCCATGGCCAGCACGGCGGCGGTACCCATGGACCGGAGCAGGGTGCTCTTGCCCGACATGTTGGAGCCGGTCACCAGGAGCACGGAGCCGGGGCCGGTGAGGACGACGTCGTTGGCCACGCGCTTGGGATCGTCGATCAGCGGGTGTCCGAGGCCCTCGGCTTCGAACGCGAGAGTGTCGCGCAGCTCCGGCATGGCGTAGGAGGGGTGCTCTGCGGCGAACGACGCGAGGGAGACGAGGGCTTCGAAGGTGGCGAGGGAAGCGAGCCAGCGGTGGGGAGCGTCCCCTTCCCTGCGCTGCCAGGCCTCGATGGCGACGGACCAGTGCAGGTCCCACAGCAGAGCGGGTCCGAAGATCGCGCGGAACGCGCCATTCTGCCGGGCGTCGAGCCAGCCCACCAGGCGCGAGAGGCGCGCGATCTGGCGGGAGGCGCCGGCGCACTGCTGCTGCAGATCGCGCAACACCGGGGACTCGACGCGCGCGCGCTCGAACACGCCGAGCACGACGCCATAGCGATCGAGCTCCTCGGCGCGTCGTCCGATTGCCTCGATGAGCGGCTCGAGTCGCTTGCGGAGGAGCGCCAGGACGGCGGCATTGAGAACGAACAGCACGACGGCGGGCCAGGAGGGGTTGGTGCCGAGGCTCGAGCCGATGAGCACGGCGATGAGGGCCGTGGGGGAGAGCCACGCCCAGACGCGCCACGCGAGGGCGACCGGCGCCTGCGGCTTGCCGAGGGTCCAGCGCAGCAGCGGATCGGGATCGGGGAGCGATCCCTGGTGGGAACCCGCGATGAAGAGCTCCTCGCGCAGGTCGTGGCGCGAGGACAGCTCACGAACGGCGGATTGCCGCTGCGCGATCTCCGACGCGCTCGCGGCCTTCGTCAGCCACGACGCGAGGGAGCGTGCTCCAAGAGCGGTTCGCGTATCATTGAGGTACTGAAAGAGCGACGAGGGGCCGAAGACATCGAGATCGAGGGCGTAGGGGTGGTCGTCGTCGGAAAACCGGTCGCCGCGATCCGGGAACGCCGCCCAGCGCCCTCGCGCACGGTCGATACCCCGCTGGCACCACGCGACAGCGGCCTCGGCATTGGAGCGAAGGCGTGCGAGGCGGGCGTGCACGAACACGAGGGCGAGAAATGCGAGGGCGGAGCCGAGCGCACCGAGCCAGGCGATGGGTCCGCCGTCGAAGCGCCAGGCGACGACGACGAGGGTACAGGAGAGTGCGACGGTCGCGAGGCGGGACCAGGCGATTCGATCGTAATGCGAACGAATGGATGCAAGCTCCTTGGAGCGGAGCTCGAGGAGCTTCTCGTAGTCGAGCATGGGGGAAGGGAGGCTAGTATCAAACGGCGGTCAAAGGGAGTGGGTCGGCTCGGCGAGCCCGGGTTCGCCGGCTTGGGCAGAGGGCGCGCCGCCCAGGCCTCCCTTGCCGGACTGCCCCACGCTGTGCTGCACGCTGCCCGA
>CAYMUE010000271.1:0-6403 GCA_964393505.1 uncultured Polyangiaceae bacterium
CCGGAGGCAACACGGGCACCGGAGGCAACACGGGCACCGGAGGCAACACGGGCACCGGAGGCAACACGGGCACGGGCGGCAGCGCAGGGGAGGCCGGCAATCCTGGCACTGGGGGCACGGCAGGCAGTAGCGGCGCGGCTCCCGATGCGGGTCCGGAAGCGGGCATCACGTGCACCGACCCGGGCGGGCAGCTCTGGTCGCAGAATGGTCACTGCTACTTCCTCGTCCAGGCTCAGGGCACCTCATGGCAAGGGATGAGCGACGTATGCACCGCCGCGGGCGCGCACCTGGCGACCATCACATCGGCCGAAGAGCAGGCATTCGTCGAGCCCCTGGTGAAGGGCTCCGATCGCTGGATCGGCCTGAGTCGCCAGAACAATGATCCCTGGGGCGATTGGGTCACGGGCGAGCCATATTCCTACACCAACTGGAACACCGGCGAGCCGAACGAGTTCTCGACCTCTTGCGCTCGCGTTCGCGCGTCCGACGGCAGGTGGGCCGACCGCGCCTGCAATAACAGCTACGGAGGCCTCTGCGAGCGGGAGTAGGAATCCTCACGCATCCTGCACGGGGTGTGGCGTCCGACCGACGCGTGTCGATCGAGGCCCCGCAGACGCGGCAGGGGCGCAGGAGGCTGCAGAGGACGCTGCCCTACGCGTTGCGGAGCACACCGGTGCGCTGAAGTTCCTGGAGCAACGGGGAGCCCGGGCTGCCACCGCGGAGCGCCACGACCACTGTCCCGCCGTGCTTCATGCTCAGCTTCACGACATCGCTCCCGAAGCGCCAGGGAGGGTGCAGCGCAGCCTTCGGCAACGGGATGAGCTTCGCACGAAGCACATCACCTGCCCGAATCCGCATCTGGCCGTCGTCGGAGGACAACACCCACCCGTCATTTTCCGCGGCGACCAGTTGCCAGACCCGGGTCCGCGCAACTCCGACGATACCCGCAGCCGCAGCGGCGAAGAACCCCAGCGTCATCGTGCAAAGGACGAGCGCGGCGACCTTGTTGCCGACCGGGGGACCGGTCGCCGGGGCAGCCACCGGGCGGTTCACGTGCGGATCGTCGGGCAGATAGAGGACCTCCACGCAGCCGGTTGCCAGCGATCGATTCCACTCCTTCGCGGGCACGGGCACCCACAGATCGTTCCTGCCCGTCTCGTCCTGCGCCTGGTAGTGCGTCTCGCCGATCAGGAAGCGGTACTTGACCTGGTATTCGATGGATCGCCCCTGGACCACCTGGCGCTCCGTGATCCGGGCACAGGTCGTACGCCCGCTGCCGGCGAGCTTCGATTCGTTCAGCAAGCCGACCGTGCCGAGATATCCGATGGGGACGACGATCGCGGCCGTGATGACAGCGAGCCCCAACATCCAGCCGAGCGATCGAGGCGTCACAACGATCCTCTCACCACGCCCGGCATCGGAACGCAGGCGCTGGGATCACAGAAGGGCTCAAGCCCTGCGGACGCCGTTCCGTCGGGTCGCGAGCCCGGCTCCGCTGGCTCGCTGGCGGCATCGGATCGGCCGCGTCCGACATCGATGCGAGCCGGCGTTCTGGCGGCCTCGGACGATGTCCCAATGACGGTCGGCGGTTCATGCCGACAGCCTCACCACTGGACACCCTGTCAACTTCAACGAGCCCTGCGCAGGAGAGAGAGGCCACAAGCACCGGCGGTGCTGCGGGTCGGTGGTCGCATGGTGTTGCGTCCCAAAGCTCGTCGCGGCATGATTCAGGTTCCGCCTCCTGCAGGCGCGGGAAAGCGTGGGTGAGGGACATGTCCTGAAGAATGCCCCCCTCAGCCCGGCCCAGGTGCCAAGAAGCCTTTTTCACGAGGAGGCTTGCCGTGCGGCACGAGGGCCTCTTCCCTGGCGTTGTGAAGACGCTCTGCACAGGCTCCGAGCGGGGGCGCGCTCTTGCGCTGGCGCCGCTCTCCCACGGTTGTGCAGCGGATCGGCGACTCGGGGCTCCTCGACGCGAGCGCCCGATTGCGCACCGAGAGACTCGAAGTCCATGACAAACAACCACCCAATCAACGTCACAGCGCTGCTGCTCGCGGCCGCCCTTGCGTCTTCCACGGCAGCCAGGGCGCAATCCCCCACGGCAACTGCGACAACCGTTGCGGCGTATGTGACCGACGCGTACTCAGGTCCCTGCTCAGCCAGGCCGGTGCAGGTTGACCTGTGGTACCACAACGGAACCAGCTACGAGTTTCACGATCGCTGCTATACGAACGGCTCGGCCGACCCCAATCCGGGGAGCGCAGTCTGCTACTTCAAGCACCCGATGCCGCTCAGCACCAATACTTCTGCGGTGCTCGTGCGCTCCTGGAAGATCGACCCGTCGTGCAGCACCTATCTTGACCAGGTCGCCCCCAACGATCCTGCCTCCTACGTGGATGTTCATCCTGTCAGCGCGACCGACCAGGTGCAGGCGGACGGGGCCTTCGATGCCTATCCCGATCGTCTCGTGCGGTTGGCGACTTCGACGTACGAAGTCGCGATTGACCGCAACGGCGGCGCCATCTACGAGTTCCACAACAAGCGCGCGACGGACGCGAGCCTGCCCGCAGGTGTGACGGAGAGCGCGATCCACGCTCATTTTGGAGCGGCGCTCCAGGTTGCGTTCCACAGCGGCGCGGCAAAGAGCCTGACGAGCGCCCCCTGTGGAGGGCAGGGTTATTGGAATCCAACGCAAGCCGGGGCTTCTTGCACCTTCGACGGGACCTCCGTCGGCACGGACAGGGCTCCCCAGCCGGGCACGGCAGGCCTTTCCTTGCTCTGCGACGGCGTATCGAACAACGTCTGCACCTCGGCCACGTCGAGCGTCGAGCATACGCCCCACACCATGATGAACTGGGACTACGGCCAGGGCTACACGGGCCCCTACAACGCGCTCGACACTTCGCTTCTCAGCCAGACGGCGACGGCGCAGCCGAACTTCCTGCAGGTTGACGTGACGCTCCTGAACACCGGCATCCCGCGCAATGGCGTCCTGGAAGCTCCCACCTTCTACTTCACAGACCGCTACCGACGCTTCTTCGCGCCCGCGGAGACCAAAGTCGACCAGATCGATATTCCTGTGAATCTGACCGGGATCGATGCAAACAACTTCGGCCACACGATCGAAGGGAACCCGATCTGGGTGTGTTTCGAGAACCGCGGCCTCACCAGCGAGAACAACTTCGTGACCCTCGGGATCCTGCCTGGGCGGGAGCTTGGCGACCTGATCTCCGCGTCCCAGGCCCACGTCAGCGAAGGACCCCTCTTCGATAACGTCAAGTTCAACTACGCCGCGTCCCTCAACTACCTGTCGAATCTCCCGTTGTCGTTCCGCTACGTCGTCTTCCCGTTTCGCTACGACGAGCCCGTCGGCACGGAGTTCGGAACGCTCTCGGTCGCCGACACGATCGAAGCGATGTTCAAGGTCTACTCCAACCACCCTCCCCGGGGGTACCTCGACGGCATCGGCGCGGACGGAACCGCCAGCGGCTGGGCACTCGACCGTGATTCGGCGCCGGCACCGATCGACGTGCAGTTCTTCCTCGATGGGCCGGTCGGAAGCGGGAGTCTGCTCGGCAACGTGACTGCGAAGCAGCCGCGACCGGACGTGAACCAGGCGACGGGGCTCCCCGGTGACCATGGCTACGGTTTCGCCTTGCCGTCTTCGGTCTACGACGGTCTCGTCCACACGCTCTACGCGTATGGGGTTGATGATCGCGGTGTCTCCAACACGCTCCTCGAAGGCTCAGGTGTGAAGTTCACGCTGGGCATCGCTTCGAGCGATGCGGGCGACGCATCCTGGGCGACCGACAGCCACGAGGCGTCGTCAACCATCGATGCAGGAAACGCGATCGCGAACGAGGACGCTGCGAAGGGCGATGCTGCGAGCCGTTGGGCTGCTTCGGAAGGGGCTGAGGCAAGCGGTTGTTCCTGCGCGTCAACGCGTCCGATCGGCGGGGCGTGGTGGACGTGGCTATCGCTCGGTGCGCTGATCGCGCTGGCTCGGCGCGTTGGCCCGGCGAAGCGATCACGACGCCAGGCTCACACACGCTCGAACTGATGGACGGGCCCGAAGTACGGCGCCGCAGGCTCATCGCTGTGCAGCGGTTCCCGCGGCGCGCTCACGTCCGTCGGGATCCGGTCGATCTCCTCCCGCTTCGTGATCACTGCCAGCAATGGCATCGTCCTCCGGCATGCCGGGCACTGCGCCTCGCGCCCTGGTCGTCGTCGGCAAGCAGCAGCTCGTCACGACCATGCTCGCCAGCTCTTGCGACGGCAGTGGCTCGACGAAGTGAGAAGTCGCTTGCGGTACGAGCCGAGCAACGAGTTCCCGCTCCCTCCGCTGACCCCGCGCGGCACCCCTATCCCATCCCGGTTCTTCCCTCGTCGCTCGCGACGTGGTGAACTCCGGCCGTGCACCTGCCTCCCAGCCCTCTGCCTGCCGCGCGATGCGCCGTCGTTGCAGCTGCGATGGCCCTCGCGCTCCTGCCCCCCTTCGTGAGCGCCTGCGCCTCGCACGCTGCTGCCCCCGGAGCTCCATCCGCCTCCTCCGGTCCGATCGGCGCCGTCTCGGTCGAGGCTCCTCCCGAGGTCGCCCTTGAGATCGCGTGCACGCCGGCCGGACCGGAGACGTGCTTCAACGCAGTGGACGACAACTGCAACGGAGCGATCGACGAGGGGTGTGGCGTTCACACGGGGGTCGTGCAGTTCGCGATCGCCTGGGAGCTGGAGGCTGCGGACGTCGATCTGGAGGTGGTGGATCCGAAGGGGGAGACGACGCGGATCAACGACATCACGCAGCTTGGACTGGCGAAGGACCGTGCGTGCCCGAGCGATTCGCGCCCATGCCAGGGGCAGAACACCGAGAACGTGTACCTGGTCGAGGGCGAGGTGCCGCGGGGAACCTATCGGGTCTCGGTCCGGGCCAGGGATCTGGGAAGCGCTGCCGAGCCCCTGCGCGTGCGCTTCTCCGCCCGCGTCGGCCAGCGCACCTGGTCCGCGGTCCTTCTGTTCCGCGTCGCCAACGAGCGCAAGGTGCTCTCCTTCGCGCTCTGAGAGGAGCGATCCCGTCGTCGTTGACTCGACGCGGTCGGATGCTCCACAGTTCCCGCCCCAACGTCCGGGGCTCGCCTTCGAGCCGCGGGTGAGCGTGATTCCGAGTCCCAACGCAGGGTCGAGAGACAGATCCCATGAATCCGATTGTGATGACCGTGATCCTGGTCGCCTCGGTGGCGGCTCTTGCCTACAGCCTCAACCGGCGCTGGCAGTTGCTGAAGGTCGGCCAGCCGATCGAGCGGCTCGATCGCATCCCCGAGCGCGTCTACACGACGCTGCTCTACGCCTTCGGCCAGAAGAGGATGCCCAACTACCCCCTCGCGGGCGTCGCGCACATCGCGATCTTCTTCGGCTTCATGGTGCTCCTGCTGCGATCGCTCGTGCTGTGGGGACGCGCCTTCTCCCCGTCCTTCAACCTCTGGCTCCTCGGCCCCGATCCGTTCCTCGGCCTTCCCCTCGGTCACCTCTACGACCTCGCGAAGGACTGCTTCGTCGTCCTCGTCCTCGCGGGCGCCCTCGCCTTCGTCTACTTGCGCGTCGTCAAGAAGGAGCAGCGCATGACCCTTCATTGGGAGGGCCTGCTCATCCTCGGCATCATCATCACCATGATGATCGCCGACATCCTGTACGACGGCGCGTCTCTGGCCCTGCACGCGGCGTGGCCTTCGATGCTCTGCGGCGCCGCCTCCGGCGGAACCTGCGAGAGCGCAGCCGGCATCATCGCTCCCCTCGGTGCGCCGCCGACCGCCGGAGTCCAGACGCTCTGGTACGCCCCCGTCGGGTCCACTGCGGCCAGCCTCCTCGCCTCCGTCAAGCCCTCCACGCTCGTCGTGCTCGCTCACGTCGGCTTCTGGACCCACGCGTCCCTCGTTCTGATCTTCGCCAACATCCTCCCGTACACCAAGCACTTCCACATCTTCACCGTGATGCCGAACGTGTTCCTCTCGAACCTCCAGCCGGCTGGACGTCTTCAGCCGATGGCCGAGAGCTCCGAGAGGCTCATGGATCTGGTCGGTGCTGCGGCCGAGCTGGAGGATCCCAACGCTGCGCCCATCGGTGTCGCGCGCGCGGAGCACTTCTCCTGGAAGGCGCTCCTCGACTTCTACACCTGCACCGAGTGCGGCCGCTGCAGCGACAACTGTCCGGCGTTCGGCACGGGCAAGGTGCTGAGCCCCAAGCAGCTCACGCTCGACCTGCGTGACCACCTGTATGGGCGCGAGGCCGACTACATCGACGGCAGGGGTGGCCCGCTCAGCCCTCTGCCGACCGGGAATGCCCAGTCCGATCACGGTCACGGTCACGGTGACGGACACGATCCCCACGACGACCACGATTCCCACGACGACCACGA
>CAYMUE010000272.1:0-6363 GCA_964393505.1 uncultured Polyangiaceae bacterium
ACCGCAATGCCCCGTCGCGCGGATCGCTCCGCCCCTCGACGGGCATACCCTCCGGCACCGTCTCCAGACCGCGTAGCGCGATCGTGCCTTCCTGGTAGTCGAGACGTGCTGAAGGAGGGGCGATCATCGTGGGTGTGGGGAGAGGCGGCTTCCGGCCCGACGAGGGTAGCGCCGCCGGCATCGGGAGAGAACCGGCTTCGGTGCTACACTGGCGCACCCAGGAGGTTCCCATGTGCTGCCACAATCACGGATGTGACTGCCGCTGCTCGGACCGCTGCCGCTGCTCGGACCGCTGTCGCTGCTCGGACCGCTGTCGCTGCTCGGACCGCTGCCGCTGCTCGGACCGCTGCCGCTGCTCGGACCGCTGTCGCGGCGCTTGCGCCCGCACTCGCGAAGACGAGCCGCGGCACGGGTGCTGTCACCCCCACGAAGAGGGATCGCACGATCACGAGGGAGGCGATTGCAGGCACCATCACCATGGGGAGAGGTGGCACGATCACGAGGGAGGCGATTGCAGGCCCCACCACCATGAGGAGAGGTGGCACGATCACCATGGCGGCGATCACCGGCACCACCACGAAGGATGCTGCTGCGGAGGAGGTCGCGATCATGGCCATCGCGCGTTCGACGAGAAGCGGGTGATCGACTTGATCGTGGGACTGGTGGCTGAACGCGTGGAGCGAGTCCTGCTGCGGATCCTGCAGGACCACGGCGTGACCAGGCCGGGCGCGGGGGGCGCGGTGGAATCCGGGGCCGAGGGCGAGCGCGGTCAGACCGGCTGATGCCCGAGGTGAGCGGAGGCCGCGCCCAGTCGCGCGGCCTCTGTCCATCCTGTGTTGCACGGGGCGTTCCACCGCTGGCCATCGGAAGGGGGTGGCTGTATCGTCACTCCCAACCCATGACTGCCCCGCATCCGTTGCCCAACAAGAAGGACGTCGTGCTCGAGCTCCTCGAGAGCACCGACATCTTCGTGCACCTCGACCCTCGGCGAGACCACGTCGTGGTTCCCCCCCACTTCAAGAAGCAGCCGCACCTGATCCTCCAGATCGGGTTGAACATGCCGGTCGCGATTCCCGACCTTGAGGTGACCGACGAGGGAATCTCCTGCACGCTGTCGTTCAATCGGTCGCCGGTGTGGTGCCGCCTGCCGTGGGAATCCATCTACGCGGTGGTCTCGAACGACACCGACGCACGCGGGATGGTCTGGCCCGACGACGTCCCGAGCGAGATCGCGTTCCGTTTCTTGAAGCAGGGCGAAGCGAAGCCTGCTCCGGCTCCAGCCCCGGTTCTTGCCCCTGCCCCCGCCCCTGCCCCCGCCCCCGTCGCGGCCGTCCCGGATCGCGCATCGGGTACCGGCAAGCCGCGCAAGTCCAAGGGCAAGGGGCGAGCGAAGCCCCAGCCTGTCCCCGAAGCCCCTCCCGCTCCGATCGAGCCCGCGCCACTCGGCGTCGCTGCGGACACCCGGAAGCCGAAGCGCGAGCTGCCCCCGTACCTCCGCGTCATCAAGTAGCCGTACGTCGCGATGCCGATGCGGACACCCGCGCGTGGTATCATCCCGTCCGAGGTGATTCATGCGTGCGATGCCCCGCTACTGCTGTCCGCTGCTCCTGTTGACCCTCGTCGGTGGGGTCGGCGTCGGTGTTCAAGGCTGTGGCTCCGACGAGTCCACATCGGGGGGTGGGGGGTATCAGAGCGACGCGGGGGCGGATGTGAGTGCGGAGGGGGCGATCGGCGACGTCGGTGCCGATTCGCTGCTCCAGATGGATCAGAGTCAAGGAGAGGTGAGCGAAGGGTGTCCGGGCGGATGTCCGGAGGACCAGATCTGCTCGCACGGGACGTGCGTGACGCAGACCACCTGCAAGGACGACAACGACTGCTGGAATGACAGCTACTGCGTAGCCGGGACAGGATGTGTTCCGTGGGGCGCGCCGGCCGACAAGCTGAACGATCCGACGTGCGTCTACGTGATCCCGCCGGGCAATTTCTCTCCTCGCACGCGCTGCGAGTTCAGCCAGGCCCCGGCCGGAGATCCCTTCCCGAACCACGTCGACGTCCAGGCCACGCCGACTGTAGTGAACTTCCACGCCAATCCGTTGGCCGGTCCCCCCAGCATCGTTGTCCCGTTCACCGACGCCAGCGTGCAGCCGTACACCGAAACGCAGGGCGTGATTCGGGTCTTGCGTGGCACCGACTGCACCCAGGAGGCGGTCCTGGGAGGAGTCGATCTCGACGGAGACAGCGCGATCGATTGGATTCGATCGCCGTCGACGCTCGCGATTGGGGATCTGGATCTCGACGGTGTGCCCGAGGTGGTCGCGTACGGCGCGGACAACACGACGTTGGCCTTCACGCTGAAGGGCGGTGTCTGGTCGCTCCTGTGGAAGGCCCGGAGCGCGCCGGGCGGCGCCGTGTTCGTCTCTGCCATCGGCGGAGGATGGGCCGGTCCGTCGATTCACGATCTCGACGACGACGGCAAGCCGGAGGTGATCCGCGAGGGGTACGTGATCTCGAGCGAGGGTGTTCTGCTCTCGGGGCTTCCGCCGGGATATGCGACGTATTCGTCGGGGCTCCACGCCACGGTAGCGAACATTGACGCAGACCCGGCGGTGGAGCTCATGAACGGCGCGTTCATCTGGGAGTGGACCGCGGGGGCCTGGGTCGCGGAGGCCGACTACGCGGGCCCCTCCCCGGGACACGTGGCCGTGGCGGACTTCGGCCCGTATGGCGCCAGCAAGGCTGACTCCCCGGAGCTCGCGATCGTCTCCTCCAACACCCTCACGATCCGGGATACCAACGCCACGGTGGTCTTCGGACCCGTGGCCCTGCCACCGGGAGGAGCGTCGAGTGCGGGGGGACCGCCGACGGTCGCCGACTACGACGGTGACGGGTTTGCGGAGGTCGGAGTCGCCGGGAGCGACTTCTACACGGTATTCGATATTGATTGCGGCGCCACGCCGAGAAATGGCGGCAAGTGTGAGGCGGTGAACCGTTGCGACGACGAGCTCGGCCAGCCCGGGGCGTGCCCCGCTGGGATCCTGTGGTCGCGCAAGACGCAGGATCACTCCTCGAACATCACAGGCTCGTCGGTGTTCGACTTCGAGGCTGACGGCGCAGCCGAGGTCGTGTACGCCGACGAGTGCTTCGCGCGCGTCTACAGCGGTCGGGACGGCGAGGTGATCTTCAGCCAGTACCACTCGTCGTGCACCTGGTACGAGAATCCGGTGGTGGCTGACGTCGACGGCAACTTCCGCGCGGACCTCGTGGTGCCGTCGAATCAGGCGTGCGCCGCTCAGGTGGCTTGTGTCTACGACCCCCTGAATCCGAAGAACTCCTCCCTCGACGCCAACAACGTGGACAAGGAGTTCGCGGGATTGCGGTGCAAGGAGCACTCGGATTGCCTTTCGAATCAGTGTGACCAGGGGTACTGCCGTTGCACGGCGGGGGCGCAGTGCTGCGCGCTTGCCGACGATGCTCAGTGCCTGGAGTTCGGATTCGTATGTGCTCCGCCGCCCGCGGGAACCGCCGGGACGGGCAACACGTGTCGCGCGGCATTCCCCCACAAGGTCAGCGGAATCCGCGTCTACAGCGATGCCCAGGACAAGTGGGTCCGGTCGCGAACCATCTGGAGCCAGCACGCCTACGCCGTCACCCACATCGAGGAGAACGGTACCATCCCCAAGAGCAGTCTCTGGCAGAAGAACTGGGAGCAGCCCGGCCTCAACAACTTCCGCCAGAACGTCCCGGGTACCCCCAACGGTCAGTCCACCTCCGATCCGACCGTGGGCGCTTCCGACTTCTCCCCCTGCACCGGCGGCGCCGCTCCCCTGACGGTCCCCGTATGCAACCGCGGAGCCGATGCCGTAGGTGCCGGGCTGACTGTGAGCTTCTTCGACGGCACGACGCTAGTCTGCGAGACGAAGACCACCAAGCCGTTGCAGCCGGGCGAGTGCGAGTCGGTCACCTGCATCTGGGACCATCCACCGATGGGACAGGCGAACGCGAAGGACGTGACCGTGGAGGTCAACACGGGCGGTGCAGTGACCGAATGCAAGGAGGGCAACAACAAGGCGGTGATCAAGGGCGTGTACTGCAAGCAGGTGAGCTGAGCGCCCGGCCCCCGTGGTGCTTCGCGCAGGACCTCGGTCACCGATGAGCCGGAGCTCCTCTGCGGGGCGAAGCGTCGCGGGATGCAGCTTGACCGCGCCGAAGGCCTTCGGCTATTCGATGAAACTGGCGCGCTGCAGACAGGTGCCGAGCGATGAGATGACCGAGCCCGTGCTGTTCGACGATGCGGAGATGTCGGCAACGATGAAGGTCACCTGCGCCGTGGTCCCGCCCCCAGCCCTCCGCAGCGCGTCCGAGCCCGAGAGAGGCGCCGCGCCGTGACGCAGCGATGGATGCCCGGCCAGCTCATCGGAGAGCGTTATTGCGTCGATCGCTTCCTCGCCGAGGGCGGCTCCGGTGAGGTCTACGCCGCCCAGAATGTCTGGACCGGACGCCTGGTGGCGGTCAAACGCCTGCTCCCCGATCTGCAGACCGATGCCACCATCGTCGAGCGCTTCGCGACCGAAGGCCGAATCGGCGGACGCATCGAACACCCGAACATCGTGCAGGTGCTCGACATGGGCCGAGAGCCGACCGACGAGTCGCTCTTCATCGTGCAGGAGCTGCTGCGCGGGGAGTCGCTCCGTGCGGTCATCACGCAGAGGTGCCGGCTCCGGGTCGACGAGGCGATGGACCTCGCCATTCCCATTCTCGGAGCGCTCGTCGCCGTCCACCAGCAGGGCATCGTGCATCGCGACGTCAAGCCAGAGAACATCTTCGTGCTCGAGGCGCCTTTCGGTCAGCGGATTCCCAAGCTGCTCGACTTCGGAATCGCCAAAGTCAGCCAGGAACACACCATCACGCAGGAAGGAAGCGTGATGGGAACCCTCGGGTACATGCCCCCCGAGCAGCTCGAAGGCAGCGGCGAAGTCGATCGCAGGGCCGATGTTTGGGCCGTCGGCATCGTCCTGTACGAGATGCTCGCCGGTGCCCACCCCTTCTTCGCCGACACCTACGTCGCCGCGATGCACAAGATCCTCTATCGCGAGGCCCGCCCGCTCCACGATGTCGTGCCCCATTGCCCCAGGGGCGTGTCGGATATCGTCCACCGCACCCTGCGCAAGAACCGTCAGGATCGTCCCGACTCCATGCTCACCCTCCTCGAGGAGATCCTGCGCTGGTCCCGCGAGGAGCCCGACGAGTTCTTGCGATCGCTGGTGAGCCGTCACCGCCTGTCGATCCCCTCTCTGCTCGAGCAGCGGTTGCTGGGCGGAGACGACGGCGGTGCGGGAGCGCCGCGCGCGCACGGCAGCACCAACCGCCGGCAGGCGATGCACCTGTCGATTCACACCTCGCGCCGGTTCCTGGTGCCGTCGGTCCAGCCCGACCCGGGGGCGGAGTTCGACGTCGATCTCGACCTCGAGTCGCTGCTCACTCCGGTTCCGGAGGAGGCCGATGACGACGCGCTCGTGGCCACGGGACGGCAAGCGCGGTTCGATCCGGCGACGCAGGGCACGGCTCCCGCGGAGAGGGTTGCAGGCCGGATGAGCGCGTCACGAGATGCGGCCGCGCGAGCCCCGACGCTTTTGGGGCAGCCGACTGCGCCCCAAGCGCCCCTGGAGCGCGCGGGGATCGCAGGCGTGGAGCTGCCGGACGACGAGGAGGATGGCGGCGCGAGATCGAGGATCAACCGCCTCGATTCCTATGCAACGTCGGCCGCGGAGGCACTGGCCCGCAACGACTTCGTTGCCGCGTGCGGCGCCGCCAACCTCGTGGCATCCACGGTGGGCAAGAACGCAGAGACCCGCGCCTCCATGCGCCTGCTGCAGGCGCGCGCGTACTTCTGGCTGGGGGACGCCACCTCCCACGAAGCCCACGCCTTCGCGGCCTTCAGGCTCGCGACCGCCGGTTCGGCGCTGCGGCTGCAGGCCGCGGCCGAGCTGGCCAGCGCAACCAGCACCCTGGGAATCCTCGATACTCTGTTGGAGCTCGTCGACGAGATCGTGCAGGCGAACGTCTCCGATCCCGTGCTCCCGGACTACCTGATTGCCTGTTGCCGTCTCGGCATCGCCCTGCAGCGCGCCGGCTGGCCCGAACACGTCGAGCGCGTGCTCGGCAGGGTGCAGGCCGATCTGGTGTCATGGTCCGAGGCGAACGCCGAGGTGCGCGCGTGGACGCTGCTGCTGCGCGCGGAGCTTGCGGACCATGCGGGAGACCCGGCCCGAAGCCTCGACCTCACACGCGAGGCCAGGCTCGCTTTCATGGAGTGCGGAGATCGCCGATGGGCGTGCGTGTGCCGCGGCAACGCCGGCGCCGCCA
>CAYMUE010000273.1:0-3664 GCA_964393505.1 uncultured Polyangiaceae bacterium
GAGCACGAGCACGAGCACGAGCACGAGCACGAGCACGAGCACGAGCACGAGCACGTGGGCCAATCCGGCGATTGGAGGCCCCTTATCGCCGACGCACCCAGGGCAACAGCGCCGCAAGCCACAGCAGGATCGATCCCCGCGGACGTTCCCCAGGAATCCTGCAGGCGCAAGATTCCGGGGTGTAACTCCACACGGCATCGCCCCCCGCCTCCGAAACGTTTCCGCCGTCCGCTGACGGCCCCGTTTCCGCGGAGCCGTCCTTCCCTGCGGCCCCGTCGGCCCCAGTTGATCCACCCGACCCCGGACCGCCTCCGCTTCCCCCGGTGCTCGCGTCCGGCGCTGCGGCGTCCACTCCGCACACGTCCTCTTCGTCTGCCGTCCCGTCACAATCGTTGTCCAGTCCGTCGCAGACTTCCGCCGACGACTGCGTCGTCTGGTCGCATTGCTCGTCGCCATTGACACACCGAAGTGATCCCGCGGCGCACACCCCCTTGTTCCCCGTATCGCAGGCCGTTCCCGGGTCGGCTCCGGCGCAATCCCCCCAGGCGCCCCATTGGCAATCCGACCCGCAGGTGCGTGTCTGTTGCCCGCAGGTCCCGCAGGTCTGATTCTCCGTCTCCCCCGCCGTGCACCCGCACAGCGACGACTTCAATACGATGTAGCCGCCGTCGAAGTAGCTGGCATTGTAGGTCGCCGTGCGCATGCCGTAGTTGCCCCAGCAGTTCATCTCGGTGACCGAGATGGTGCTGCCGTCGACAGCCGTGACCCAGACGACATGTCCGTAGCTGCCCGAAGCCCTGCATCCGATGCTGTTGGGTACGGGATTCGGAAGAACTGTGTAGTTGGGGTCACTGGCGGCGACACCGGCCCAGGTGTTGGCATTGCCCAACATCGGCACACTCACGCCCCAGTTGCAGCAGGCGGCTTGCCAGGCCCACCAGGTGCAGTTCCCTCCGTTGTCACAGCAGGGGAAGGGGTTGTTGGCACCGCATTGGCACGTATCGCTCTGGTCTCCGCACTGCGTCACCGCGTGGGCCTCCCGGGGCCACACGCCGAGACAGATGCACAGCGCTGCCGCACCCGCCAGGATTCGAGGGGAGGGCCTCATCGCACTGCCTCCCTGCGGATGCTGCCCAATACCAGTTCGAAGACCTGCCTGGCCGCCGTGTCTTCGCCGTCCGCGCAGGTGACCGCCACGATGTGCTCCCCCACGCGGAATACCGCTGTGAGCACGTTCGCCGCCTGGCAAGAGCGAGGCGTATCCACCAACACCCCCGGGACCTGCGCGACGCCCATTCGTCGCTCCGTGAACGTCCCCTGTCCCTTCTGCAGATAGCTCAAATGGGTGTCCATCCAGCGGCCCACCTCCCATCCTTCGGGATTCGTCCACACGTCCACCCGGACAAGCAGCCCCTTCTCGCTCTTGACCTCGAAGCGATGCTTGACCTTGTTGACCGGCGTGAATGCATCGAAGTGCGTGGCGCTCACCCGCACCGGCACGGCAGGCACGTCGAAGCCCAGCCGAGAGGTCGGATCGGCGTAAGGGGTCGAGCGGACGGGGGAGGGGGCGAGGGGCTCGGCAGTCTGGGTGGTGCGCGCCGCGTTCGTCGGCTCCGATTCCGAGGCGCAGGCGACCAGGCTCCCGAGGGCGACAGCGAGGACTGCTGTTTGAAGAGCAGAGGCCATCCTCTTGCTCTACGCTTCCCCCGTCCTTGTGCAAGGGCAACCTGCCGCCCGGTCCCTGGTCATCTCGACAAGCAGAATGCCGTCGAACACGAATCACGGCAGGCCGGACCTCGCGCGGACCGCGACGAGCGTGGAGGGGATGCCGAACCAGTCGTACTGACGAAATCCCTGCGGACCGGGCGACGGAGATCTTCTGGGGCGGGCTTGTTGCCGGCGCAGCTCAGCCCACTTCTCCTCCCCGGGAAACTGCGCTATTCCTGGGATCATGCGTAGGTCGACGTGCGCTCGCCTCCCGCTCCCGGTCGTGGCTCTTGCGTTGCTCCCGCTTGCCTGCTCGCAGCGAGCCGCTGCTCCCAAGGGGGGCGACGGACTCTCCTCTCCCATTCCATCCTCGACTGCGCAGTCAGCTCAGACCGCCACGGCGACCGTCACTGCGCCGGCACCCGCAACCTCGACCAGTGCTTCCTCATCGCAGACCTCCGCGTCCCCGGTGCCCGTTCCTGTTCCGAGCGGTCCCACGCCCGGCCAGGTCTACTGCGGCGCTCGCGCGTGCGACGCGCGCACGGAGTTCTGCTTCGTGGCCGAGGGGCGCCCCGGTGTTTGCAAGCCCAGAACCGAGTTGGAGCGTTTTCACGCTGGCTCCGGTGCCCAGGACCGGGTCCTCGAATGCGACGATGCATCGGATTGCCCATCGGGACAGCGTTGCTGCATGGGAGCGTACTTCGGGGGCACCGGTCCGGCGTCGCAACTGTGCGACGCAAAGGCGTGCCTGGCCTACGAGGCCTGCGTGCCCGGGGCGGCGTGCTCCGCGGGCAAGGCGTGCAAGACCGAGCCGGCAACTCCGGCGTGGGGGCGCTGCGCCCCGGCGAACCTCGCGGTGGCGTGCGGCAAGTCGCGCTGCTCCGGTGACACTCCCGCCTGCTGCTGGGATCCGGACAAGAAGACCGGCGCCTGTGTCCCCGATGCGGACCACGGCGGATTCGACAAGTGCGAGCCGCCGGCCAAGAGCCTCCTCGCCTGCCGCAACAAGGCAGACTGCGGCGGTCAGTACTGCTGTCTCCACCCGATGCAGGGATCGTCCTGCTGGGGCGCTTGCGGCGGGAGTGCGGACACGGTCCTTTGCGACACGTTCGCCGACTGCCCGAAGGAGGAGATCATGGGCTCGGGGGGCCCGGTGAAGTTCACGCGCTGCAACAAGTCGAGCGGGCTGGGATACTGCCGGTAGCCTTCCCCTGGCAATCATCCGGCCGCGGGCGTACGTTCCGCCGCCCATGACCACCACGATCCGACCCGCCGTACCCGCCGACGCGGCGCTCATCCTGCAGTTCATCCGCGAGCTCGCGACCTTCGAAAAGGCCCCGGAAGCCGTGAAGGCGACGGAGGAGGACCTGCTTCGCGACGGCTTCGGTTCGCAACCTCGATTCGAGTCGTTCATTGCGGAGGTCGACGGCCGCTCGGCGGGATTCGCACTCTTCTTTCACAACTACTCGACATGGGAGGGCTGCGCCGGAATCCATCTCGAGGATCTCTACGTCTCTCCGTGGGCGCGCGGCAAGGGCGTGGGGCGCGCACTGATCGAAGCCGTCGCCACGCGCGCGGCGGAGCGTCGCTGCCCCAGGCTCGACCTGTCCGTACTGCATTGGAATCCCGCGCGCGAGGTGTATCAGAAGCTCGGGTTCCGCGCCTTGAGCGACTGGGTCTCGTATCGCCTCGAGGGCGACGCGCTCGCGAGTCTCGCGAACTCCTCGACGAAGCCGTGACACCCGGGCGCGCCCTCGGGGCATCGAAGCTCCTCGCCTTCGTTGCCTCGGTCGCGCCGGGTGACGTCGCGACGGCATGATCGTATTCTGGGCTTCATGCACCTTCGCCACGCTCTGGTCTGCGGTCTCCTGGTCGCCTCCTGCGCCGCGCCCTCTCCTGCGCCGCAGACCCCGGCCGTGGTGGCATCGGCGCCGCTGGCCCCGGTCTCGGTGGCGCC
>CAYMUE010000273.1:3764-6317 GCA_964393505.1 uncultured Polyangiaceae bacterium
CCCGCGCCTCACTGGGCTGCCGAAGCCGCCTTCGCCCTCGCCGAGATCGGCGACCTGCGCGCCGTCCCCTTCCTCGCCGACCGACTGCTCCACGATCCGGTTGGTCTCTATGGCAAGTCCGCCGACTCCGAGGAGCAGGCCCTCGCGCGCGACGATCGGGAGCGCATCGTGGCGGCCCGGCTGCTCGCGGATCTGGTCACCATTCACCCGCAGCAGCGAGACGCGATTCGATCGCAGTGCGAGCGCGCGGCGGCGGCCTGGTCTGTCGAGACGCCGGCCCCGCACGCCAATGGGATGCGACTGCTCGCTGCGGTGCAATCGCCGCGGGCGCTGCCCCGGTTGCGTGCCTGGGCCTTCCCGCTCCTGCCCCTGCCGCAAGCTGGACAGCAGCCCCCCTTTCCGTCGGAGTGGGCGGTGGCGCAGCCCGCGCTCCGCTACCTCGGAGCCATGCGCGACGAGCCTTCCTGGACCCAGCTCGCTGCGCAGCTCGATCGGCGCAAGACGGAGGCCGGGGATATCGACATCAGCCTCTCTGCGTTGATGTCCGGCGGGCGCGCGATGGTCGGCATGGCGCTGCGCGCCGTGAGTGTCGGCGCCTCCGACGGAATGGCCGAATGGGGAGACCCGCGCGCCTATCCCCTGCTGGTCCGCCATGTCGAAGAAGCGAAGAACAATGACGACGCCCGGATGGAGGCTTGCACGGCGATTCCCTGGGTGATGCGTCAGGACCAGGCGCCGTCCCTCGCCGCGCGTGTGAAGAAGGCCGCACTCTCTCGCTCGGCGCGCGATCACTTCACCGCGACCTGCTTCGCTCACGCGCTGTCGCGACGCTCCTTCCCTGCCGCGAAGCCGGTGCTGATCGAGCTCATGTCCCCCGCGGTGCCCGAGGCCGTCCGAACTCATCTCGCCTTCGCCCTCGGACGCGCCGGGCTCACCGATCCGGAAGCTTCCCGCGTGCGCTCCAACGCAAAAGGGACCTTCGAGGCAGCGATGGCCATCACGATGGGCGGGAGCGAATCGGCGGCGCGAGACGCTCTCGCGTCTCTCGGCGAAGAGGAGCTCTCCAGGATTCGCGCCTCCCTCCGTGCAGGGCTGACGTTCCTGTCCGAGGAGGACATCGACGGTCTGCTTCCGCGTGTCGAGCGCAATGCCACGGCCTCGGGGCTCGGCAGCGTGGTGGAGACGGCCCCCTACGACCAGGGACCGCACTCGCTCACGTCGGTGGTGCTGCGCTATCGCCTGCGGGCCAAGGGCGACGAGGCTTCGGGGCGCGTGCTTCGCTATCTCTGGCCGGAGGCGCGCCCCTGAGCCGCTGGCGTTTCGAACCTACTCCAGCGAGTACTGGTAGAGCGCGGCCTTGATCGCCTTTCCGCCCGGTGCGTAGTACGCGAGCACGAAGCGCTGCCCCTCCAACTCGAGAATCGCCGGATAGCCGCACTCCGATGCCCCGCAGTCCTGCACGCGCACCGGCTCGCTCCACGTGTCCCCGTCGTCGAGCGACCACGAGAACGACACCCACTCCTGCGTGTAGGCGTCATTCAGCTCCCGATACGCCGTCAACAACAGCCCGCTCTTCATCTGCGCAAGCTCCGGCGCGTGCCCCACGAACGGAAAGTCCTCCAGCGCCGACCACGTCGCCCCTTCGTCCGTCGAGACCGCCTGCTTCATCTTCCCAGGATTGCTCGGGGTCGAGCCCGTTGCCGTGCGCACGTGCATCAGCACCCGCCCGCTCGCGAGCCGCAGCAACGCCGGCTCCTGCAGCCAGGTCGTCGTCGCGCCGAAGGCCACCGGCTCCTCCGCCCAGCTCTGCCCGTCCACACTCTCGCACAACGTGATCCACGACTTCGGACAGTGGGCCAGATCCTTCAGGTTCAGGGGGTATCCCCCGTACGACGGCACCACCAGCTTGCCTCCGAGCTCCAGAAGCGCGCTCGAAGAGGCCTGCACAAGCAGCTCGGTGTCGGTGTCGTCCACCCACTTCCCCTCCGCATTGAGCTTGGGATTCGACGGCGCCATGCTCCCCGGATTGACCTGTACGAACGCGCCGAAGGTCTTCCCCTGATCCGTCGACTTCGCAGCGAAAATGTGGTGCGCCGACATGGTCCCGTCGGTCAGCGCGTACGTCTTGTATTGGAAGTAGTTGACCCAGACATCGCCATTCGCCAGCGTCGCCACCGAAGGATCCCGATCGTCTATCCCCTCTTGGTCATACAACACCTCCGGCACGGTCCACGTCAGCGCGTCCGACGTACCGTACTGCTTCATAATCCGCCCGGAGCTGTCCACGTGCTTCGCCCCTTGCCGATACACGAGCAGGATGCGTCCGTCGGGGAGCCGGGTCATGTCGGGAAAGGCGAGGTGCCCCGAGGCAACGGTCGCGATATCCAAGGACTGCTCGACCTGGAACGTTGCCTTCGTGGGGACGGTTGCTTCGGATTCCGACGCATCCGTGACGTCGGGAATCCCTGCCTCCGCGTCGTCATCCGGGGCGGCATCCTGCTCCGACGAGGCGTCCGGGGTGGGAGTCTGTTCCGGTGTGGAATCGGAGTCGTC
>CAYMUE010000274.1:0-6299 GCA_964393505.1 uncultured Polyangiaceae bacterium
TCGGCATACGCCTTCGCGATGCGCTCCTTGATCTTCGCCGGGTCTGCCCCGACCTCCGACAGCTTCACCACCTCGGTCTTCAACCCCTGCAGGTTCTTGAGGTTGACGAGCGGCTGCAGGGTTTCGATCAGCGGATCGTGCGCGATCACCAGGTACCGCACCCGGTTCGGATCCCCGCCGTCGTCCTTCGCCGTGCCCGCCGCGACCGCCTCGGGGTAGTTCACCATCCCGGTGGCATAGGCTGCCTCGCTCGACGAAGCGCCCTCGTCGACCGTGTCCTTCGGCTCGGCGACCGTGTCGTGGAACTTGAGGTTGAGCTGGGCCCGCAGCGCGACATCGAGGGCCTTGCGCCCGGGGTTGTACTGCAGAGGGTGGACGGTGACGCGCACGACGCGGTAGTTGCGCCAGGTCTGGATGTCGCCGATCTTGGCCTCTTCCGGAGGCCACGCCGTGTCCTGGGAGTAGAACTGCGCGTCGTACTGGAACGGCGGCGCGTCGGAGTCCTCCTGCGCGTGGTACTGCGCCGGGATCAGATTCACAGGCGTCGCGCTGCGCATGTCGAGCACTTCCCACCCGTCGATCGACACCGCGTCGACCCCCGGAGGCAGCCCGAGCAGGAAGCTGACCTCGGGCACGGCCGGACGCCCGATCGTGCGGGTTTCGCCCGCGCCACGGAGTCCGAGCTTCTGGAACGCCTTGCCCTCGTGGACCTCCATCGTACGCGGGATGTCGGGCAGCAACACCTCGAGGCTCGCCGCATCGTTGTCGAACGACAGCACGTTCACGCGATACGTCGCCCCGTCCGGCGCCAGCGAGTTGCACCAGGGGAACCACGCCGGACAGTCGAAGTCCGCCTTGCCCGAGGCCAGCAGCTTCGCCTCCTGGATCAGCTGATCACACGACGCGCTCGCCAGATGGTCGAGATCCGTCGCCGTCAGCCCCGTGCAGGTGTCCTGCGAGCTGCCGAACAACGTCGGCGATTGCCCGCCCTTCAGGATCTCGCACGTCTCGTCCGCATGCGCCTCGCAGTACGCGTCCACGCACTGATCCAGATGGCTCATCGCCTCCGAGCACGTCGGCGTCGGAGTGGCCGGGGAGCCGTCCCCACCACCTCCGCAAGACGACAGCAGACCGACGAGACAAGGGATCAAGAAGCTACGGGCGCGCATGTTGTGATCCTCACTCCGGCGCAGTTGGCGACGGCGCAAATGGTTCACGAGAAGGCGGCATTCTACACCCTTCCCGGGCCTCGACCAACCTCGAACTCGACGCACGGGCGACGGTCGCGAGGGTTCCCCGAGAGGGACGCGAGGGACCTCGGGCGCCGCCCGGTCAGTCCTGGTTCACGGGCCAGTCGAGGAAGATGCAGTCGCGGTCTGCGGAGCAGCCGCCCTGGCCGGACTGGTTGAGCATCTCGTTCGTGCAATCCCCGGGGCACGACGCGGGAGTCTCGATTCCGGACGACCCGAAGTAGCAGTAGGTGAACCCCGAAGTGCCGCAGTAGGCGTTGGTCTTGACCGCGTTGCAGTAGTCCTGCCCCGAGGACCACTGACAGTTCCAGTATCCGGAGGAAGTCGACGGCCAGGCGTAGAAGGCGCAATCGATGTCTTCGCTGCAGGCCTTCCCCTGGCCGTTCTGGGTCGTCATTGCGCCGCAGTCCGCGGGACAGCTCGACGGGGACTCGCCCTGATCGGGCTCGCAATCGCCGTCGCCGCACGAAGGATCGCCGAAGGACGGTTCGCACACGCCGTTCGTGCACTCCCAGCGTCCGGTCTGGGGCAGGGGCATTTCGCAATCCGACGCGTCCTCCCATTGGCCGACCTCGCAGACCTGCCCGAGGCTGCCTTCGCCACCGGGTCCGCACGGAACAGTCTGCTCCGCGCCGTCGAGGCAGACGTCCGGGTCGACACACTCGCCCGAGATCCACTCACCATTGTCACAAGACACGGTACGCGTTCCGCGGCCGTTGATTCCGCACGGCTCGGTCTGTGTCTGCCCCGACACACAACCCGTGTCCGGGGGAACAACGTCCGGTCCCGGGCCCGTGTCCTCCGGCACCGAGCCGTCAGGCTTGCTCCCCGCCGCTCCGTCGGGTCCGCCCCCCGCCGCCCCATCGGGACCGCCCCCCGCTGCGCCGTCAGGTTTGCCTCCCGCTGCACCGTCGGGCTTTCCCCCCGCCGCGCCGTCGGTGGCCCCTGCGCTCCCATCAGGCAATGCGGCGTCGCCGCCCCCAGGAGTCTCACCGAACAGGTCCGAGGCATCGGTTCCGCCGCAGCCTATCCAGGCTCCGGACAACACCACCGCAACAAGGATCCGAGCGTTCATCCAGGCTCCTTCGTCTCGACCGCGACAGCACTCCAACGTAGCAGGTCGCTGCGCGTCCGGGGAGGGCGCATGACAGGTTCGCAGTGCGGCCTCCCGGCCTCACTCGGGGTCCCGAGGCCACCGGGACCCGAGCCGCCGAGACCTCTCTAGCCCTTTCGGATCCCCTTCCAGGCGGCAAGGAACTCGCGCACGCGCTGCTCCGAAGCCGAATCGAGCACCTTGCCCGTGACGATCACGCCGGTGTCGTGCGCCGCCTTGTAGTGGCCCCAGAAGAACCGCGCAGGCTTCCCTTCGTAGACTCCGCGGCCGCGACACAGACGCATCGGCATGTTCCAACCACCGATCTTGCCGTCGACAGCGGGCTCCCAGACGACCTGTCTGGCGCTCTCGACACGTGCTGCGGTAGCCCCGGCGGAGGCGTCCGTCATCGTGGGCCCGACCTCTTCGATGCGCACCCCGGCCTCGGGATTGTTGGGCAGGTACAGGTTCATCAAGCCGCTGTAGTAGCTCGACATCGACTCCGCGCCCTTCCAACCCTTGGGCGCGCGAACGAGGAATCGATTGGGCAGGCCGTGATTGAGCGGCATCGGATTGCCGACTGCGATCCCGGTCGATTCGGGTCCTCCCTCGAACAACGAAGCGAGGGGCGCGTCCAGGGGATGGGTCGCCACCGCCGGGGCGGTCATCTCCGGCACGACCGCGGGGCGGCCAGTGCCGGGCTCGGCGACGTGGGAGGGGGTTCGTTTCTGGCCGGCCTTCTTGCAGGGGGGACAACACGCCACCCCGGCCACAGCGGTCAGCGCCCAGACACACGCCCATCCCCGCAACGCACTGAACATGCGGGGATGGTAGGGCGGAGGCTCGCGGCGCGTCAAACGGTCCTGGAGCGGGGAGTCCGGATTCTTCTGCGGCGCATCCAGCCGAGGCCGAGGAGAGCCGAGAGCGAAAGAAGCGCCGATGGTTCGGCACCCGTACCATTCGACGACGCGGCGATGGAGCAGCCGCCGTCGTCACCGCCCGAGGCAGGCGCCTCGGTCGGAGGCTCGCCGGAGCCCGCGTCGCCCGCGTCGCCCGACCCGCCACCTTCGCCCCCGGAGCCGCCCTTGTCCGCTGCGCCGCCCTGGCCGGCCACACCCCCTGAGCCGCCGTTGCCCGCCGCGCCCGCGGCTCCCCCTGCCCCGGCGTCGAGGGCGGCACCCGCGCCGCACTGCCCCACACACGACGAGCCGCAGGTCGAACCGCAGACGCAGTTTTCGAAGTTGGCGTAGTTCTCGTTCGAAGAGGCCTTGTCGCGGCACTTGGTCCGGCAAGCGTCGTCCTTGCACCCGTCAGCGCAATGAATGGCCGTCGCGCAGACCTCGTTCTGGATGCAGGTCTCGAACGCGTCCTGGCACTTGTCGTAGCGGCAGTCCTCGCAGTCCGTCCCGTCGGGGATCGGCCTGCAGGCGAAGGCTTCGAGGGACTGGTCTCCGACGGGGATCGACGTGTCGATGCAGATCATACCCGTGGGGCAGCTCTGGGGGTAGCAGAGCTTGCTGCAGTACGAGTTCGCCGCGGTTCCGAGGCACAGGTCGTTCTTGCACTGGGAGCCGGCCGTGCAGGGGCCAGCCCCCACCGCCTTGCGCGCTTCGGGCTGGGGCGGCGTGCCCGGCTCGAGGACGGCAGCATGTCCGGCGGCCGCCAAGGCCTGCTCGATCAGCGCCTTATGGGCATCGGTGCGGGAGAAGATCTGCGTATCGGAGATGCAGTCGCCGCCGCGCGAGGTCACGCCGAGGATGGCTCCGGTCGCCATGGCGATGACCGGTCCTCCGGAGTCGCCCTGGCAGGTGGACTGACCGAGCTGCAGCTCGTTGGCGCCGGACCAGTAGTTGAGGTCGCGCCCGCTCGTCAGGACCGGGATGTCGCCGCGACGGAACCGCCGGCCGGAGGAGCCGTAGTTGTTGGGATGGGTCAGGCCGTAGCCGATGGCCATGGTGAGCTCGCCGATCACGGCCGGAGAGCCGAGGCGCACGGGCATCGGAGTGATCCCGGGGACGTCGGACTCGAGCAGGACCAGGGCGATGTCCCTGTCGCAGAGGATCTTCTCGGGGTGGTGGAAGAGCTGCTTGCCGACGGTCACGGGCTCCCCGAAGAAGAAGTCGGGAGCGAAGCCGGTGAAGACCCGGATATCGGCGGGGGCGTAGTCGTCGCCTACGTGGTTGCCGTTGCCGGAGTCGCCGTAGGGATCGCAGGAGATCCCGTTGACGATCGTATGCGACACGCAGTGTCGTGCGGTGAGGATGAGGTTGGGCGCGATGAGCGATCCGGAGCATGCGCCGTCGCCAACCGCCAGCAAGACGACTGACTCGTGCGCCAGGGCGTCGTCGTCCTCCACGCCGCCGATGATCGGGAGAGCCGTCGCGGTCAACGGATCGTCATCGGAGCGGGTGTGCGAGCAGGAGAGGGACAAGGAAGCGGCAAGCGCAAGGAGAGGGAGGCGCGAGGGCGACATTGCCGAACGATAGCAACCGGCGTGGTGCGCAGGGAGGGTGAAGGCGAGGGAGGCGAGGGACGCTTGGGAAAAGGCGACGGAGGCTCAGCCGTGGCTGGCTTTGTCGGACGGGGTGGCCTCGGGGACGTGGACCATCGCACCGGACGGCTGGGGCTCGGGATCCGGCTGAGCGCGGTACTGCTCCCAGGTGTGCACGGTGGGAGGCGGTGGATCTCCGAAGAGCGTGAGGACGGTCGCCTGCCACTGCTCGTCGGCGATGACCTCCTGGTGCTTGGGAGTGCCAGGCTCCTCGGACCAGTGCTCGAGCTGATCGTCGAGCTCCTTGAGGCGGAGCCGGGTGGCGACGACATCGATCTTGTCCTTGGCGAGGACCTTGTCGGTGAGCACGAGGGCGAAGTCGTCGGCGACCTCGACGAAGCCCTGGCCGATGGCGAGGGACGAGGTTTCGGCGCCTTTGCGCCAGGAGAGGATTCCGATGCGCAGGGCAGCGAGCAGCGGGACGTGGCCCGGCAGAACGCCGAACTCGCCCTGCACGGCGGGGGCGGTGAACTCATCGACGGTCTCGCTCAGCGCCATGCCGGTCGGAGTCACGACCTCGAGGAGGATGCGCCCTGCCACGCGGGTGTGGGCGGCAGCCATCTCACACGCCCCCTTCGGCCTTCATCTTCTCGGCCTTGGCCTTGACGTCGTCGATGTTGCCGCACATCCAGAACGCCTGCTCCGGCAGGTCGTCGTACTCGCCGTTGACGATTTGCTCGAAGCCGTCGATGGTCTCGTTGAGCGGCACGAACTTGCCGGCGAAGCCGGTGAACTGTGCGGCGACGAAGAAGGGCTGGCTGAGGAAGCGCTGGATGCGTCGAGCGCGTGCGACCACCAGCTTGTCCTCCTCGCTCAGCTCGTCCATGCCGAGGATCGCGATGATGTCCTGCAGGTCCTTGTACTTCTGGAGGGTCTGCTGGACCTTGCGCGCGACCCGGTAGTGCCGCTCGCCGAGGATCTGCGGATCGAGCATCGTGGAGGTCGAGTCGAGGGGGTCCACGGCCGGGTAGATGCCGAGGGCAGCCAGGTCGCGCGAGAGCACGGTGGTGGCATCGAGGTGGGCGAACGCGGTCGCCGGGGCCGGATCGGTCAAGTCGTCGGCGGGCACGTAGATGGCCTGCACCGAGGTGATCGAGCCCTTGTTGGTGGAGGTGATGCGCTCCTGCAGCTCGCCCATCTCGGTCGAGAGCGTGGGCTGGTAGCCGACCGCGCTCGGCATGCGTCCGAGCAGCGCGGAGACCTCGGAGCCCGCTTGGGTGAAGCGGAAGATGTTGTCGATGAACAGCAGCACGTCCTGTCCCTCTTCGTCGCGGAAGTATTCCGCGGCGGTGAGGGCGGAGAGGGCGACGCGCGCGCGCGCGCCCGGGGGCTCGTTCATTTGGCCGTAGACGAGGGCGGTTTTGGAGATGACGGGCTCGCCGGTCTCGAGCTTCGACTCGCTCAT
>CAYMUE010000275.1:0-6284 GCA_964393505.1 uncultured Polyangiaceae bacterium
TTCTGACTCCGACACCCAACCGACCAAGAAGCGAGACCGTCACGGTCGTCGTCGGGTCGGCGTCATCCCGCAGGTCATCGTCGAGACCCTTCCGCGCGACGTCCTCGAGAAGGGACTCGAGAATCTCGAGCGTATGGGCGAGGAAGACTCCCGCACGACCTCATCGCCGAAGGACGCGTGAAGTACATCGACCTGGCGCTCATCGCCGGTTCCCGCTTCAGCTGCCGCACGGACCGCGCGTGACCGCCGAGTACGCGGCCGCGCCGGCTTCCTCCCTGCTTCGTGCGTCTCCGCGGTCCCGGCGCGCTTCGTCACGGCGGTCTTACGAGTCCGCTTCCGCAGCGCCGCAGACTCTCCAGCCTCGGCAGCCACCCTTCAGTGTCGGTGGCGCCGAAATTGGCTGACGGTGGGTGGCGCCGAATTGCCGGCGACCCCGGTCTTGCCTCGTCTCGCCATGATGAGACCAGCGTAGTTCGCAGAGGAATCCCCGCAAGAACGAGGTCCACCGACCGGTTACCTCGATGATGACGGCGGGTGCGCAACTGCGCAAGCCTCGTACGCCGATGTCTGTGCAAGCTGCGTACGGGCACCGCAGAGCACCGTGCACCACCGGGACCGATCCTCGTCATTTTTCATCCGTGCCTCGGGCGGGGAGCGCGTTCGTTGGCCCTCGAGGTACGCGGCACGCCGGTTGCCTTGTCCGCTCGCGAACGCCGCACACGACGAACCCAGGGAGATGTCATGAGCCGCAACCCCAAGCACAACCGGATCGCAGCGCAGCAAATCGCACGCACCAGCCGCGCAGGACTGGCGCTCTCGATCGCCCTCGCTCTCTCCGCCTGTGGCGGAGCCGACGACGCGTTGAATGGAGGGGAGAGCGAACTCGGGGAAGGGGGCAG
This sequence comes from uncultured Polyangiaceae bacterium, assembly GCA_964393505.1. Taxonomy (GTDB): domain Bacteria; phylum Myxococcota_A; class Polyangia; order Polyangiales; family Polyangiaceae; genus JACRCQ01. Next base: position 900 of record CAYMUE010000275.1, read on the forward strand.
CGGCAGCGCGATCGACGGCAGCACCGGGACGGATGCCGCTGGCACGAGCGGTGGGAGCGGTGCAATTGATGGCGGTTCTGCGACGGGAGGAAGCGGCGGCAGTGGCGGAGGGAGTTTCGGCGGCAGTGGCGGAGGGAGTCTCGGCGGCAGTGGCGGCGGAAGCTCCGGGAGCTTCGGTCCGCAGGGCTGCAAGATCGTCGGCAGTGGCGACGGCACGATGGAGGTGACCGCCGGTATGAGCTTCAGCCAGATCAAGAGCGTGATCGAGGCGGCCAAAGCTGGCGCGCGAATCGACATTGCGCCGGGCGTTTATGAGCTCAAGACCGGCTCTTCGAGCGCCGTCATCGCGATCCCGTCGGGCGTGACCGTCAACGGGAACTGCGCAGAGCTTCGGGTCTACGGAGCCGACCGCAATGCAGCCATGACAAGCAGCACCCAGCGGCTCAAGCTGACCGCCTTCGGCCACGACATCACCGTCAACAGCCTGGTTCTGCGTGGCCGAACCAACGTCTGGATCGGCGGCGACGACATTGCCATGAACAGCGTGGTCGTGGATCAGTCCAACGCGTATACCTCCTACGCGGACGTGAAGTACAACCGGCTCGACGGCTTCTACGGCTGCTTCGTCATCGTCAAGAGCTCCAATCGCGTCACTTACAGCGACTGCGAAGCCTGGTACGCCGATCATATGGGGTTTGCCGTGTGGACCAACCCCTACGGAGAGCCAGGCACGCTCGACAGCATTCACTACTATCGATGCAGCGCCATGCACTGCGGCAGCGGCTGGGAGAACGACGGCAAGAACCCCTGGGGCCGCGGGTTCGACTTCTTCGAGACGACGGGCACGATGACCAACCTCGTCGCCGAAAGCTGCTACGCGTATGATGGGCTCCAGAGCGGCTTCTACAACGAGGGGGACTACGGCAAGCCGGGAGATGCATGGTATCATCCGCAATCGATCAGCGGCGTCGTCAAGAACTGCCACGCCGAGAACAGCGGCATGCGCATCGCCGAAGCGAGTATCAAGGGCACACCGCTCATCGTGGGGCTGAACGGAAAGAAGTACGGCGTGCCTGAGGACGTCTACGGCGAGGGCTTCTACATCTCGGGCGATATCCAGCTCGTCAACAACACCTCGCGTGGCAACCTGCGGGGATTCACTGTGTCCGGAGCGCGCATCGACGGCTTCCAGGACGAGGGCTCCTACTTCGGAGGCTCAATTGCTGGCGGATCCTTGCAGCGATTTGTGAGCGTCGGAGCCAAGGTCTACGCGCTCGCCTCCTACGGCATCATCCACGGGAGCATCGGGATCCTCGGCTTCGACTCGCCGGGGCGCGCTCCGGTGATGTTCAACTGGTTCACGCTGGCGAGGCAGGTGAACATCGCTCCAAAGAGCTACCTCGACCTCGGAACCAACAACGCTGCGGTGCTGCTCACGAGCGGCGCGCCTGCGAACACCGACAGTCGCTTCAATTGCACCAACTCCTTCTCCACCAACGTATCGCCCTCGTTGAGCATCCAGGTCGACAATCACGCCTACGACACGTTTGACACAACGGTCGACGCCTGGTGCGGATCTCCGTCGAGCAGCAACGTGACGGTGGAGTACTCCGACTCCATCGAGACGCTGCCGATGCCTCCAGCCTACACGCCGTAGCGACTTGGCATCTGGTGCGTTGGAACCGGGACGGTGGGCCCGCGGCAGAAATCCGGCGGCCCCCTGATCCGTCACTACCCCCCACCCTCCACCCACCTCAACGGCGGTTCCGAACGCGCTGCCGAGCGGCTCGATCCTCGCGCGGCCCCGGCGCAGAGTTTTCCTCTTCCCTCGCGGGAGGTGGACAGGTACTTTCGGAGCATGCGGTGGGCCGGTGCGACAGCCGCTCTGATGTGCCTTGTCTCCTGCGGTGGCAGTGCGGCTGCCGACGAGACTTTGCGGTGCGTCCAGGCTTATGAGCAGGCGCAGGTGCTGCAGAAGGCTTCGAAGCTGATCGAGGCACGTGAGCAGATGCTCTCGTGCGCTCACGCGCGATGCCCGGAGATCGTTCGCAACGACTGTGTGCAGTGGCTCGATGCGCTGGACACGCATCTGCCGTCCATCGTGCTGGGCGCGATTGGCCCCGACGGGCACGACGCGATCGCCGTGCAGGTATGGATCGACGGCCGCAGGATGCTGGACAGGCTCGACGGGCGCGCACTACCCACCAACCCTGGCCCGCACCAACTCCGCTTCGTCACCGCGGGCGCGGGACCTGTGGACCTGGAAGTGCTGGTGCGAGATGGAGAGGTCCGTCGGCCGCTGACAGTGCGCTTCGCGATGGCCGGAACCCCAGAGGGCCCGAGCCAGCCTGTGCCCGCAGCTTCCTACGTCCTGTGGGGGCTCGGGGTTGCGGGCCTCGCAAGCTTCGCGACCCTGGGACTCAAGGGGCGCGCCGAGCTAGACAACATGGCCGAGACGTGCAAGCCCAACTGCTCGCAAGCCAACGAAGACGCCGCGTGGCGGAAGCTTGCGGCGGCGGACATCTCGGGCGCGATCGGGCTCGTGTCCCTTGCGGCCGGGACGTGGATCTACCTGGCGCGGCCCTCGAAACGGACCGCGGGATCGACCCCGACGACGCCCTCGGTGAGTCTGCAGGGCCTTGCCGGCGGCGGGTGCCTCGGTGCGCGATTCGTCTTCTGATCGTCCATCGGCAGGCCGCCGTCTTGAACCACGTCCGGGTCATGAGACTCGCCAAGGCATCGACGAGGGGCGTGCTTTCCATGGGAGTGTGGGCACTGGGGCTTGGAGGCTGCGGGATCGCGGTAGGGACGGCTCTGAGCACGTGGGGTCGGGCCGCCCCCCGCACAGATCCCAGCGTGCGGCATTACCGCACTGGGCTCTTGCCTCGGGGTCTGGCGTCAAATCGCTCTTCGGGCCAGGACTGCAGGATGCGCGGGGCGGGAATCCATCTCTGGACCAGGCGTTGCGTCCGGGTCCAGGGCATCCGGTACCGCTGGCTTCGACGTCGAGCGCTTTCAGCCAGTGGCGAGTGACCTGAGCCCGGAATGCCTGGATGGCGACGATGTTCATCGGAATCGCGTGATACTGGTCGTTTCCGCGGACGACCGCCGACACCCACATCCCTGGCTCCGTGATGGGAAGCGGCCTGCGCAGCATCCGTTCGGCCTTGACCGCTTCGAGCTTCGCACGCAGTCGCGTACGCATGCTCCGCCGCATCAGAAGAGACTTTGCGCTCCTGGTCTTGCCGCACACGTGCGTGAAGCCCAGGAAGTTGAAGGTCTCCGGCTTCCCCTCGACCCAACCGATGCCAAACCACCTCGTCGGAAGCGGGCGGTGCGGAACCCCCGGCGCAAGCATCCACCTCCCGGTCCTGAGTCCGACACGCAACCGCCCAGGAAGCGAGATCGCCGCGGTCGTCGCTGGATCGGCGTCATCCCGCAGATTGTCGTCGAGCCCCTTCCACGCGACGTCCTCGAGAAGAGACTCGAGGACTTCGAGCGCATCGGCGAGGAAGTCGCCCGCACAATCTCATCGCCGAAGGGCGCCTGGAGTGCATCGACCTGGCGATCTTCGCCGGCTCCCGTGTCACCTACCGCACGGACCGCCCGTGACCGGCGTTTCCGCGGCCGCGCCTTCTTCTTCCCTGCGTCGTGCGTCTCTGCGGTCCCGGCGGACTTCGTCACGGCGGTCTTGCGAGTCCGCTTCCGCGGCGCCGCAGACTCTCCAGCCTCGGCAGCCACCCCCACTGCCAACTCGAGCACGCGCCCGGTCACGCCTGCCGTGTCTGCCTTGATCTCCGCTTCCCCGGTCTTGCTTCGTCTCGCCATGATGGGACCACCGTAGATCCCAGGGGAATCCCTGCAAGAGCGTGGTCAAACGGACCGGCTACACCCCGGCGGCGTGCACCCTACGCCACCAGACTGCGACAAGCTGGGACAAGCGTGGTTTAAGGCAATCCGGGTTCTGCCGGGTCTGCGATGCTGCCAGGCAGGGCGGCGCTGGGCGTATCGAGGCCGAGGCCTCACGGATACTTGTGTGCGCAGCGGAAGCCGATGTCGTTTCCCTCCGCCCCTCGCGCACGAGAGCCCTTGCGATAGGCCACGTGCAGTCCGTCGGCCCCATGGTACCAGGAGCCTCCGCGAATCGTGCGTATGTCGGAATCCCAGTCCGCGTCCGGATTCGCGTCCAGGTTCGCGCAAGTGCCACACGTCCCTCCGTCCCCGTACCAGGACTTGTCATAGACGTCGAGCGTCCATTCGAACACCGACCCGCCGAGATCCAGCTGCCCGAACATGCCCTTCCCCGCCGGGCGCTGTCCCACGGGAACCTTCGGGTCGAGCAGACACGCACCCGTGCCCCCATCGCAGTAGACAGCATGTTCGCCCTGCGGCGACGCATCGCCCCAGGGCCAGAAGCGTTGTAGATTGCCTCCCGCTGCCGCATACTCCCATTCTGCCTCTGTGGGCAGGTATCCGCCGTCCCATGCGCAGAAGGCAAATGCAACATACCAGCTTGCGTGATTGAGAGGCCGCGCATCGTCCCCACCGGCATCCGGGTTCCACGAGGCGTTCGACGAATCCCCCACAAGGTCCTTCATGCCCTTGTCGAGATGCTCGTTCCATTCGCTTCTCCAGCCGCTGCCGGGGAAGCTCGGGTGAGCTCCTGCTTCATCTGCCAACAAGTCATGATCGGCGAACCAGGCATCATGGAACGTACGAAACCGTCCAACCGTTACCTCGAAGACATCCAACGAGAACGTCGACACACTCGCATTGTGGGCCGGCCCCTCCGGTGGCGGTGCATCCGCGCGGCCCATCGCGAAGGTTCCGCCTTCTACCACAGAAACAGCGCAGCAGCTCATGGCTGCGTCCCCGTCGTCACATAGACCAATAACGCCGTCGCACGACTTCCCGGTTTCCACCACCCCCGCGTCAGGCGGTGTGCTCGCATCACCGTCCGCGGTCTCCCCACCATCCTCGCCCATGGGCTCAGCGTTGCTGTCCGGCACTTGCCCGTCCCCGTCGACCTGCTCGTGCCCTCCGTCCGCGTCTGGTGTCTCTGTGCCACCATCCCCAAGCGGCGTCTCGCTTCCACCCGTCAGGTTCTCGTGCGGCGTGATCAACGTGCACGCGCAGCAGCAGGCGGCGCCGAGCAACGAAGCCAGAAGCTGGCGGTTCATGACAATGATTCTACTCGAGAGAGAGGGGCTCGACAAGGGCGCCGGCAGGGCTCAAGCAGCCGGTCAGCGATCCGCGTTCTGGACGCGACAGGATGCGATTGCCAGGCTGTCCTGCGCCGCGAGAGGGTGAGCCCTCGCGTGCTGCACGGAAGGCGATGATGTCAGCGATGCGAGCGGCGCAGTTGCGTGCGGAGTTGGCAAAGAA
>CAYMUE010000276.1:0-6201 GCA_964393505.1 uncultured Polyangiaceae bacterium
TCGTCGGGGTCGTGATCGAGCGGTGGAAACAGCGCCACGCCGGGACTGTAGCAGAGGCCACAGCGCCGCGAAGACCGTTGGCGCTGCGAAAACGAGAGGGTGTTACCGACGTCGGCTTGGCAGCCTTCCCCACTGGTCCCATGGTCGACGGACCATGAAGCTGTCACGTAGGGCGTTGGCCGGAGGGCTCGGAGCCGTCGGGGTGGCCGCTGCCTTCGGGTTCGGATGCACCGCGGAGGGTCGGCAGCAGGACTCGGTGCGAACGAGGCGCGAAGGCGCAGCAGGAGGGATCGGAATGGACAGGTCATCGGGAGGCGGAGGCAGGATGCCGGTGGGGTTCGTGGCGCACGGAGCGCCGCTGCTCGCCATCGACCCGCACAAGGGAGAGCCGCTGCTCGCATGGGGCAGGGCGATGCCGAAGCCTAGGGCGATCCTGGTGGTTTCGGCGCACTGGGCGGCGGCGCCGGTGCAGCTCGGGGCCGCGGAGACGGTTCCCCTCGTGTACGACTTCTTCGGGTTCCCGAGGGAGCTGTACCAGCTTCGGTATCCGGCGCCGGGGGCGCCCGAACTGGCCGCGCGGGTGCAGGCGTTGCTCGGCGAGGCGCGCATGCCTGTCGAGGCGACCCGTCGCGGGCTGGATCACGGGGCCTGGGTACCGCTGCTGCGGATGTTCCCGGAGGCCGACGTGCCGGTGCTGCAGATGTCGATGCCGACGCTGGAAGCGCCGAAGCTATTCGAGCTGGGCAAGGTGCTGGCACCGCTGCGCGCGGAAGGGGTGCTGGTGCTGGGGAGTGGAAACATCACGCACAACCTGAGGCAACTCGACTGGGAGGACGGCAACGGGGCGGCGCCGAGTTGGGCCAAGGACTTCGACGCGTGGGTCGAGGACGTTTTGGTGCGGGGCGATGTGGACCTGTTGCTGCAATACGCCTTGCGGGCGCCGGGGGTGGGCACGTCGCTGCCAACCCACGAGCACTTCGCGCCGCTCGTGGTGGCGATGGGAGCGGCGAGCGAGCGTCCGTTGTCGGTGGGCTTCCCTGTCACGGGGTTCGAGTACGGAAGCCTGTCGAGGCGGTCGGTTCAGTTCGGATGACGAACGGAACGCCGGGCGCAGGGGAGGTCGAGGCTGGTCTGAAGAGTGCCGAGCCAGCTCCTTTCCCCACTCGCCTGCCAAGGGATTCGATGCGACGCCGAATGCATCCGTGGCACTGAGCAGCCGTCTCGCGAATGCAGGCCTTGGCGGGGTAGATTTCGTAGTGGACTCGGAATCGCGGCGGCGTCAGGTTGGGCATGAGGATGTTGGCGCCGCGTTGGAGTCCGCGCTCCCTGCCCGCCTCCAGGTTGAGCGTGGCGAGCGCCGTAGTGCTCGGGATGTTGGCGCGCGGGCAGACCAGGCGAGCCAGAGCCACCATCTTGTACGTCATCAGTTCCGTCGCCGGTGCCTGCGCCCGCTCCCCCTCGCTTCGTTTCCCCTGCGTCTTGCCCAGCGGCGTGGCGGGGTGCGGAATGAAGGGACCCACCCCGATCATGTCGAGGTCCAACTCGCGGAACAACTCGAGATCCCGAACCAGGTCCTGGTGCGTCTGTCCGGGAATCCCGATCATGACCCCGCTGCCCGTCTCATAGCCGAGGCGACGCAGCTCCCGCAGAAGACGGCCGCGATCCACGGCCGCGCAGCCGGACCGTGGGGGGTGGATACGAGCGAAGAGCTCGGCATTGGACGTCTCGAACCTGAGCAGGTACCGATCCGCTCCCGCGCGCTTCCAGGCAGCGAGATCGTCTGTGCCCCGTTCGCCAAGGCTCAGCGTGACGGCGAGGCGTGTCTCGCTCTTGATGCGACGGACGACGTCGGAAACCCAATCCCGGGTCAGGCCGGGATCCTCTCCCGCCTGTAGCACGACGGTGCCGTAGCCGAACCTCAGGGCATCGCGGGCGCAGTCGAGGATCTCCTCAGCCGACATGCGATAGCGGGTCAGATCGCGGTTGGTCGAGCGAAGTCCGCAGTAGTGGCACTGTCGAACGCAGTGATTCGATATCTCGACGAGTCCCCGCAGGTGGACCTCGTCACCGACGTTCTCTCGTCGTGCATCGTCCGCGCGACGCCAGAGGTCATCGAGGGCTTCGGCACGCTCCTCCTTCAGCCACTCAAGCAGGGTTTGGGCGGTCAGCACACTCAGCTCCTCGTGCGTGTCCGGGCAGGCCCGGGCATCAGCATCCTACGTACGTGGCCACAAGGCTTCTGGCTTCCGCGGTATCCGTGGTGCCCATCACGAGCACCCGGCCGTCGGGAAAGACGACCATGCGGCGGTTCCCACGTACGAACTCCAGCACGAGACCGTTGAGCGTGACCGGGCCGAGCGGAGCAAGCCGCTCGCGCAGCGCGCGCAAGTCCATCGCAGCCGGGCGCTCCGGAGTCACCTGCACGGCGTTGCGACCGCAGAACACCGTGGAGGACGAGGCGCGGTCGCCCGAGAGGAAGTCGAAGCGTCGCTCGACACAGCAAGTGCACGTCTCGTCGCGGCGGACGAGGATCGGGGAGCTGGAGCCTCGCCAGACGTCGAGCATGTGGAACCGGGACTCGCCGGGGGCCCCAACCAGCACCTTGATCGCCTCGGCCACCTGCAGCGCGGCCACCCAGACCACAGCGGCATTGAGGACGCCCGTCGTCTCGCAAGTGGGGAGGTGTCGGGCATCGGGCGGCTCCGGGAAGAGGCATCGAAGGCATGGCCCCTGCCCGGGTCGCACCGCCATCACCATCCCGTCCGTTCCCACGACGCCGCCGTAGATCCACGGCTTGCCGGCGCGCACGGCCGCGTCGTTCAGAAGATAGCGCGTCTCGAAGTTGTCGGTCCCGTCCAGCACGAGATCCGCGCGCTCAACCAGCCCCTCGACGATCCCTGCCGTGACGTCCGCGACCACCTCCTCGATCTCGATCTCGGAGTTGATCGCACGCAATCGCCGCGCCGCGGCCGTGGCCTTCGGGAGCCGCTCGCGCACGTCATGCTCGTCGAACAGCAGCTGACGCTGAAGGTTATGCAGCTCGAGCACGTCACGATCCACGAGGATCAGTCGGCCCACACCCGCCCGTGCCAGGAGCTCAGCTTGTGTGCTCCCGAGTGCACCGCACCCGATGATGAGCATGGTGCTTCTCGAGAGCGTCTCTTGACCTTCGGGGCCGATCACTCCGAGCACAGCCTGGCGGGCGTAGCGCGATCCGACCGGCGCCTGTGGCTTCGCCTCGGTGCCGAAGTCTCCAGCCGCAGCCCTTTCATTCGTCATCGGGCGTCCTCCCGCATGCCGGCAACGGCCCGGACGACGAGCGAGACCGCGCGCTGCACGTCGTCCGCGTCGTTGCCTCGTCCAAAGGAGAACCGCACCGAGGAGCGCGCCTCGGCCTCCGTACGTCCCATCGCAAGCAGCACGTGCGACGGCTCGGCGTCCGCGCTGCTGCACGCAGCGCCCGTCGACACGGCCAGACCGAGGATGTCGAGATTGATGGCGAGGGCCTCTCCGTCGAGACCGGGGAAGCTCACGTTGGACGTGTTGGGGAGCCTGGACGCCTCCCGGGCGTTGATGGAGATGCCGGGGATGCGTTCGAGCAGCGCGGCTTCGAAGGATGCCCGGAGCGCATGCACCCGATCGGAGTCCTGCGCAAGGCGCTCGGCTGCGAGCGAGCACGCCTTGCCGAACCCGACGATCCCCGCGAGGTTCTCGGTCCCTGGGCGGAGGCTGCGCTCCTGATGGCCGCCGAAGGTGCGAGGAGCGAGGCGCGTGTCTTTGCGCACATACAGCGCTCCGACTCCCTGCGGCCCGTGCAGCTTGTGGCTGGAGAACGAGAGCAGGTCGACACCGAGCCGTTTCACGTCGACCGGAAGCTTCCCCACGGCCTGGACTGCGTCGGTGTGCAACAGGATGCCGAGCTTACGCGCTCTGGCCGACAGATCACCGACGGGCTGGATCGTGCCGGTGTCGTTGTTGGCAAGCATGACCGAGAGGAGCAACGTGCCCTTCCGCATCGAGGAGATGGCGTGCTCCGGACACAACCGACCGTTGTGGTCGACAGCGAGCAACTCGACGGAGATGCCGGATTCGCGCAGGTGGAGGCAGGGGTTAAGCACCGACTGGTGTTCGATGGCGGTGGTGGCGATGCACCGTCGGCGGGGTGCTCTTGCGGCCGCGGCACCGAGGATGGCGAGGTTGTTCGACTCGGTGCCGCCGCTCGTGAAGACGATCTCGTCGGGTTGGGCGCCGACCAGCCGGGCCACGCGGGCACGGGCGAGATCGATCGCGCGTCGGGCGTGAGCGCCGAAGGCGTGGATGCTCGACGGATTGCCGACCCTGCCGTCAAACCAAGGGAGCATCGCCTCACGTGCGGCCGGGTCGAGCGGCGTAGTCGCGTTGTGATCCAGGTAGACGGGCTCCATCGCGAGTCGAATCCGTCGAAGGGTTGGTGCAAACGTGCGCTGGGCGCTACTTCAGGTCCTCGAACAGCGCGGAGCTGAGGTATCGCTCTCCCGCGTCCGGAAGGACTGTGACGATGAGCTTGCCTTCGTTTGAGGGGAGGGCAGCGAGGCGGCAGGCCGCGGCAGCGGCGGCGCCGCTGGAGATTCCGCAGGTGATGCCTTCCTCGCGGTGAAGGCGTCGCGCGAACGCGATCGCCTCGTCGTTGGACACCGTGGCGATCTCATCGACCAGGGAGAGATCCAGGACGTCGGGCTTGAAGCCGGCGCCGATGCCCTGGATCTTGTGCGGTCCGGGAGCGGGGTTCTGGCCGGCTCGGATCGCGGTGAGGACCGGGGAGTGGAGCGGTTCGACGGCGACGGACCTGATGGGCTTGTGCTGGCGCTGCTTGATGTAGCGACTGACGCCGGTGATGGTGCCACCGGTGCCGACGCCGGCGACGAAGAGGTCGATCATGCCGTCGGTATCATCCCAGATCTCGGGACCCGTGGAATCGAAGTGGGCCTGGGGATTGGCTGGGTTGTTGAACTGCTGGGGCATGAAGTGCCGGGACGGGTCGGAGGCGACGAGCTCTTCGGCCTTGGCGATGGCGCCCTTCATGCCCTTGGACCCTTCGGTGAGCACGAGCTGGGCGCCGAAGGCAGCGAGCATCTTGCGTCGCTCGATGGACATGGTCTCGGGCATGGTGAGCACGAGGGGATAGCCGCGAGCGGCGCAGACGAAGGCCAGGGCGATGCCGGTGTTGCCGCTGGTGGGCTCCACGATGGTGACGTCCTTGGAGCCGGGCTTCAGGATGCCGTCGCGCTCGGCCGCATGGATCATCGCCGCGCCGATCCGGCACTTGACCGAATAGGCTGGATTTCTTCCCTCGATCTTGGCGACCACGGTCGCCTTCGCTCCCTGGGTGACTCGGTTCAGCCGCACCAGCGGGGTGCGTCCCACGCTGAGGCTGTTGTCTTCGAAGATCCTTGTCATGACCAGTCTCCTTCCAAGCTCGCTGCAGCGGGGGGCCATCGTCGTCGATGCGAGCCGATTGAACGCAGGCGGACTATCCGCTGCCAGCTTCCGGACGACGACGCCCCGATGCCTTCGAACGCTTCCTGGGAGTGGACGCGGTTTTCGGTGGGCAGCGCGGCGGGGGGGGCTGCCGGCGGCGCTGCAGGCTGACGAGCCTGTCGAGGGTGAAGCTGGAGAGCGCGCGATCCACGGCTGAAGCGATCTCGCACCACACGTCGCGAGCGGGACAGCGGCTTGCGCGCGGGCAGAACGCGGAGTCCGCGACGCAGTCCACGGGGGCGCTCGTACCCTCCAGGGCCGTAACGACGTCGAGGGCGGAGATGGACGATGGGGCGCGCGCGATCAGGTATCCGCCGCTGGGGCCGCGAACCGAGCGGACCAGTCCGGCGGCACGGAGGCCGCCCACCAGGACGTGGATGTACTTGCCGGAGATGCCCTGATTTTGGGCGATGGTCTCGACGAGAACGGGGCCGTCGCCGTGGTGGGCTGCCAGCTCGATCATCACGCGCAGACCGTAGCGGCCTTTCGTGGACATCCTCATGGTCTTGCCGGCTCACGGTGTAGCGCTCCGTACCCCATATAGTCAATGAGAATAGTTGACTACTTTGCGGCGCACACGCCGGCTGGGGTCGGCGGCGGGGAGACATCCGGCCGGGGAGAGGACTCGGATCAGGCCAGTCCGGCCTTGCCGAGGGCGTCGTCGAGCAGGCTGTCGTCGGAGGC
>CAYMUE010000277.1:0-6137 GCA_964393505.1 uncultured Polyangiaceae bacterium
GCGCCACCGTGCGACACCCGTCGAGCGCGGCCTCCGGCAGCCGGACCTCGTTGCTGTCGTGGCTCCCTTCGCCCATCAGACCCCGACGCCGCAGCATCCGGCAGACACGCTCGCAGATCGTCGCGACCAGGCTCGCCAGCTCTTGCGCCGACGGCGGCTCGGCGAAGTGAAACCTCGTCGCTCCTCCCTCCTGCCTCGAGTACACGCCGTCGATGACGATGACGTGCAGGTGCGACCGCAATATCGCGTCACGCGTCGTCGGCGACCCGGAAGTAGGCTGCGAATGCCTCTGCGACCCTGGTCTGCACGGCCGTGACGTCGCCGTGCGCGTGCAATTCGGCCACGTAGGCGGAGTCCATGAGCAGTCCGGCCTTCGCGCTCGTTGAGGATAACGGGTAGTCCGCAGCGCGTACGGCTTGGAGGAGACTCTTGTGAAGTTGCCGGGTCTGATGAGCTATCACGAGATCAGCCGGCGGTCGGGTCGATACCCAAACGCAGCGCGGTGGAGCCTTCTGATCGAGCTGAATGTAGTGGCCTGCCTGCCATGCGCCCAGGGTTGGGCGGTGCCATTCGGCTGCCTCGGGCACGCCAGCGGGCAGTGCCTTCGCCGTCAGCACTGACTGCAGGCTGTCCGCGAGCCACCGGTTCAACCTGATGATGCCGTCCAGCCGTTCCGCAAAGGGGGCAAGAGCCTCCAGCAGTTCCGCAAGGCGATCCGCCGGCTGCTCCTTCATCGAGGCCGTGGCGATTCGCACGACAGCCGGCGTGACATCGCCGTGCTCCGATCTCATGGGCAGCCCGCCGGGCACGGAATCGAAGTCCTTTTCAGCTGCCGCAACCATGAGCTTTCGGCGTTGAGTCCTGGCGTCGGCTGGGAAGCCGCTCTCGTCGAGCACGACACCGACGGCGAATGTCGCTGCGCGGCCACCCCAAGGTGCCAGCGCCCAAGCTTGGAGCGACACTGGCGAATCCTCTCGAGGTCTGCCAATCCAGTACACTCTCAGGCCGTCTCCGGCTACGGAGCTGGTCCATCCGTCTTCGGCTACCGCGGTCCGAATCTCGGCCAGCCTTCGGAGTGTGCCGCCCAGGAACTGCCTGTATTCTTCCCGAAGCTCCTCCAGGACGCCCAACTCTTCATCGAACGCCTCGATAGCCGAATTCCAGTGGCTCAAGGTAGTGGCCTCCATCGAAAGGGGGGCGGTAGACGCCCGAGGTCCATCAGCCGACGAGCATCTCCCGGCTGCGCCGGGCGGGATCGTAGTTCGGAAAGGAGCGCCCTCAGTCTCGAGGTGAGCTCGGCGAGATCAGCTCCGCGGAACGCATCGGCAAGCTGGTAGCAGAGGACGCGGTCCCAGGCCGGAAGGTCCTCGCACGCCGCGAGGTCCAATAGCATGAGCGCCAGCTCGCCATGGGTGAGCGTGAAGCCCCAGCCCGTCGCAGCAGGGCGAGAATCTGGCGCGAGCAAGTGGGCTCGGGCATCCAGTGGGTCGATCTTGCGCGCCTTCGCCAGGGTGTCCAAGTCCCGCCGGTACGGTCCATACTGGTCGCCGCTCTCGCCGCTTTGCACCTTGTTTTCCAAGAGCAGAAGGGCGTGCGGCGAGATGACCAGCAGATCGGGCTCCTGCATCGATCCGACCTCGTCGGGCCAACAGCGCTCGCAGCGCACCTCGATGGTCGAGGCTGCCTCCGGCGCTTCTGCGTCGCGCAGCAAGGTGTCGAAGTGGAGCATCCTCGCCAGGGCTGTCAGGGCAGGGATCGCAGCGCGGTGGTTGCGGCCGGGGTCGAAGAGCCAGCCGAGATACCGATTGTACGGCTTCTCATCGTCAGTTCTCGCTGTGAGGCGCAGGAGAGGTGGCGGTGTGCCGAAAGCGTCACGCTCGAAAAGCTGGGAGAGGGCGTCGACCACAAGCTCATCGAGCCGCTGCTGCAGCGTCGAGCGGCCTATCGTCCCGATTCGACGGATAGTGTCAATCGTTCGGGCCGCCGATGCTGCCGCTTGTTCGCGTGCGGCTAGCGCGACGCGCCGGGCGACAGCGGCACGATCGATCGGGTGTCGCATGGGCGCAGAAGGTCGCGCACCGAGCCGATCTTGTCAACGCTGCCCGGCGTATCCGCGGCGCGCTTCGGGCGTTGACGTGCCGCGGGGGTCGTGCAACCGAAAGTGCATGGACGCGAGGGGAACGGGTTCATTCGACAATGACGCGGCAACCGATTGGCTTGGGTTCCTCCTCGACCACGTCGATGATGTCGTGTTGGTCGACACCACGTTCGACTTGGTGGCGGACGCAGTGGGGCGGGCGGATGTGGGCCGGTGCCAGGAGGCGCTCGCGGCCGCCGAGCTGGTGGCGGCGGCCGGGCACAAGCCGTGCAAGGGGATCGACGCCGAGACGCTCGCGTGGGTAGAGCGGAACTGGACGGCGTTGTGGCAGGAGAGGCGGCGCAAGGCACTGGCTACCGTCAGGGCCATCCTCGAGTCGTCGGCCCTGCTGGAGGAGTGGCGGGCTCGTCCCGACTTCGGCGACTGGAGGGCAGACGTCGACAACCTGGTGGAGCGGCTGTCATGAGTGGGCGGAACGCAAAGTCCAGTGGCCGTGCCAGACCTCTGCGCGCCATCTACGTGGTGTCGCCCGTGGACGGCGACTATCCCGTCACCGAGGCGATGGTGGAGCAGCAGGACGGCAAGGTCGTGATGCTCATGATGGTGAAGGATCGTGTCGCGCAGGGAGAGCCCGATCGCCCCACCATCGAGCAGCTGCTCGACCACCGGGCCTGCGGGATCGTCAACACGTGTGTGCCGGTGATGATCGGCTCGCTTCAGGAGGCGCGACGTCAGATGGGCAAACCGTACCGAGGAACAACGGGTTGGCCCGCGGCGTGATAGCTACTCGGCGTTTTCAAGCACGTGATCGACGGCCGATGTGAGCACGCCGATGTGAGCCTCCTTGCAGGCCCAGGTCGCCATGCCTTCCCATCCTTCGTCTCCGCCAGCCTCTGCTCGGGACTTGCGGGCGAGAGGTGCAGTGTATTGCTCCTTGTCCGGAAGCTTGACGTGCGTTGCTGCCAGGGCGCGCAGCAGCTCGTCATGTTTCCGCTGACCCATCACCTTGGGGCCGGGCACCTTCATTCTCGCTTCCAGACTGAACTTGGCGTCGTCATCCTCAACGGGCATCAGGGCGAACCTGAAATGAACAGCAGCGAGACTCGCGCCCTCATCCTCCCCGAAGCTTACGTACTTTCTGCTGTCACCCGGAGCATCACCGAGCCCCATCCACGAGGGCCGGCAAACAGCCGCGTACATTCGCCTTCGAACGACGAAGATCCACTTCCCCCCGCACTCGCGTTCGAGGACTGCGCAGCATGCGCGGCCGAGTGCCTGGTGCAGCTCATCCATTTCCGACGGCATTCGTGATCGGATGACCCGCCAGGCGTCGGGGTGCTTCCGCAGCAGCTCCTTGCAGACATTGTCGATGTAATCAGGTCCCGCCATGATGTATCTCCCGACCAACGAAAGATATTGTCGCGCAATCGCAAGCCCGGCCGGCTGGGGGCCCTGCACGGTCGACACCTCGAGTAGAGCCTCTTCGAGCGCGGTCTTCACGTGCTCGTAGCTTACTGCCGACCAGGCTACGCCGTCCGGGATGCGGTTGGGCTTGCGACCGTTGGGGGACAGAAGCACCACGACGAGGCTGTGATCCCTGAACCGTCTCCCAAGCGCGGATGCGTATCGCGCAACCTGCCCCAATTCTTCTGGGGAATCGACCTTGTTCTCGATCGCGAGGACAAGCGGTGCGCCACCCGCCAGGCCCTTCACCAGGATGTCCACTGGCCCGTCGCCGGTCGAGAACTCTCGGAACACCTGCTGTACTTCGATGGCTTCCGGTGCCCCAATGCTCGCAGCAGATCCCTCGGCTGCGCGAGTCATGCAAGTGGCAAGGAACCGTCGAGCGAACCCAGCGCCGAGCCCGTGCCATCCCTCGGGATCGAGCAACCATCGGAGCATGTCGCTGTGAACGCCTTCTTCCCGTTGTAGGCGAAGAACGCGAAAGATGCTTGGTTCCGATCCGGCGGCGAGATAGTCATCGACCTTGGGCAGCGCGTCCCATTCGGCGAGCTGCTGAAGACCTCGCACGATCTCTTCTTCCGACATCTTCTGTCGTTGCACCATCAAGGCCTCCACCACGCCAGTTGCGCGATCATACCAAGGCCGGAGCAGGCGAGGCCACGGAATTGAAGTCGTCCCCCTCCGGCTCGACGGACGGCTGAAGGTCGACAGTATGGTTGGAGCCGCACAGCTCGGCGATCGTGGGCAGGCGTGTTGTATCGGCCACGAGTTGCATCTGCTGCACGGCCTCCAGCACAGCCCCGTTCGGGTCCGCAGTGCCCTCGACGAGCTCATGCACCACGCGCAACGCGCTCGCGAACTGCAGAGCTGCGGTCGCATCTCTGCGCGTCCCGCCCACCGCAGCCTCCAACACCCTCGCGGCAAGAATGCCGCGGGCGCTCTCGGCAAGCCTGCGGTAGTCGATGTGCCGCGGCAGAGCGCCCATCCGGAGGCTCGCCAGCACACCGTTGACCGCGCCGACCGGCAGCGACGCCGCGGTCGAGCGGGCGTCGCTCTGCACGATGTCGGGGTCGACGTTGCGCCCGAGCCGCCGACGCATCAGATGCCGGACCTCCGACCGATCGAACAGCGAGAGATCGAAACAAAGCGAGCGATACGCCGCCACGACTCCTGCCGTCACGCGTGCACCGGTACGCGCCTCCAGCCCTGCCGCCACCATCTCGGGGCTCGCCCCGGCCAGCAGCAAGACCTCGACGACTTCCTGCAGCCTCGGCTGCTCGGTGATCCGTAGCGCATCCCCCGCCACCGGGTCCCGCCGGAACAGCGCCTCGATGCCTTCCCGCTCGAGGAAGGATCGCGAGGCCTGGTGGTCGAGTTGCCAGGGGTGGAAGGGCTCGGGCGGGGCCAGCCTCTCGCGCTGCGCGTCAAGCAACCGGGAGGCTAGCGGAACGAGGCGCCGTCGTTCCAGCTCGCGCCGGATGGCGCGGTTGTCGAGCTTCCTCGGATGAACCAGCAAGTACGTGATGAACCGTTGGGCGGGCGATCGGGTGACGCGCATGGGGCCTCCGTGGTGATGATGGCACACGGAGACCGATGGCCAAAGCTCTGCGGGGCGACAGTCATCCAAGCAATCGCGTCCAGAGCCCGTCTCGCGTTCATCGGCAGCATGGGTGGTTGCCGCCGAGATACAAGTTTCGGACGGGGTCAGGTGTTCCCGAAAGGCAGGCGCTCCCGCTGTTCGCCTTGCACCGGCCTGCTTCCGCGCAGCCGTTGGACTGCTCGCAGTCTGCGTCGGTGACGACCTCACACGTGCCGGCGCTCGGGAAGTCATCGTAGGGCACGAACGAACACATGCCGTACTCGACGCAGTAGGTGCTCTTCGAGCAGTCCGCTTTCGATGCCGCCTTGCAGATGGGCGAGTCGCGACCGGGGGGCCTGATCTGGGTGCACTCACCATGCTTCTGACAGCCGGTCGTCACCTTGCACGGATCGCGCGCTTGCTCGGCAGACGTGCTCTTGCACACAACGCACAGACCGAGGGCTCCACAGCTTCCGAGGAGCAGGGCGGCACTGGCAATGGCAGCGCCAATCACGAGCAGTCGTTGCGGACGACCGCGTGTACTGGGCGACGATGGTGTTGGTACACCGCTCCCCGGCGGGGTGGGAACGTCACGCACACGCGGGAATGCGGCGCACAGCTCCGGGACGTTCGCGACCGGGAGCCAAGTTGATGCCCCTTGCTCCCTCACCTCAGCGTCTCGTGTGACTCCGCCAGCCTCGATGCTGCGCAGAAGCTTCGCCGTAGTGATGGGCCCAACTTCCCCAGTGCCTGGCGCCCGCACGTACCACTGGCGCGGGTCGATGGCACCGGCGCCCGGTGCCTGGCCGAACGGAGTGCGAAATGCAGGCAGCTCCGTGATCGGCGTCCATGCGGCGCCGCCCTCTTCGCACACGACGGCATCGAACGGGATCTTGCCAGCCTGTGTGCCTCGGATGAGCTGGTCAAGCGTGACAGGACCTAGGTAGGTGTTGCCCTGCTTGGTGATCGAGCCGAGCTTGTGTTTACGATGGTCCG
>CAYMUE010000278.1:0-2602 GCA_964393505.1 uncultured Polyangiaceae bacterium
CTGTGCGGTCTCGTCATCGCCATCGCGCGCCCCCGGCTCTTCACCGCCGAGGCTCGCGTGAAGGAACGAAGCGACGCCTACGCCCTGCCGCCCAGCCGCGTGCTCCCGGCGGTCTCCATGGGCTATCGCGACGCGCTCGCCGACATGATCTGGGCGCACGTGCTGGTCACCCAGGGGCTGCGTTTCGGCGAGAAGCGGGCCTTCGACCACCTGGACCTGTACCTTGACGCGGTCGCCACGCTCGCGCCCCGGTTCCGCGAACCCTACAGGCTCGCCGACTCGCTCCTGTCTTTCCAAACCAACGATCCGAACAAAGCGGACAACGTGCGCAAGGCGCGGGCCTTCGTCGAACGCGGGTTGCGAGAGTTCCCCATGGACGCCGAGCTGTGGATGAACTTCGGCGAGTTCCTCGCCTACGTCGCGCCGAGCGCGCTCTCGGACGAGAACGAGATCGAAGCGTGGCGCGAAGCGGGAGCCGCCGCCCTGATGCGTGCGGGAGAGCTCGGGGGCCGCGACGAGTACCTGCTCTGGCACGCGGTGTCGGCCGCTGGGCTGCTCGCCGACAAGGAAGCCGAGCGAGGAGCGCTCATTCGATTCCTCGAGCGGATCTACGCATCGACCGAGGACATCGAGCTGCGCGAGCACGTGAAGCGGAAGCTGACCGCCCTCGCGGTGGATCAGTCGCGTTCCGACATGATTCGCCAGCAGCAGGCATTCGACGAGCGCTGGCGCCCCCTGGGCTTCGTCACGCGAACGCAGTTGAGGGTGATCGGCCCGACGCCGAGTGCGTGGGCATGCGCTGGGCAGCAGACCGGGGAGTTGGCGAGGGCGCGATGCGGGCGCGATTGGTCGTCCTGGGCGCGCACGCTCCGGCCTGAGCCCTGAACGTACGCAGCAGCGTCGGGCTACTCGTCGTCGTTCTCCATGTAGACATCCGCGGAGAACGAGCTGGCGATCGCGTAGAAGTTGACGTTGTCGTCGTCGACGTCGCCCACGGCCTGGATGAGGTACCAGGGTTCCACGGGGGCAGCCGGGAAGGTCGGCTTCTGAACCGTCTTGATGGCGCCGGTGGGGACCGTCTGGTTGGGGAGTCCCGCGATCGTTGCGAAGCTGTACAGCACCGGGCCGCCGGTATCGACGTTGAGGATGCGCCACTTGTCGACGTTGTTTCCGTTGCCTCCCCAGCCGATCTTCTTGTCGTTGGGATCCGCACGCGGATAGAACGTGTCGAGCGTGGTCGAGACATCGAGGTAGGACAGCGTCTCGGCGCGGTAGGACTCCTGGGCAGCCTTGATCGCGCCGATGATGTTGACCGCCTCGCTGCTGTGCGCGGCGTTCAGGTACTTCCTGAACCCGACGATGGCCAGCACCGCGAGGACGCCGATGATGGCGACGGCGATCATCAACTCGACCAGCGTGAAGGCGCTTCGGGCAGCCGTGCGCTTCGACCTGGAGGGCAGAGCTGTCTCGGGCATGGAGTTCATGACAGAAAGCATGACGTGTGCCTCGCCAAGAGTCGATCGGGAGCAGGGTTCGATCCGCAGTAACCAGCCTCTTGTGTACCACGAGTCGGGAACCGAACGTCCATCGGTGACGCCCCTCGTCACCTCGGCCGGGCCTGGGGTGACGATTCCGGTCCCTCGCCGGACTCTGGTGCTGCGTCGTCGGCCTGGCCACTGGTGGCATCTTCTGCGACCTCGACGCCGAGCTTGCTCAGCCGGTAGCGCATCGACCGGAACGTGATGCCGAGGAGCTTCGCCGCGTGCTTCCGCACGTTGCCCGTGCGCTCGAGGGCCTGCAGAACGAGGCTCTTCTCCACCGCGTCCATGACCCGGTCGAGGTCGCAGCCGTCTTCGGGCAGTTCGAGCGCGACCGGAAGCTGCGCGACCGGCTTGCCGCGGAGCGCGTCGGGCAGGTCGGCCGGCTCGATGACCAGATCGTTGGCGAGCGCGACCGCGCGCTCGAGGATGTTCTCGAGCTCCCGCACGTTGCCCGGGAAAGCGTAGGCCTCGAGCAACCGGAACGCCTCCTTGCTGACGGCGCGCACGGGCTTGCCCTGTTCGGCAGCGAAGCGCTTGACGAACGCATCGACCAGGAGCGGGAGGTCTTCTCTCCGCTCGTGGAGCGGAGGGATTTCGATCCGGATGACGTTGAGCCGGTAGTACAGGTCGGTGCGGAATGCGCCCGACGCGACCTGTGCCTCGATATCGCGGTTGGTGGCAGCGAGGATGCGGACGTCGATCTCGGTCTCGGAAGTGGAGCCGACCGGACGGACCCTGCGCTCCTGCAGGACGCGCAGGAGCTTGACCTGCAGCGGCATGGGGAGCTCACCGATCTCGTCGAGCAGGAGCGTGCCGCCATGGGCTTCGCGAAGCATGCCGACGTGGCGGGAGGAGGCGCCTGTGAAGGCTCCCTTCTCGTGTCCGAAGAGCTCGCTCTCCATCAGCCCTTCGGGAAGCGCTCCGCAGTTGACCACGAGGAAGGGCTTGCTGGCGCGATCGCTGCGGTCGTGCAGCAGCCTTGCGACGCGTTCCTTGCCGGTCCCGCTCCCGCCGGTGATGAGCACCGTGGTGCGCGTGGCGGCCACCTTGTCGATGATGGC
>CAYMUE010000278.1:2702-6111 GCA_964393505.1 uncultured Polyangiaceae bacterium
GACCCCGAAATTCCGGCGATGCTGAGCCGGGTCAGATTCCGTTGCTCGTCGAGGTGCCCTACGGAGAACGGCTCCGACAGCGCGACGAGCAGGACAGGAGCGACTCGATGATCCCTGGCCGTCAGGTCAACGGCCAGCGTGAGCGCCGAAGAGGCGACATCGGGATGGACCCACGGCTCGGATCGATGTCGCTCGAGGGCGCCCGCGAGTCGAGCTGCAGACTCCGCGAATCGACCTCTCGCGAAGAGCCACCTGGACTCGAAGATGTCGGCTTCGACGGGATGGGCTTCACGGTGGGACTTGATCAGCGCAACCGCATCGTCGTGCCCCGACCGGGCGAGCGCATCGACGTAGAAGCGCATGACCGGCGGCGGGATGGGGCCTCCAGCGCGACGCTCGTATTCTTTGTGCAGCTCGGCGAAGTCACCGCTGGAGTGAAGGATCAGGCTGCGGAAGGCCGCCTGGGCTGGGGGACCGTAGGAGGTCTTCACGAGCTCCGCCTCTCCAGGGCCGAAGTCGAGGACCTGGGTCGCCTCCACCTTGGCCCAATCCACGGGGGCTCCGGACACCACGGGCCGTGCGAAGCCGAGACGTCTCGCCGCTTGCAGCACGGCGGTGGAGCCGAGCGAGCTGCCCGATCCCACCGTGCGCGCGAAGGCATACTCCAGGGTGTTCGCATCATCGAGGTTGATCCGTCCTGCCTCCCCCTCGGCAATCGCCTGAGCGAATCCCGGGTTGGCGAGGTGGTGCGAGAGGAAGCCCTCCAGATCATCGACGCCCCAGACAGCAAGCATGGCGCGTCGGATGGGCTCCGTAGAGAGCCGGGTGCGCAAGGCGGCAGCGTCCATGGGCAATGGGCGGGCGCTTGCCACCAGAACGAGGTCTCCCGGTTCGGTCTGCCAGACCGACACCGAGGGGAAGACCGAAGCGAGCGTAGCGAGGACTGTATCGACGGTCCCACCATCGACGTCATAGGTCTGCAGCCACTGGAGGAACACGCCTCCATCGCGCAGGGATGAGGCGGCGCTCTCGTAGAACTCGCGGGTGTAGAGGCTCGCGATGCCTGCACGGTAGGGGTTGGACGGCTCCGAGAAGACGAGGTCGTATCGCCTCCGCGAGGTCTGCAGCAGCTCCCGCGCGTCGCCGATCGAGATGTGCACCTTGGGGTTATCGAGGACCTGCTCGTTGACCGCGCCGCAGTCGCGCGCGACGCGCAGGATCACCGGCTCGAGCTCCGCGACATCGACGCGTTCGATCTCGGGGAGGCGTCCGAGCCAGCCTGCCGTGCTTCCGGTCCCCAGGCCGATCACGAAGGCGTCGTGCACTGAGGGGACGAGCGCCGCGCCGATCAGTCCTCCCATCACCTGAGTCGGAGCGTCGATGATGGCATTGCCATCGCTCTTCCCGTTCACGAAGAACGAGTATCCGTTGCGCTTGGAGACCGCCACGGAGCTCTCGACACCATCGGCTTGCCAGGCGATCGCGCGTCGCTCTGCGTGGAGCAGCTCGATGATGTCGTTGGTCCCCTTGCTCGCGGAGATCTGGCCGCTTCTTCCGACGCCGACCCCGCCGTGTCTCCACGCCGCGGTTGGTCCGGTGGTCAGCAGCAGCGATGCGGCGAGGGCGCCGACAGCCGCAGGGAGCATCGCGGCGATCCGGCGTTGCCCCACGAGCAGGGCGACAGTTGCGGTCGCGAGGGCAGTGGCTGCGAGCAGCCCACCGACTGCCCGCCAGCAGCCGGGCGCGGAGAGGAGCGGGATCAGGCCGAAGCCTCCGGCCAGAGATCCGGCGATGGATCCGACAGTATTCGTCGCGTAGGCGATGCCGACGTGTCTGCCGAGGCTCGCGTCGCCCTTGCCGAACAGCGCGATGATCAGAGGGAACTGGTAACCCGAGACGATCGCAGCAGGCAGGACCACGAACGACGTCACGACGGTCCAGACAGCGACGTGGCCGACGAAGCCGAGGGCCCCGAAGCCGCGGAGGATGATGGTCGCCACGGCGACGCCGTCGCCCACAGCGAAGGGAATCATCAGGCACAGCGCTTCGAGGGCGCAGGTCCAGGCGAAGCCGGCGAGGGTGGCGGGCCTGTTCTGCCCGAAGCGCGAGTAGATCCCGCCACCGATACCGATGCCGAGGAGCGCGACGCACAGGATCAACCCGAAGGAGTAGGACGAGCCACCAAGGATCGGGCCGAGCATCCTGTACCAGACCAGCTCCATGAGCAGGAACGCGAAGCCCGCGATCGCTGCAGCAGCAGACGGGAACCACCGAAGGTTCGCGGGCAGCACGGAGCCCGAGCCGGCCTGCTGCGGAGCGGGAGCGTCGTTCTGCGCGGTCGCCGATCGGCGCGAGACGGCCCGAGCGGTCATGCCGACGAGGGCATTGACGAGGCACGCGATCCACAAGGTCATTCGTGTGCCGAACACTTCCAGCAAGACGAAGTTGGCGGCGAACGCACCGGTCACGGCTCCGATGGTGTTGACGGCATAGAGCGTTCCGACGTCGCGGCGCCGGGCATCGCTGGCGCTGGACACCGACTTGGCCGCGGCGGGGAGCGTGCCTCCCATCAGGAACGTCGGCACGCCGAGCACGACGACCGTGAGCAGCAGCCGTACGAGGGTCGCGCCGGACAGTCCGAGGACCGAGGAGCCGCCGACCGCGAGGTAGAGCTTTCGTCCCCCGAGCACGAGCAACGGTGTGAGCGCGGCGCTCAGCGCGACCCCGAGCTCGAGGTTCGCGTACAGCGCCAGGGGGCGGGAGAGCTTGTCGGCGCGCTTGCCCAGCAGCAGGCCACCGACGCCGAGCCCTCCCATGAAGACGGCGAGGACCGCGGCGTTAGCGGCAGTGGACGCACCGAAGACGAGCTTGAGCTCCCGAAGCCAGGCGACCTGATAGACCAGCGCGCACAGTCCCGAGAAGAAGAGCAACGGAGCGACCGCGGTCATGGTGGCGCGGGCGGGGCCCTGCGCGGGCTCGAGAGCAGACGCCGTGTCGTACGCGGGTGCTCCGGCGCCCGATTCCGCCACAGGATTCCGGGACTCGGCAGAAGAGAGCGGCTCGTCCATCGCGGAAGAGGAGTCGTCGTGGGGCATCGACGGCGACGCTACTTTGCCCACTCTCGGGTGTCGATCCCCCTCATCTCCCGGTCGGCGCCATGACTCCCCTGCCCTGCCGGCCACCGAATCCGGCGGAAACATCCCAGTTTGCTCCCGAACCTCTATAATGCCCGCATGCACTTCAGGTCCCGGGTCGGCGCGCCGTTCGCGATCGCCGCGATCGTCGGGATCGCCGCGGGCGGCTGCAGCGACGACGGGGCCGCAGAGCCGGCGGACGCCGGGGCAGACCCGCAGGAATCCGCTGCGCCCGGGATCGCCGAGGCGATCCGATTCGATCCCGACTCCACGCT
>CAYMUE010000279.1:0-6104 GCA_964393505.1 uncultured Polyangiaceae bacterium
CTCGCTCCGTGGGAGAGGACGTCATGGAATCCGATCGGTGTGTGAAGTGCGGCGGTCCGGTGGGTGCGGCGACGGCGCGCTGCCCGTTGTGCGGAGCCGATCAGAACGCGCAGCCGGTGGTTCCGCCTCCATTCCAGCCCGCGATCGTGGGGTTGCAGGAGCGGCGAGCGTCGCTCGAGCGCAACCGGCAGAAGGCGCGCACGCGGTCCGTGATCCTCGGTCTGGCCGGAATCGCCGGGCTGCTGCTCATCTCGGGCCTCGGCTACGCCGGCTACAAGATGATCGTCGTGCCACCGCCGCCATCGGCGCCGCCTCCTCCGGTGGAGACGCCCCCAGCGGCTCCGCTCACCCTCGAGGGGATCGCCATCGCGAACCCGGCTGCCACGGATCCCACGGACCTGCTTCCTGCGGTTCGACGTCGCCTCACCGAGGGGAGCCCGGACTTCCGTCTCGTCGAGATCGCCGTGTCCCGCGCCAGGAAGGGCTTCGTGGACCTCACGCGCCCCGAGCCGTCGATCTCCTATCGCTACCTGTACGAGCAGAACGACCCGCGCCTGGACAAGGGCGCGCTCAAGCGCGAGCGGGTGGATCTGTCGCTGCACGCGAGTGCTCCGCTGATCGAGCGGGTCAAGCCGGCGGCGGGTGACGAGCCGACGCAGGATCCGCTGTGTGTGTGGTCGGCGGCGTGGAGGGCGGCGGTGGCTGCGGGGTTCCCTGCGGACGCGGACGTGGACGCGCGCTACGGGCGCAAGGCGGGGACGGACAAGTCGTATTGGACGCTGCAGGTGGTGGACAAGCCGGAGACGAAGGTCGAGCTCGACGGCGTGACCTGCTCGATCCGGGTCAGCCGCTGAGCGCGGTCCGGCTCCCGATCATGTCGTGACACGAATCACTTCCTCGACGGTGGTGATACCGGAGAGGACCTTGCCGAAGCCGACTCTTCGCAGCGAGGGGATGCGTCGGACGCGCAGGGCCTCGCGGTACTCCGGCGCGGTCGCCTTCCCCTTGATCAGATCCCGCAGCTCGTCGTCGAGCTCGAGCACCTGGTAGATCCCGGTGCGCCCCCGATAGCCCGTGCGATGGCAGCGCGCGCACCCCTTGGGCTTCTGCACCGGGCTCCCCGCGGTCAGCAGCACCTCGTCGCCGTCCCACAGGTCCGACTCGAGCGGCACGGTCTCCTTGCAGTGCTGGCAGGCGACGCGCACCAGCCGCTGCGCGAGCACACCGGTGAGGGCGTTGGCGATGATCCAGGGCTCGATACCGAGGTCGACGAGTCGGACGATGGTCTCGACGACATCGGAGGTGTGGAGGGTGGAGAGCACGAGGTGTCCGGTGAGGGCGGCCTGCAGGGCGATGCCGGCGGTCTCGGCGTCGCGGATCTCGCCGACGAGGATGACGTCGGGATCCTGGCGCAGGATGGATCGCAGTCCTGCGGCGAAGGTGAAGCCGGTGCGCGGGTTGGTCTGCCCCTGGGTGATCGTGTACATCTCGACTTCGATCGGGTCCTCGAGGGTGACCACGTTGACGCGCGCGGTGTCGAGCAGCTGCAGGAAGGCGTAGAGGGTGGAGGTCTTGCCGGAGCCGGTGGGGCCGCAGGTGACGAGGAACCCCTGGGGGCGGCCGATCATCTCGCGCACGCGGTCCATGGTGTCCTTGTCGAAGCCGAGCTTCTCGAAGGCGATGAGGTTCTGCCCGAGCAGCAGGCGGAGCACGACCTTCTCCCCTTGGGTGCAGGGGAAGCTCGCCGCGCGCAGGTTGATCAGGTACCCCAGCCCGGCCTCGAGGGTGAACTGGCCGTCCTGCGGGAT
This sequence comes from uncultured Polyangiaceae bacterium, assembly GCA_964393505.1. Lineage (GTDB taxonomy): Bacteria > Myxococcota_A > Polyangia > Polyangiales > Polyangiaceae > JACRCQ01. The sequence continues at coordinate 1,809 of CAYMUE010000279.1, forward strand.
CCTGCGCTCCGAGATGTCCATGCGCGCGAGCACCTTGATGCGCGACACCACCTGGCCCGCTACCTCCAGGGGAATCTGCGGCTGCTCCACCATGGTGCCGTCGATTCGGAACCGCACCTGCATCCGGTCCCGCTTCGGCTCCAGATGAATGTCGCTCGCACCGATGTTGGCGGCTCGGCGGATCATGTCATCCAGGATCGTGACCGCGTCGTTGCCGTAGGGTGTGGGGGTGAGCTGCTGCTCTTGATCGGCCATCGCCCCGAAGAATCGCACGAGCGACCGTCATCGAGCCAGCGTCCATCGGTGCGGAAGGGGTCCGAGCATGTCGGTCGCGGGCTCGGCGGCCGTGCAGTAGGATGCGAACGTGAGCCTCGCCATCCGCCTCCTGCTCGCCTTCGGCCTGCTCGCGGTGCTGTCCACCGCATCCATCGGGCTGCTCGTGCGCCAGGCCTGGCGGCAGTCCGAGTCCGATCGCTTCGCGGCCAAGGTCGAGGGCGCACGACAAGGCATCCAGATGGAGCTCGCCTGGGAGCAGAGCTCCGCTCGCAACATTCTTCGCCCCGTGTGCGATCACGCCGCGTTCGTCGATCAGACTCTGATCGATCTGCAGGCCGGCCGCCTCGACAGCGGACGTCGTCTCGCGCTGGCCCGGCTGGTTCCCGAGGAGATGAAGGCGCTGCAGCTCGACGAGCTGGTGCTGGTGACGGGCACGGGCGAGGTTCTTGGCAGTGGCCACGACGCATCGCGGATCGGAACGGTGGATGAGGCGCTGGCAGCGCAGCTCGCGCGCGAGGATGCGGCGTTCGAGACGCTGCGCGCACCGGCGCCGGCCGCGAAGAGGGGCAAGGCGATCCCGCCGGCGTTGATGGCCCGTTGCGTGCGCAGGCAGGCCGGCGTTTCGGTCGGATTGTTCGGCGCACGATACACTTCGTCCATCCTCGACCGCGTCGGCAAGGCCTACGGCGTCCGCCTCGCCGTCAGCGGCACCCCCGAGGCATCTCCGCTGCCCGGCGAGCAGGCCGTCGAGATCGTCGTCGATCCGCGCTCCAACCTCCGTCTGGTCGCTGCGGCCTCGACCCGCGGGCTCGACGACGCGCTCGCGCGGCTGGACCGGGTCGTGCTGTTTGCCGGCGGGATCACGCTGCTGGCCGCCATCCTCACGGCGATCGTGCTTGCGCGCAGCATGGCGCGCCCGATCGCGCAGCTTGCCGCCGAGGTGCGCGAGGTGACCTCCGGGGAGCCGCGCCCGGTTGCGGTGCGGGGAACACGGGAGATGCGTCAGCTCGCCAGGGCATTCAACACGACGCTCCACGACCTTTCGGTGCTGCGCAAGCGCCACGCCGCCATGGAGCGCATTGCGGCATGGCGCGAGGTGGCCCGGCGCGTGGCCCACGAGATCAAGAACCCGCTCACGCCGATCCGATCGTCGGTCGAAACCCTTCGTCGTCTGCGGGCGCGCAACGATCCGCAGTTCGACGACTACTTCGAGCAGGCGACCAAGGGGGTGCTCGACGACGTGCACCGGATCGCGACGATCGCGTCGGACTTCGCGCGATTTGCGCGATTGCCCGCCCCGAAGCCCGCGCCGTTCGACGTGGTCGAAGCGGTTCGCGGCGTAGCGGCATCGCATGCGGACCCGGCCATCCGAATCGACGTCGTGGCCTCACCGTGCCCTGCGCTGCGGGCCGATCGCGATCAGATCGTGCAGGTGCTCACGAACCTGCTGCAGAACGCCATGGACGCGGTGCGCGGGGAGCCGACGCCCGACCCGCGCATCGAGCTGCTCGTGGAGCCCTGCCGCGGGGACATGCTGCGGATCGCGGTGACCGACAACGGACCCGGCATCGCCGACGATCTCGCGGCCCGGCTGTTCGAACCCTACGTCACCACCAAGGCCCACGGCACCGGCCTCGGCCTCTCGATCGTGCAGCGCATCGTCGTCGAACACGGTGGCGAGATCTCCTTCGTGCGCCCGCCGAAACGCGGCGCCAGCTTCGTCGTGCTGCTCCCGCTCGTCGGCCCTCCCCCCTCCTCGGTGCCCGCGGAGCTGCCGGAGCCGCGCGGCTGACCGCACGAATTCGCGCGGAATATGCCGGATCTCTTGCATGTTGTGCCCCGTCCCCTAAGGTGCGTTCCCATGCGAGCCCTCTCCCGTCTCCTCGTCGCCGCGCTCTCCGCCTCCCCGCTCGTCCTGTCGTGCTCGCCCTCGGTCCAACCCGCACGGCCGCGGTCCAAACCGGTCGCCTCTGCCGATGCCGGCGCCGATGCACCCACCGATCCTCGCTGGCTCCCGGGTCACGTGATCGCGCTGGTCCCCGAAGGCACTTTCGGCCCCTACGCGGCCCTCGGGGCAAACGGCGGCATGACCCTGCATGCAGCCAACGGCAAGGAGCGACGTTGGGTCGCGACGCCTCTCGACGCGCGCGGTGTGCCCAGCGCAGCACCCAAGGACGTCGGTCGCGCCCCCGACGATGCCGCCGTCGTGGTGGTTCGGCCCGGAGCGCCTCGCGATGGATTCGTTGCCCTGTGGGTTCGACGCTCCAATCAAGGGACCTCGCTCGAGACGGTCACGCTCGATCCCGACGGCAGGCCTCGCACCGATCCGACGACGGTGTCCCAGGTTTCTGGCCAGATCGTGTGGGCCGACGTGGTGATGGTCCCGTCGGGACCGATACTGTTCTGGGCAGAGCAGCGACGGGACAAGGCGGCGATCTCGTCGATCCGCCTCGACTCGACGGGACACGTTGCCGGGCAGCCGACGATGATCTGCGCGAACGCACGAGCATGGCAGATCGCGCTCACGTCGAACGGCGTGGCCATGGCCCTGGTGCAGCCGGGCGCAGGCGCAGACGCCGGTTTCAAGGTCTCGCTGCAGCTCATCGACACCGCAGGGCAGCTCGTCGGCCAGCCCGTCGCGGTCAGCGACTCGCCCACGGCCTCTCCCGACGTGGACGTCGTGCGCGTCGGAGGCTCGCTGGTCGTCGCGTGGACCGATCATCGCGAGACGGACAATCACGTGTTCGCTGCTGCGCTCGACTTCGCGGGCAAGGTCACGTCGCCACCGCACCCGATCACGCCGCCCATCGGAGAGCAGTCGTTCGTCGCGCTCGTGGCCTCGCGTTCGGGTCGCGAGGCGCTCATCGCGTGGGAGGATCTGTCGCAGCGATCGCCGCGCAGCCGCGCGTTCCGGGTCGGAACGATCGACGCCGCGGCCGCGGCGGGACCGCGGACGTTGACGATTCCCTTCCACGGAGGTGATCGGGAGCTGCCGGAGTTTGCGGCGGCGCCCGGCGGTTGGGCGGTGATCACGTCGGCTCCCGCGTGCGGCGCCCAGGCCACGTGCGAGCCGGCGGGCCCGGTGGCGACGTACCTGCGCCTCGACGAGGCGCTGACGCCGGTGGGCGGCGCGCCCCTGCTGGTGGACAAGCTCTCCGGCGCGGTGCCGGCGAGCGCGTGGGGGCTGGGCTGCTCGTCCAAGGAGTGTTCGGTCCTGGTCACCGGGTTCATCACCCCTGCGCCGGTGGCTGCGGTTCCGCTGCCTCCGAAGAAGGGCACGTATCCTCTCGCTGCGACCGTCGAGGCGCGGCCGACGCCGCCATCGGTCGTCAGCAACACCGTGGTGCGCTCTCTCGAGCACCACATCTCCGAGCTGTCGGCAGCGAGCGTTGCGGGCAACACGCTGGTGGGCTGGGTCACCTACTTCGTCGAGCCGCCCAACCCGGCGCGTGCGGCCACCGCGATCGGAGCGGAGCGCGCTTTGGCGAAGACGCAGGCCGGACCGGGATCGCCGCCGGGCTCTGCGATCCCCGGGGATCCGAAGAAGCCGACGGCGGCCAATCTGTCGGTGGTGGCGCTCGACGCCGAGGGCAAGCAGATCGGTGCGCCGACGGTGGTCTCGGTGCGTGCGCTGTCGATGGGCGGGGTGTCGATCGCGCCCGGGGCGCAGGGCACGAAGGATGCGTGCGTCGCATGGGTGGCGCGCGACGCGGGCGATCCGCAAGTGTTCGTGACCCGAATCAATGCGGAGGGGAAGCGCGAGGGTCAGCAGATGCTGACGCGCATCAAGGGGGATGCCGCGGACGCGGCGGTGGCGTGGGCCGGGGACGGATGGGTCGTGGCGTGGGTGGACTGGCGGGACGGCAACGGCGAGGTGTACGCGGCGAAGGTGGATCGGAACCTGCGCAAGGTGGTGAACGACACGCGGCTGACCAACGCCGCGGGCGACGCCTCCGACGTCTCGCTTGCGGTGCGTGGGAACGAGGTGTTCGTGACGTTCTCCGACCCGCGGGAGCACGC